>CAIMWS010000379.1 GCA_903845125.1 uncultured Verrucomicrobiota bacterium
CTTTTTCCACTGTTTGCTCATGTGCATTACCACCGATTTCCGGTGTCTTTTTCCCATGAGTCAACGACCCGTTTTGCCTCCTCTCAGATTCAGGTCCCCGGTGTCTTTTAATTTGAGTCAACTCGCGGAGGTCTGAGGGCGTTAAAAAGATATTTTCCTGGGTTGGGGCAGGGCATAAAGTGGGGGGCGCGTGATACCAGGCATGAACACCAGCAGGGGGAGCCTCCCGGGCGGTTGAGGATTCAAAAAGTGCCCCGGCATGGCGGGAAGGACCGAGCATAAACCGCAGGGGACGGACCCGGCAGGCAAACGGGGCCGGTGGCGGGCTATTGCCGGGAGCCAGGCGGCGCTGGCGGCGGCGGGAGTGGTGTATTTTGCGGCGCGGTTGGATCCGGAGCTGCAATATCACCTGCGGGGCCGGACGTTCCTGCTGGAGGCGGCCGGGGGGGAGGGGGCGGGCTGGACGCCGGGCGGGGGGCTGCGGCTGGCCGGTTTGTGGCTGATCCAGGGATTTTATCAAGAGTGGCTGGGGGTGGCGATCGCGGTGATCCTGGGCGTGGTCCTGGTGCTGGGCTGGCGGCAATTGCGGGCGGCGGTGGCGCCCCGGCCCGGCCCGGCCCTGGCCTGGGTGCCGGTGGCGGGCGCGGCGGCCCTGTTTGCCTGCCCGGGGCTCCCGGCGGTGGAGGCCGGGCTGGCGGGGGTAGCGGCGGCCTGGCTGGGGGTGGGCATGTGGCGGCGGTGGCCGGACCGGCCGGGGTGGCGGCAGGGGGCCGGGTGGGCGCTGGCGGTGTTGTTTTACCTGCTGGGCCGGGAAGCGCTGCTGGCGGCGGCCGGGCTCTGGGCCAGCCTGGAAACGCACGGACGGAACCGGCGCTGGGCGCTGGCGCCCCTGGCGGCGGCGGCGCTGCTGCTGGGGGGCGTGGAGGGACTGCGGGAAAACCCCTGGTGGAAGCCGGGCCAGAGCGCCTGGCTGGCGCATCCGGGCTGGAGCCTGGCCGGGCTGGCCAGCCTGCCAGCGGCGGTGCTGGCGGGGCATGGGAGGGGCGCCGGGATGAGCCGCGCGCCGGGCCTCCTGGCGGCGGCGGGCCTGGCGGCCGGGGCGGCCGGGGTGGAATGGGCCCGGGACCAGCGGGGGCGGCTCCTTCACCTGGTGGATTGCCACGCGCGCCACGCGCGCTGGGCGGCGGCGGCGGCGCTGGCCCCGCGGCTGGGGCCGGAGACGAACTGGACCACGGAGGCGGTGTCCGCGGGCCTGGACCTGACGCGGGCCCTGTACCACGAGGGGACGCTGGCGGACCGGTTTTTCACGGCGCCCCGGGCCCGGGGGGTGCCGGTGCTGCCCGGCACCCAGGAGGGCTTCGGCTGGAGCGTGGCGATAAGCGAAACGCTGCTGGAGCTGGGGCAGGTGAATTACGCGGAGCATTGGGCGCACGAGGCGCTGGAGACGAAGGGGAACCGGCCGGAGATCCTGCAGTGCCTGGCGCGGGTGAACCTGGCCAAAAACCTGCCCGAGGCGGCCCGGGTGTTCCTGGGCGTGCTGCGGCGGAGCCCGGTTCACGGAGGCTGGGCGCGGGCCTGGCGGCAGCGGCTGGAGGAGGATCCGGATTGGCGGGCGGCGCCGGAGCTGGCGCCGATCCTGGCGCGGCAGCCCAAAACGGACCTGCCGGCGGCCTATCTGCCGGCGGACCAACTGCTGCGGCAGTTGCTCCAGGCCAACCGCACCAACCGGATGGCCTACGAATACCTGATGGTGCACCACCTGCAAAAGGCTGACCTGGAGGGCTTCACCCGGGAGTTGGGGCGGCTGGGGGATTTCGGCTACGCGGCCACGCCCCGGCATTTCGAGGAGGCCATCCTGATCGCGCAGTCCCGGGAGGGGCACGATCCGGCCCTGGACCGCCACCCGGTGCGCCCGGAGACGCGCCAGCGGTTCGCGGCCTTCCAGGCGCTGCTGGCGCAACCGGCCACCCCGGAGGAGCGCGCAGCCCGGTCGCGGCGGGAATTCGGCGGCACCTACTGGCATTATTACCTGTTTGGATCATGAACCGGAGGCGGGCGAACCATCAATGGCGGGGGTGGAGGTGGCTGGCCAGCCTGGCCATGGTGGCCATGGTGGCCAGGGCGATAACCGCCGGCGCCGCCGCGGCCGGCCCGGACGCCATCCCGCGGCTGCCGCGGATGTCCCCCGATTACGGCGGCATCACGATCCCGCCCAATATCGCCCCGCTGAATTTTGTGCTGAAGGAGGAGCCAGGCCGGTACCGGGTGCGTTTCGCCGGGCCGCACGGGCGGCCGGTGGAGGTGGCGGCGGCGGACCGGCAGGTGCGCATCCCCGAGCAACCGTGGCACGAGCTGCTGCAGGCGAACACGGGCGGGCCGGTGTGGATGGAAGTGACCCGGCAGAACCCGCCGCCGGGCGCGGCGGTGTACCTGGCCGTGACCAACCAGGTGGCGCGGGAGGCGATCGACGGCTGGCTGGCCTACCGGCTGATCAAGCCGCTCTACAACCTGTATGTGGAGGTGGGCATCTACCAGCGGAACCTGGCCAGCTTCGAGCAGCGGGAGATCCTGCACAACCGGCGGTTCGACCAGGGCTGTGTGAATTGCCACACGTTCCGGGCGCAGGATCCGGACACGCTGGCGCTGCACATCCGCACAAAGACCCACGGCGCCCCCATGCTCATCCGGCGGGGCGGGGAGATCCTGCACGTGGCCAAGCCGGCCGGCTACCTGGGCTGGCACCCCTCGGGCCAGTTGCTCGCTTTCTCGAACAACAAGTTATCGCTGATCTTCCACACGACGGGCGAAAGCCGGGATGTGTTCGACGCCGCGTCGGATGTGGGGGTGTACGACGTGGAGGCGAACACGATCCAGATGCCGGCGGCCACGGCCGATCCCCAGTGGCAGGAGACGTGGCCCGCGTGGTCGCCCGACGGGCAATACCTGTATTTCTGCCGCGCGCCGCGCAAGGAGCCGGCGGAGTTCCGCCAGGTGCAGTACGACCTGGCCCGGGTGCGGTTCGACCTGGCCACGCGCACCTGGGGGGAGCCGGAGACGTTGGTGGCGGCGGCGGAGATCAAACGCAGCACGGCGCAGCCGCGGATCTCCCCGGACGGCCGCTGGCTGGTCTTCTGCGAGTTTCCCTACGGGAATTTCCCGGTTTACCAGCCGGGGAGCGACCTCCACTTGATGAACCTGGAAACCCGGCAGGTGCGCCGGCTGGGGCTCAACAGCGAGCGGGCGGAGTCGTGGCACGGGTGGTCGGCCAACGGCCGGTGGCTGGTGTTCAGCAGCAAGCGGCGGGACGGGCTGTTCGCGCGGCCGCATTTCAGCTATTTCGACCCGGCGGGCCGGGAGCATAAGCCGTTCATACTGCCGCAGCGGGATCCCGAGTTTTACGATTCGTGCCTCCAGACCTTCAACTTGCCGGAGTTCATCACCGGGCCGGTCCGCGTGCCGCCGGAGGAACTGGCGCGGGCGATCCTGGCGCCGAAAGAAAAACGGTTCCCCAAAGCCCATCCGGATCCCCGCCGCCCCGCGCCCGCGGAGGCTGGCGCCGAGAACGCCGCCGAACTGACCAATCCGCAGTAAGGGGAAGGGCGGGGAGCTTGGAGCTTAGAGCTTAGAGCTTGGAGCGGAGAGCTTGGAGCGGAGGTCAGAGGTCAGATTTGAGATTTCACTTTTCCGTGTGATCCGTGTGATCCGTGGTTGAAACCCCAAAAAATAAACCACGGAATACACTGAATACACGGAATGAAGAGGGAAGGGGAGCGCAGAGCCTGAAGGGAAAGCGGGGCGGGGAGCTTGGAGCGGAGGTCAGAGGTCGGAGGTCAGAGGTCGGAGGTCAGAGGTCGGAGGTCAGAGGTCGGAGGTCCGAGGTCGGAGGTCCGAGGTCGGAGGTCCGAGGTCGGAGGTCGGAGGTCCGAGGTCGGAGGTCCGAGGTGAGGGCGGAGGGCTTGATCGTGAAGGCGCCTCTGGTTTAAACTCACGACTCGAAGTTATGCGAACTGTACCAATCACGCTTTTGTGTGCCTTTACCTTGGCGCTGCTGGACACAATATCCCGGGCAGCCGCTCCCGTCCAGTTCACCGAAACGTGGGATTCCTACGCGACCGGGACCACGCCGTATGGGGACTGGGAACTGGAGGCGGGCGCTTGGGGCACGCTCAACCGACCGGATGCCGACGGCGCCGGCCGTTATCATGCGACCCCGGCCGGGCAAACCGTTTGGTTACGCCGCGCCGTGGACCTGCGCGCGCACAACCACGTGGTCCTGCAGGGCTGGTTTTACGATTCTGGGAGCAGCAGCAATCGCAGTGTGCTGGGATTTGCCCAGACGCCCACAGCCAACAATCAGTCACTCCTCCGTATGGGATCTCCCAGCAGCGCGACGACCTACCAGCTGCAATACTACACGGCGCCGGAAGGCCCGGTTTCAACGGTGGATTCCCTCCTGACCAAGGAGTTGGGCTGGCACTTCATGCGGCTGGATCTGGTGAAGGACCGCGACACCACCACCAACTGGAACGGGACGTGGCGCGTGTGGAACGCGGCGGCTACGGTGGAGAAGAAAGGGACGATGGCCTGGGCCTTTGACGCCACCAACGTGAATTGGGTCATGGTCGGCTCGGGCATCGCCAGTGCCGGGCAGACCGGATGGGATGATATCCGCGTGGGCTCGCTGGCTCAAGTGGGGCCCCCGCCTGCGCTGCCTGCGGCTGCCGCCACGGTCACGGCTGCAGCTTCTTCTTTCATCAGCTCGGACTGGGCGCCGTCGAAGGTGGTGGATGGCGTTCCAGACACCGTGTTTTCGAGCAACGGTCACGGGGCGAATGCCAATACCACGGAGTGGATCGCCCTTCACCTTTCCGTCGCCACCTCGCTCACTGGCGTGAAGATCACCCCGCGTCCGGGTGGCTACTGCTGGCCGGTGGACTACGTCATCGAGACCTCTTCGAATCTCGCCACCTGGACTCCCGCGCCGGGCCTCTCCTTCACCGGACAAGCGGCTGCCACCGGGCCCGTGACGTATGCGTTTTCCCCGGCCATCAACGCCCGTGGGGTGCGGTTGAAGGCCACCAAACTCGGCCCCGATAATTTTGGCAATCGCTACCTTCAAATCGGGGACATGGCGCTTCCTGGATTTGATCCCGCCGCCGCCCAGCCCTGGGCCAGTCCCGGGGAATTGCGTGAGAAGAAGGTCATCAATGCCGCACAGTACAGCACTCTGAATCTATACCAGGAGGATGCCCCCCTGCCCAAGTTCCTGGCCGACCACCCGGACTACCTCGCCAATCATCCGTTCGACGGGTTGAGCGTGCCGATCCTTCTGGATCGCCAGTGGCTGACCAACCAGGGATTGCTGGAAGCGGAGTATGCGTTGCAAGACCTGGTCATGACGAAGCTCTCGATTCCCTGGTCGCAAGTGGCGTCCGCCGTGGTGGATTTAAAGCGTGTCCACTGGGGGCAGGTGACCGAGAATTTTCTTTGGTATCGGGTGAGTGACGCCAGCGCGTCGGGCGACTTCGACAGGCGCTACGCGGTGGATCCTGCCAGTTCGAATGATTGGGCCATCGTCAATCAAAACGCCGCCCTGGGCGCGCGCATCTGTCGCGAAGCGGGGTTGAAGGGGTTCATGATGGACACCGAGCAGTACACGAAATACGCCAGCGGCGAGGAATATCCCTTTGGCAAAGGCGCGGCCGCCATTTGGCGAGAACGCGGGCAGCAGTGGATCGAGGCCATTCAATCCGAGTTCCCTGCCATCACCATCATCTGCTTTTTCTCCTGGGACCCGGAATCCGAGCCTGGCGGCTGGCCGCACTACCAAAACTTGAAGTATTTCATGAACGGCGTGCTGGCCGGCGTTCAGGCGCCCGCACGACTCATCCACGGCTGGGAAAGCACTTTCTGGTGGGGTGGCCAGCGGTACATGGGCGGCGATGTGAACAACCCCAACAGTTACAACCATTATCCCGGCAACCGGACCGTCTACGCCGGTGCGCGCAACGATATCAAAAACGTCTGGCGCAACTGGAGTGACAATCCGGCGAAGTATGATCAGTTTGTCGAGGCGGGCATGGCGGCTTATGTGGACAGCGACCCGTACAACCTCTGGCCTGGTTGGCGCAGCGGCTATCTGACGGAGTGGCCCTGGTCCAATCTTCCTTACACCCTGGCTTACAGCGACAGCTATGTCTGGGTATGGGCGGCGCACACGCATTACTCGGCCACCAGGAACTCGCTCAACCCCTTCCTGGCCTCGATTGCCAACCGCACCTTCAACACGGGGGCCGAACCCGCCGCCACCTTCACCGAGGATTTCCAGACCGACCCAATGCAGCGGGGCTGGCATTTCGACTTCGACATGCTGAGCATTGGCCGGCGTCTGGACCAAGGTCAGCTTTTCCCGTTTCTTCCCCCCATGAGCCTGGACAGCGTGGCCTACGCCTGGTCCGCCGCGGAGAAGGGGGTCAAGGTCCGCGGCTACTGGACGCGTGGCGAGTCTGGCGAGATCGCCGGCCTGGCAGCCCCGCAACGCCGGCGCTACGTGCGTCCCGTCACCCCGTTGACCGCCACGGACGCGATCCAATTGGCGATGGACTTCACAGTCGAGACGTTTGGCAACGATGGCGCCAACCCCATCCTGCTGGGCCTGTTTCATAGCGCCGCCGCCACCAGCGCCCAGAGCCTTGCCTTGAAGATCGCCGCCGCGAACGACGCCCGGATCGTCGTCGCCGGCGACGGCACGCCGTGGACTATGGAGTTGCCCCTCAGCAATCCGCTGCCCGCCGGGGTTCGGTTGCGTTGCCAGGTGAAATACCGAGGCGATACACGGGCCCTCGAAGCGCTGATCCGGGCGGCAGATGGAGGCATCGTGCTGGGCCAGGCGACCACGGCGGTGCCGCTGGCCACGGGTCCGTTCGTGTTGGACGAAGCCGGCATCTCCCAGACCGAGGCAGCGATTGCCACCCCGGCGGCCGATGCGCACCGGTTTCGGCTCGATCGGTTCGTGTGCGGCCCGGCTCGAGTAGCGCTCTCCCTGCCGCCGGCCGGTCCCGGACCCTCGCGACCGCTCCGCGTCGAGGGGCTGCAACCCGGCGTCACCTACACGGTGCAAACCTCCACCAATCTCGAGCAATGGGCGCCGGCCGGCAGCTTCACGGCGAGCCCCGGAAGTGCCACCACCAACGAGGTCATCGCCACCGGCGACCAGCGTTTCTATCGAGTCGGCCCCTGAGAGCGCGTCATGCCGATACACGATCTCCTGGGGCAGCACGTCCATGGCGATCAGGAACCCGTTTCCAAGCGGGGCAGCGGCGATATATGGTTCGCCAATGCGGTTGTGTTTGGGAACGAAGCAGCCCGCGAAAAACGAAGGGAAATTACGATGCAGGACACAATGAAAGCACTCGGAAAAATGTTGGGCCGCGCGATGGGAATCGCGCTGCTGGCGGTCTGGGTTACGTTGCGCGTTACCGCCGCGGAACCCACGGAGGCGGAAGTCGCCGCCTACCAACAGGCCTTTGAAGGGTACTGCCAGAGCGTGGAGGATGTCCTGGATACCGGGGCTCACGCCGTGGTACACGATGATCCAAAGCGGGAGAGCCTGCTGCTGAAGTGGGGCCGGGAACAGGGCCTTCCGGGCCTGGAGGGTGAGATCCCCCTGAGCCGGCGCCGCCAGGCGCTGGAACTGGTGTATCGGGAGATCCGGCGGAGGTATCTGCCGGATGCCAGGCTCGCGAGTGAAGCCCCCGACGCGGGGGTAAAGGTGATCGTGGGCGAGCCGCGGGTGGTGATGTGGGCGCCGGAGGGAAAGACGGCCGATATTGCCGGTGAGAAAAACCGGCTGCGGCACCTGGGCGGGTCCGTGGCGGCGCAAGGCCGCTGGGGGCAATACATGTTTCCCCAGATCGCCAAGCTTAGGGGCGGCCGGGTGGTGGTTCAGGTCTATGTGGGAGGCGACAGTCCTGGAGGGCGCAACTATCTCTATTACGTGTCCGATGACCAGGGCCAGAATTGGCGGCATTGCACCGTTTACGACGATACCACCGAGCGGCCAGCCAACGAAATCGCCCTGCGTCTGTCTGATGGCGAGGAACTGCGGGGACCGCTGGATCGAGACTATCAGGCCATTGACGTCTCCGGACTTAACCTCAAAACCTATAGCGGCATGTACCGCTTGGGGGATCTTCCCAAAGAAAAGCAAGGCGTGCCCATCTACACGCGCAAACCGGGAGCGGAGCAGTGGACCCGCGAGACCGCCTTTTGGGACCCCGATCTTCTGGTTGAGGGGAAGTTGCCCTCCCCCATCCAGACCTCCGAGGCCCATATCGTCCACTTGCGGGATGGTTCGCTGGTGACGGCCGTTTGGCGGCAGGCGGTGATGTCCGATATTCGTCCGGACGGCACCATTAATAAGGAAGGTGAGAACCATCAAATCTGGCGCAGCTTTGATCGCGGGCGCACCTGGAAATGCGCCGGCACGATCCCACGCCTCCGGTGGTGCGCGGACTTTCCGCATCCGCCCGCGGACCCCACCGTGCGTGCCCACCTGATGGCCTTTCCCAACGGCAAATGGGTCGCAGCCTATCGGAGCCAAGGGCTCTACTATTCAGCCGGCGGCCCGCTGATCCTCAGCGCGTCCACGGATGAAGGGAAAAGTTGGTCGAAGCCCAGGGCGATCCGGGTGCCTGGCTGCAATCCGCTCGGGGTGGTGCTGGACAATGGCATCGCCGTGCTGTCCTACCAGCGGCCGGGGGTGTTCCTCACCTTCTGCGCCGATGGCGAAGGGGAGCTCTGGGGCAACGACGTGACGCTCGTCCCGGCGTGGCGGCATCAGCGTAACGAGAACTCCTGCTGTAACGGGAGTTTTGTGGTCACCGGACCGGATCGGTTCCTTTACGCCTATACCAAGTGGGACGTGCCTGACCCCTGGGGCCAGCCGCGCCAAGCGGTCATCGCCCAGGAGTTCATCGTGTCCAGGAATCGCGCCGCACCAGCCGACGTGTTTCACCTGCCCGCAGGCCTCAAGAGCCTTGAACTCGTGGCCGTGGGGGACGCGGGTAACGCCGGCGACACCAATGGCGTTGGCGCGGTGGCTTATCCCTTCCGGATCGGCAAGTACGAAGTGACGACCGCGCAGTACGTCGAGTTCCTCAACGCCAAGGCCAAGGCCGACCCGGACGGCAACCTATGGAACAACGACATGGACAAGTCCCGGTCGGGCGAGGGCCTCCGCTGCGAGATTCGGCGCGCGGGTGAAAAGGGCAGCTATCGCCACAGCGTCGCGCCCGAATTCGCCAACCGCCCGGTGACCCACGTGAGCTTTATCGACGCGTGCCGGTTCTGCAACTGGCTCCATAACGGCCAGGGTGATGGCGACTCCGAGACGGGCGCCTACACGCTGAACGGCTACCGGGGCACCGACGGGCGCCGCATTCGGCGTAATCCCGGGGCGAGGTTCTTCGTCCCCACCGAGGACGAGTGGTACAAGGCGGCGTACTTCGACCCGCGGAAACCGGGCGGCACGAGCTACTGGAAATACCCGACGCGCAGCGACGTCAAACCGGGGCGCGAACTGGCTTCGACCAACGCCGCGAACTGGTTCATGGACACCTTCCTTGATCCCGTGCATTTCTTCACCGAGGTAGGCGCTTTCTCCCGCGCCGCGAGCGCCTACGGCACGTTCGACCAGGCAGGGAACGTCTTTGAGTGGACCGAGGGACTGACCCCGCCGTTCCTTCGCTGGCAGCGGGGGGGCGCTTTCGATAGCGACGATGCGGGTCTCAACTTTCCCGCGCCGAATCCGGTTTTTTCCTCGATCTCGGACGTCCCGGATGTCGGGTTCCGCATCGCCGCGGCCGTGCCGGGTTCACCCATCCCGCCACAGCCCACGCAGGCGTTGGCATCGGATTCGGCGGTTGTCGACTTCCCCCGCCGGCCGTGGTGCGATCCACAGACCGGCAAACCGTTCTTCCCGCTGGCCTGGTTCAGTTACGCCAGTGATGAAGCGGATCTCGATGAGTTGGCCCGGCAGGGCGCGAACCTGGTGCTGTTCGTCAATGGGCCCGTCGATGTGGACACCGACGAGCAGACCACGGCGAACATTGCGCGGATGCTGGCCTATCTCGACCTGGCCCAGAAGCGGAACCTTCGCGTGCTCATCCAGATTGGGGGCTATTACTCCGCGCACATGCGCCGCGACACGGCGGAGATTGCCCGCCAGCGCCGCTGGGTGGAGGCCGTGAGCCGGCATCCGGCGGTGTTCGGCTACCAGCTTTACGACGAACCGGAGTATCGTGCGGAATTGGGGCTCGGGGTCGCGGGCCAACGGCAACTGCGGGAAGTCGTGGGCGGGTTCCGCCAAACGCGCGAGTCGCTGCGGCGCTGGGATGCAAACCCGAATCGGCTGATCTCGGTCGTCTTCAATCTCGTACCGCTCTCGAGCTGGACTGAATACCTGCCGGTGATCGACTCTTACCAAATCGACCGGTATCCCCTCGACAAGGAACAGGCGTATTTCGGTCACCGAGGCGACTGGGGGCCGCTGATCATGGCCTGGTCGATGGCGCACGGCGTGGCGGCGATGCGGGAGCATCCGCACCTGAAGAACCCGTCTCCGTGCATGCAGGGAGTTGGCCCCTATTGCCTGGACTCCGCCGGCAAACCCGTCTGGAGGAATCCACTCTACGACGAAACCCGGTACATGGCGTATTCGTCTCTGACCGTCGGCGCGTGGGGCGTGTTTCATTGGATTCGGAAAATGGGTTTTCCGGAATCCCCGGCGATCGAGGAAATCGTGGGGCGGCTTTATCACGAACTGCGGACGCTGATCCCCGCTTTCGTTCAGAGCTACGAGAAACCACCATTCACCGTCCGTCACAACCACGAGGCCATCACGCGTGACTTTCTGTCCGATTCGGTGGCTGACATCACAACTCTGACGCTTGAAGATGAAAAGAACTACTACCTGATTGTCAGCAACAACAGCGGCACCTTCAACGATGTGACGCTGCGGTTGAAGGGACTAAAATTCACCACACCCGGCCGCCGTCAGGCGGAGGTCATGAATGAAAGCTGGAGTCGCACGCTGGCCTTTTCCGAGGAGGCCGGTGAATGGGTGATCGACGCCCATTCGATGTGTTTCGGAGACATCAACATCTGGGTTATTCCGAAGGCACCACCGGCGGAGTGATTTCAACACGTCCGGGCGGCGGCAGATGGGACTCCACCTGCCGCAAACTGACCGGGTCCATGGTGGCGCACACCAACCTTCCTGGTTTCAAAGGAAGCATGGACCGCGTCCGGAGCGAGGGTGCGAGGTGCCCCGATGCCTAGAACTGGAAATGTATCAGAACGATGGCTGGTGAACAGAATTCCCGCATAATGTTCGGTTTTCCCTGACCGATCCACACGTCTCTCCCTCGACGCTCCTCTCTCTGGCTTGCCCAAGACTACCCGGTTTTGATCGAGCGATGGGGGCAGCGGAGGACGCCACGCTTCAGTTTTCCAATGGGCCAACGGGGGCCGGGACGAGGGAAAGGGGGAGCGGGAGCATCGGTGCTTTAATTCCCAAAGAAGAAAAATCACGGAATAACCTGAAGACACGGAAGGAAGAGGGGCATTTTGTGCAGGAGGAAAAATCACGGTTTGATCAAAAATACCGCAATGGAGTCCACTGAGTCCAGGGAAGGTTAGGGAATCGGGAGGGAGCCTGCCATAGTGCGCGTGTCCGGGGGAAAAGCCCCGCGGGCCGGCGGCAAAAAGCCGCTGAAACTGAAGTGACACGCAACGATGAACAGGCAGACGAACAGGCAGGAGGAATCGCGGTGGCAGCGGCTCTGGCGCCGGTGGGCGGGGGCGGGCGGCGGGGAAGCACTGGCGAACCGCGGCGGAACGGCGCCCGTGAGGCCGGCGATCCGGCTGGCGGCCAACCCGTGGCGGGAGCGGTACAACCCGCTGCGGGGCCTGACGCTGGCGCGGGCGGTGGCGCTGCTGGAAGGCTACGCGCGGGGGGAGATGGCGGAGCTGCAGTGGACCTATTTCCACGTGGAGAGCGCGGACCCGGACCTGTTCGCGCTGGTGGAGCGGCGCACCGCGGCGCTGCTGGATATGGAATGGCGGATCCGGCTGCGCGAGGGGGCGCGGGAGGGCGGGCCCGGGGCGAAGGCCGGGGAGAGCCTGGCGCTGGAGCAGGCGGCCGCCCTGCGGGAAGGGTATGAGCGGGTGGAGAATCTCTACGAGGCGATCGAGCACCTGGGGTCGGCCAGCTTCCGCGGGTTTGCGCATGTGGAAAAACAGCGGGACGCCACCGGCCGCGTCCGGCGGCTGGAGATCCTGGACCAGTGGAACACGGTGCGGGACGGGCTGCGGGGCGGCTGGAAATACAACCCGGAGGCGCGGCCCGCCAACTACGCGGGATTGCCCGGCAGCTGCCGCCTGGAGCCGGGCGAATGGCTCATCCGGGAGGTCCGGCGGCACATCAACCGGATCGGCCTGCTCAAGTTCGTGCGGTCGAGCATGGCGCAGAAGGATTGGGATGGCTACCTGGAAACCTACGGCCTGCCCGGGGCGGTGGTGATCGGCCCGCCGAACCTGCAGCCCGGGGACGAGCTGCTCTACACCAGCCTGGCGGAGCAGGTGTCGCTGGGGACCAGCGCCTACCTGCCGAACGGGGCGGCGCTGGAATTCTACGAGGGCCCGCGGCAGAACAGCCCCTTCCCGGATTACCTGCGGAACCTCACGGAGCAGCTGGTCCTGGCGGGGACGGGCGGGATCCTGAACATGCTGGCCCAAAGCGGGTCGGGGACGCTGGCGGGGAGCGTCCACGCGGCGGCCTTCGCGCAGATCGCCCGCGGCGAGGCGCGGCAGGTGAGCGAACTGTTCCAGAGACAGCTCGACCCAGAGATCCTGGAAGCGGAGTTCCCGGGCCGGCCCCGGCTGGCGTGGTTCGAGCTGTCGTCCGACGAGCCGGTGGATGTGAACGCCACGGTGGAGCACGCGGTGAAGCTGCGCCAGGCCGGGTACCGGGTCGATCCCCGGCAGCTGACCGAGCGGACCGGCTACCGGCTAAACGAGGAGGCCAGCGCACCCGGGACGGCGGCGCGCCCGGCCTGATGGACCCAGCACCCTGCACGTTTCACCCTTTACGCTTATGAATTTCACCTCCGATTTTTCCCCCGAGGCCTGGCATCACATCGTGCCGCTGGGCCGGTATCCGCACGCGCCATCGGGGCTGGCGCAGGTGCTCGACGCCGCGGCGGCGCGGAGCATGGTGGAGCAGTTCGAACGGGAGGCGCGGGAGCCGAATTTCCCCGGGCTGCTGATCGATTTCGACCACGCCTCGGCGCACCCGGACAAACCGACCGAGGCGGCGGGCTGGATCACCGGCCTGCGGGCCGAGACGGAAGCGGGACCGGGGGCGGGAGTGTACGCCCAAATCCGCTGGAGCGACGCCGGGGAGGCGGCCGTGCGGGGCGGGCGCTACCGGCTGGTGTCGCCGGTATGGCTGGCGGCGGACCTGGAGGCGGTGGATGGCGCCGGGGGCGTGCGGCCGCGGCGGCTGCACCGGCTGGCGCTGACCAACGACCCGAACCTGAAGGGCCTGGCGCCGCTCTCCAACCGCGCCGCCGCCGCGGCCACCGGGGAATCCCCCAAACCTTTGACGGACCGCCGGGAGGCGGCCCGCCAGAACCAAAGAAAGGAACCTATGAGAGAGATCAACGAAAGCCTCGGGCTGCCGCCGGAGGCGGCCGGGGAGGCCGCGCTGGCGGCCATTCAGCAAATCCAAAACCGTTGCGCCAGCCTGGCGGCCGAGCAGGCAGCCCTGGCGCGCCAAAACCAGGAGCTGCGGGCGGCGCAGGCGGAAGCGGAGGTGGCGCAATACGCGGACCGCTTCAACCCGGCGGCCCGGGAAGCCTGGCGGGCAGCCCTGCTGGCCAACCGGGCGCAGACGCTGGAGCTGCTGCGCAGCCTGCCGGAGCCTCCCGGCCCGGCGCAGGGGGCCGCGGCGCGCCCGCCGCAGCACCAGCGAGCGCAGGCCAGAACGCCGGCCTTCAGCCCCGGAGGGGATCCGGCCGGGAGCGCGGAAAGCCAGCGCCAGGCGGTGCAGGAGTACAAGAACCGGCGGCACTGCTCCTGGCAGGATGCCTGGGATGCGATCCGCCACGAACAGCCGGACCTGTTCGCGCCAGCCACGAGGAACCATTAACCACCCACCCATCAACCAAAGGAAATTGAAATTATGAACATAATCGCACGCAACAACGCGGTGATGGCCTATACCCCGGCCGCCGACCAGACAGGCAAAGAGGGGTACTTCGTGAAGCTCTTAACCGATGGCACTGCCACGGTGGTCTCCTCGACCACGGACGTGCCGATCGGGGTGATCGTGGATGGCGCCGCCCTGCTGGGCAAAAGCGGCATCGCCGTGGGCGCCGGGGGGTTCCGGGGCACGGTGCGCGTGAAGCTGGACGCGAGCCCGGGGGTGGTACTGGCCGGGACCACCCTGCAGATCACTGCCACGGGGACGGTGAAGGCGGACGCGCTGACCGGGACGCGGGTGGTGGTGGCGCAGGCGCTGGAGGCCGGGTCCGCCAGTGAATTGATCGAGGCGGTGCTGTTCAAGCCGATCGCCTCCTAAACGAAACGAAAGAGCAACGAAAGAAGAATATTTATGGGAAGCAGAACGATTGCAGCAACGAATCCAACGCTGACGAATTACGCCCAGGGCCTGGCGCAGGACCTGGGGAGCGCCACGGCGAATTTCCTGGCGCCGGTGGTGGAGGTGCCGGCCGGGCTGGGCCGGTACAAGGCGTTCGACGAAAAAAACGCGTTCCAAATCTATGGGACGGAGCGGGCGCCGGGCGGCTATGCCACGCGCATCCAGTTCAACGCGAGCGATCCGACGTTCGACTGCCGGCCGCAGGCGCTGGAGGTGGCGATCGACGACGCGGAGTATGACGCGGCCGGGGAGGGCCAGGGGGCGCGGCTGGACGAAAGCCGGGTGCGGACGCTGCTGACCTCGGCCGTCCTGGCCCATGAGAACAAGGTGATCACGGTGGCGAAGACGCTCTCCGCCGCGGGCGGGAAAGGAGTGTGGTCCAGCTCGAGCACGGACCCGATCGGCGAAATCGACGAGCAGATCGAGGCGGTGGCGACGGAATGCGGCATGCTGCCGAACCGGATGGTGATCGGCCTGGGGGCGTGGCGGGTGGCGCGGAACCATGCGAAAGTGATCAGCCGCATCCCGGCCAGCGCGGCGGTGGGGATCACGGTGCAGCAGTTTGCCACGCTGCTGATGCACCCGGGCATTGAGATCCGGGTGGGGGTGCTGAGCAAGGATGTCTCGAAGCTGGGAACGACGAAAAGCGCGACGAACATCATCGGGGCGGAGGTGTTCATCTTCCTGGGCCAGGACGCGCCGTCCGAATACGACCCGAGCTTCATGAAGACTTTCATGACGCGCGCGGGCGGGGTGGATGCGGTGCGGAGCTACCGGGACGAAAGCGCCCGCAGCACGGTCCACGCCCTGGACTGGAGCGAGGACATCAAGGTGACCGGCAGCACCTGCGCGCGCCGGATCACGATCACCTGAGCGGGAGCAGCCAGCGGCCCGGCCACCCTTCACTCTTCACTTGCCCGGGACAGAGGATCCCTATTCATCTGTCCCACCGAAACTCCCCTGGAATCCCACCTCAAGCTTCAGGGTCATTCAAAATGGATCGGCTGTCCGGCCAGGTGAAGAGTGACGGGTGGCCGGGCCAATTTTTTGGAGGGCGATCCTGCCGCCGATGTTGAGCCAGGCTTGCATTTTTTGGTGCCGGAGGCATTATTCCCCCGCACTAAACAGGCGCAAGCCGGACCAGCCGCCCTTGGGAAATTAGTTCCGTGGCAGGTAAGGCATTCCCGGTGATGATCCCGCTTTTGGTGCGAGATTGCTTGATTATAACGGCTGGTTTAAGCCGGTGTTTTGACCATGAATAAATCCGCTTTGGCAGCGCCTTCCAAGCCTCAGTTGCTGGGCTTCTTGCTAATGCTTGTTTTTTTGGCGGTGGGGCTGGGTTATGGCTATTACCATAAACAGCGCCATTTGGCCGTCACTCGAGCTCAAAATGAACTGGCGGCCATCGCCAATCTGAAGGTCAGTCAGGTCGTTAACTGGCGGCAAGAGCGCCAATCCCAGGGCAACGCCATTGCTGGAAATCCGTTGATTGTGAATCAAGTCCGGCAATTCCTGGCGGAACCGGCGGCCCCTCAAAAACGGCAGGATTTGGAGACCTGGCTGACCGCTCTGCGAAGCGAGTATGGTTTCCGTACGGTTTCGGTCTATGACGCTGCCGGGAAATGTCATTTGATGGTGCCACCCAGTTCTTCGTTTTCAAATATGCGCAGCGACGAGATGTTTTTACGAGCGTTGCACTCCAAAAGCGCGATCATCAGCGATTTGCATCGGGGTCAAGTAGACCGCAGCACCCACCTGAGCATTTGGATACCGATTGGAAAGAAACCAGAGTTGGATGCGCCTGCAGATGGCATTTTAAATTTGCAAATTGATCCAAGCCGATTTCTCTATCCACTGATTCAGACCTGGCCAACACTGAGCAGCACGGCCGAAACCCTATTGCTGCGGCGCGAAGGTGAGGATGTGCTTTATTTGAATAATCTGATGCAGCGAACCAATGCGGCCATGGCGCTGCGTCTGCCAATCAACCGGCCCAATTTTCCAGCGGGGCAAGCGGCTATGGGCCGGGAGGGGGTTATGGAAGGCGTTGATTATCGGGGTGTTTCAGTGCTGGCCGCCATGCGCCGAATTCCCAATACCGGCTGGGCGCTGGTGGCCAAAGTGGACCAGGAGGAGATATTGGCTCCGATCCGCGCTTATGCCTGGATCGCCGTATTCATAACGGCGATGGTCGTCCTCGCGGCCGTCATGGGCACCCTGGCGTTATGGCGGAAGCGGGAATTATTGGAAAACCGCCAGCGCCTGGCACTGCAGAAGCAAATCGAGACCATCTTGCGGGTTGCCAAAATTGGCCTGGATATCGTTGATCCCCAGTACCATGTGCTTTTTGTGGATGCGGCCAAGCAGGAAAAATTGGGGCCGGTGGGGGCGCGTAAATGCTATGAATATTTCCAAAAAGGCGATGCTCCTTGTCCCGGTTGCGGAGTTACGAAGGCTTTGGAAAGCGGGCAAACTGTGGTTTTTGACCGGCAGGTAATCAATGAAGACCGTTATGAACAAGTAACGTTGATTCCCATTGAAGAGCCGACGGGAGAGCGGGTGTTTTACGAGGTGGTTCTGGATATCACGGAGCGAAAACGGGTCGAGGATGCGCTGCGTGAACGCGAAGCCCAGTATCGGACCATTTTGCATACCGCCATGGATGGGTTCTGGCTGGTGGACATGGAGGGGCGCTTGTTGGCCGTTAATGAGGCGTATTGCCGCCTGAGCGGCTACGAACAGGAGTCGCTGTTGAAGATGCGCATCCGTGATCTGGAGTTATTGGAAACTTCCGCCGATACCTTGGCTCATGTGGAAAAAATAAGGACTTTGGGGCAGGATCGATTTGAAACCAAACACCGCCGGAAGGATGGCAGCACCTTTCAGGTGGAAGTCAGTGTGCAGTATCGCCCTGAAGGCGGAGGCCAGATGTATGCCTTTATTCGAGACATCACGGCCAAAAAGCAGGCGGAGGAAGCGCTGCTGGAGAGCGAAAAGCGGTTTCTAGCCTTCATGCACCACCTGCCCGCCGCGGCGTTTATCAAGGATCCAGATGGCCGGACCTTGTTTGCCAACCAGTATCTGGCAGATTTGTTTGGCTTCAAGAATTGGGAATGCAAGACGACGACCGAATTGGTGGGGGGGACCATTGGCCAACAGATGGTCGAGTCGGATCGCAAGGCTTTTGAGCAAGGGCCGCTTAAGCTTGAAGAAACCGTATTGGATTTTCAAGGGGTTGGGCGGACGTTCGAGACGATCAAGTTCCCCATTTTCATGCAAGGGAAACCCGCATTATTAGGGGGGATTTCGCGGGATATCACCGAGCGCAAGCAGGCGGCCGAGAGGCTCCGTGACAGTGAAACCAAATATCGGCGGTTGGTCGATAATTGTCCGGACACACTGTATATCTTTTCCGAGCAAAAGGGCGGTATTTTTTATTCCCGCCAGGTTGAAAACCTGCTGGGCTATTCCATCGATTACCTGTATTCCCACCCTTTGGTTTGGAGCGAATCGATTCATCCCGATGACCTGGCCAACGTACGCCAAGTGTTTAACGAAGCAGCCTCCTGCAAACCTTTTATGTTGGAGTACCGCCTGCGGGATGCGCAGGGGAACTGGCGCTGGATTTATGACCGTTCCATTGCCCGCTACCAGCAGAACGGGGATACGTTCATTGAAGGCTTGGCGACCGATATCACGGAGCGAAAACGCATGGAGGCGGAAAACGCCAGGCTCGAGGCACAATTACGACAAAGCCAAAAACAAGAAGCCATTGGGCAATTGGCCGGGGGAGTGGCGCACGACTTCAACAACATCCTGGCGGCCATGATGATGAACATCGGCTCCCTGGAGCAGAATCCAAATCTCGACGCGGAGACTCAGGAATCGTTGAAAGAGTTGTTGGCGGAAGCCGAACGGGCCGCCAGTTTGACCCGGCAATTGCTCCTGTTCAGCCGCAAATCAGTCATGGAGAAAAAGGTGCTGGACCTGAACGAAGTGGTGGCCAACCTGCTCAAAATGCTGGGGCGGCTGATTGGTGAGCACGTAAGCTTGCGATTTGAGCGTGCAAATGGTTTGCCATGGGTCGAAGCCGACCAGGGGATGATCGAACAGGTGTTGATGAACCTGGCGGTTAATGCCCGTGATGCAATGCCCAACGGCGGGAGGTTGGCGATCAGCCTGAAGATCGTTCCCATTGGC
The DNA here is from genome assembly GCA_903845125.1 of uncultured Verrucomicrobiota bacterium. GTDB lineage: Bacteria > Verrucomicrobiota > Verrucomicrobiia > Limisphaerales > UBA1319 > CAIMWS01. The sequence goes on from CAIMWS010000379.1 coordinate 18,926, forward strand.
GCGGAAGGGATCAAAGGCCAGGCGGATGTGTTGCCGGGAACTTTTATATGCCTGGCGGTGCAGGATACCGGTTGCGGCATGGACCAGGCGACACAAAACAAAATCTTCGAGCCCTTTTTTACCACCAAAGAAGTTGGCAAAGGCACCGGTTTGGGATTGGCCACGGTATATGGCATTGCGGCCTTGCACAAAGGATGGGTGGAGGTGGAGAGTGAGGTTGGCCAGGGCACCACGTTCCGAGTTTATTTGCCGCAGCGGATGCAGGGAATAGCGGAGCCGGATCAGACCGTGAAAAGAGAGTTGTTCCGGGGGCAGGAGACGATTTTGCTGGTGGAGGATAATGACGCCGTACGGCGGATGTCGGTGCGGGGTTTGAAGGGCCTGGGATACCAAGTGTTGGAGGCTCACAACGGACTGGCGGGGTTGAAGCTATGGCAGGAGCATCCAGGGCAGATTAACTTATTACTTACCGATATGGTGATGCCCGAAGGCCTCACGGGATTGGCTTTGGCGGAGCAGCTGAAGGCGGAGAAGCCCAACTTAAAGGTCATCATTTGCAGTGGTTACAACGAGGACATGTCCGGGCAAACCACGGCTGAGTTAAAGGGCATCCAGTATCTCCAAAAACCGTATTCAGTCGCATTGTTGTCGAAGAAGGTCCGGGAATGCCTGGATGGAGCATAGGGAAATATTCAGGCAACGCCGTTTGGATGCGCGTGATCCCGCCTTTAAAACACTCCGCCATTGTTCATCGGTGCGCTTCAGCCCTGATAATGACCATTTTTTGACTGTAAGTGGAAACGACGTCCGCCTCCATGATTCCCAAAGCGGGCAGCCGGATCGCGCCGAACCACCAGGGGCGGAGGACGGGAAGTAGCCGGGCCCTCGTTTCGGCCAGGCCGCGCCATGGGTTTTGAAACCCCCTCTATTGGCCGTCTATTTCCATCCGGCTGTGGCTTCCGCCAGCAGCGCGATCGACTCGCGGATCGCCTGCGTCGGGTCCACGGTCGGCCACATCTCAAGGCCGAGGAAGCCGGTGTATCCATGGGCGGCGATGGCGCGGAAGAGGTTCAAGTAGTTGATCTCGCCGGTTCCCGGTTGGTGGCGGCCGGGCACATCGGCCACGTGGAAATGCGAGATCCGCCCGAGGTTGGCGGTGATGTTGGCGATCAGATTGCCCTCGGTGATCTGCTGGTGGTAGATGTCGAACAGCAGACGGACGCGGGGGCTCGCCACCGCATCGACCATGCGGAAGCCTTCTTCCGACGTGGCCAGGTAATAGCCC
>CAIMWS010000380.1 GCA_903845125.1 uncultured Verrucomicrobiota bacterium
GCCCTGGCCGCCAGCCAGGCTGGTGCCGCCGATGACGGCGGCCGCGATGGCGTCCAACTCATAGGCGACTCCGGTATTGGGCTGGCCGGTTGTGATGCGTGCGGCCTGGATCACTCCCGCCAGGCCCGCCAGTGCCCCGCAAAAGAGGTAGGCGAAAATTTTGACCTGCGGCACGGGAACACCTGCCGCCCAGGCGGCAGCTTCATTGCCCCCGATGGCGTAAAGGTAACGCCCGTAGCGGATATGCTGGAGGAAAAGATGGGCGGCGAGTGCCACCGCGCCCAGGATCCAAACCGGTATGGGCAGCCCGAGCCAGACGCCTCCCCCCAGGTGCGTGAAGGACGGGGCTAAATTGGAGACCGGCTTGCCGCGGCTGAGCACCAAGGCCAGGCCGCGCGCGATGGTCATCATGCCCAGCGTCACGATGAACGGCGCCACCCGGCCTTTGGTCACCACCCAACCATTGGCTGCCCCGCATAACAGCCCGGCCAGGATGCCCGTGAGCACCGGCACGCCAACCGGATGGTCGGCCGGGTGGGCAAAATGAGCCGCCACCACTCCCGCCAGCGCCACCAGCGAGCCCAGCGAGAGATCGACACCTCCGGTCAGCAGGACATAAGTGACCCCCACCGCGAGAATGCCGTTGATCGAGATCTGGCGCAGCACGAGCACCAGGTTGGCGCCGGTCAAAAATACCGGGTTCCGCCAGTTCAGGATTCCGCAAAATACCGTCAGGCCCAGGATCAGGCCGGCGCGTTTGAGCCAGAGCGGGGCGACCCGGGTGCGGGGGGGATTATCAGTGGCATTCATTCCATTCATCAATCGAACATGGTGCGGCGTAAAATTTCCTCCGGGGCGGTGCTCCCGGGATCCAGTTCGGCCGTGATCCGCCCTTGGCGCATCACGAGGATCCGGTCGCTCAACGACAACACTTCAGGCAGTTCCGAGGAAACCAGCATTACCGCTTTGCCCCGCGCAGCCAGTTGGCGGATCAGTTGATGGATCTCCTCTTTGGCGGCGATATCGATTCCCCGGGTGGGTTCGTCCAGCAGGATGATTTGGGGCTCGGCCAGCAAGGTTTTGGCCAGCACCACCTTTTGCTGGTTGCCGCCGCTCAATAAACCGACCGGGTGATCGGCCCGGGGCACTTTGATGCCGAACGCGTTGATTTGCTCCCGGGCGATCGCTCGTTCCCTCGCCCCATCCAGGATGGGCCCCCGGCAGCAGTGCGCCAGGTTGGCCAGGGTCAGGTTGTGTTTCACCGACATGGAGAGGATCAGGCCTTGCTGTTTTCGATCCTCCCCGGCCCAGCCGATGCCGTGGGCCATGGCTTCCCGCGGGCTCCGGATTTTCACGGGGCGGCCCTCCACCAGGAGGACTCCCGAGGTGGCGGGTGCCAGCCCATACAAGGCATTCACCAGGGCGGTGCGCCCCGCTCCCAACAAGCCCGCCACTCCTACAATCTCACCTCGCCGCAACTGCAGGGAAATCCCCTGGAATTCCCCGGCGCGGGAAAGGCCCTGTGTTTCGAGCAGCAACGGACCTGGCGTGGCCCGCTTTTTTTCCGGCCGGCCTTGCCAGGCTCGGCCCACCATCAGGGAGATGAGGCTGCCAGTGTTCAAATCCGCCAGGCGGTAATTCCCCACCAGGCGGCCGTCCCGGAGCACCGTGGCCCGGCTGGCCAGTTGGAAAATCTCCTCCAGTTTGTGGGAAACGTAAATAATGGCCACTCCTCCCGCCTGGAGGTCGCGGATCACCTGGAACAGCGCCTGGATCTCCTGGTGGGACAACGCCGAGGTTGGTTCATCCATGATGATCAACTCCGCGCGGTGCGCGAGGGCCTTGGCGATCTCCACGATCTGCATGTCCGCCACGTTCAACTCCCCCATTTTTGCCTGTGGCCGGATGCGTGAGCCCAGCCGGTTCAGCACGCGTCCTGCTTCGTGGGCCATTTCGCCGCGGTGGATCCAGCCGATCCCCGGGATGGCTGGCTCCCGGCCCATGAAGATATTTTCCGCCACGGTCAATTCCCGGAAAGGCAGCAACTCCTGGTGGATCATCCCGATGCCCAAAAGCAAGGCTTGGTGTGGGTTTCTGAAATGAACCGCCTGGCTTTTGAAAAACAGGGTGCCCTGGTCCGGACTTTCCAAACCGGCCAGGATGCGCATCAGCGTGGACTTGCCGGCCCCGTTCTCGCCCACCAGGGCGTGGACTTCGCCGCGCTGGATATCCAAGTCCACCGCCGCCAGCGCTTGCACGCCGGGGAACGATTTGGACAAGCCGTGAGCCTGCAATAGCACTTCATTTTTCATGAACATAACCCCCAGCGGGAAAGCTCCGGCCTTTTGGCCAGCGAGCTGCCAAGCCTGCCATCCGTGAGGCGCCCGGTTACTCTAAAACCATCCCATTGCGCTTGACGATCCGAAAATGAAATCCAACATGGCGGGGATGTTGCGCAACCGATTTTCACATTTGTTGGGCCGGTTTGGTATTCTGCTGGTGGCCATGTCCCCATTTTTCCTGGGCCGGGCCGCGGAACTGGCTCCTCCTCCTGAAGGGGCTACCAATATGACCTTGTGGTGGCGGCAGCCCGCTGCGGATTGGAACCAGGCCATGCCCATTGGCAATGGCCGCCTGGGGGCCATGGTTTTTGGCGGTTTGGAAGAGGAGCGGCTGCAGTTGAACGAGGATACCCTGTGGGCGGGGGGGGCGCGCGACACTAATAATCGGGAAGCCTTGGCGCATCTGCCTGAGATCCGCAAGCTTTTATTTGAGGGCAAGCCAGGGGAGGCCAGCAAACTGGCCAACCAATACCTCATGGGCAAGCCGATGAACCTGCGGCCTTACCAGTCCCTGGGCGACCTGCGCTTGAAGTTCCCGGGCCATGCCCAGGCCGCTTTTTATCGGCGCGATCTGGACTTGGAGAGCGCAACCGCGCGCGTCAGCTACCTCGTCGACGATGCCTTTTTTGTGCGCGAAATGTTCTGCAGTGCCGCCGACCAGGTGCTGGTGGTGCGCCTCAACTGCAACCGATCCAAACGCCTCTCGTTTGAGCTTTCCTTAAGCCGGGTGCAGGAGGCGGCCACCACCGTGGATAAAAATAACCAGGTCGTGATGGCCGGTTTCCTTGATGGCGGCAAAGGTTTGCAATTTCAAGCCATGGTCAAAGTGCTGGTGGAAGGCGGCAAGGTGGTGGCCAAAGGGTCAAACCTGCAAGTGCAGGCAGCTGATTCAGTGACGATCCTGCTGACGGCCGCCACGAGCCGGCTCGGGATGGAGCCGGCTGACCTGTGCGAATCGCAGCTGAAAGCCGCTGCCCAAAAGTCCTATGCCGCGCTGCGGGCCTCCCATGGGGTGGATTACAAGCCGTTGTTCAAGCGGGTGGAATTGCTTCTGGGTGGGACTGAAGCTGGCAAACGACCCACGGACGAACGCCTCAAAGCCGTTCAGCAAGGCGCCTTGGATACCCACTTGGTGGCCCAGTACTTCCAGTTCGGCCGGTATTTGCTGCTTTCCTGCTCCCGTCCCGGCACCATGCCCGCGAACCTTCAGGGTTTGTGGGCCGATGGCATGAATCCGCCTTGGAATAGCGATTACCACCTGAACATTAATCTTCAAATGAACTATTGGCCCGCGGAGGTCTGCAATCTATCCGAATGTACGCTGCCGCTATTTGACTTGATAGATTCGTTGCGGACCCCTGGCAGCCAGACCGCCAGGATCCATTATGGCAGCCGCGGCTTCGTGGCTCATCATATCACTGATGCCTACGGCTTCACCACCCCCGGGGATGGTGCTCAATGGGGTTTGTGGCCCATGGGGGCCGCCTGGCTGTGCCAGCATTTGTGGGAACACTTTGCCTTCAACCAGGACTTGGATTTCCTGGAGCGCCGCGCTTATCCGGTCATGAAGGAGGCGGCTGAATTTTTCCAGGATTACCTGGTCAAGGATCCTCAAGGTCGGCTGGTCACCGGCCCCTCCATGTCCCCTGAGAATACCTACCGGTTGCCCAACGGCCAGTCCGGAGTGCTTTGCATGGGACCATCCATGGATACCCAGATTGTGCGGGATCTGTTGAGCCATTGCCTGCGCGCCAGCGAGTTGCTGAAAACTGATGCCGAATTGCGTGGTCAGTGGAAAAAAATCCTCGCGCAGCTGCCACCCATGCAGATCGGCAAGCACGGCCAGATCATGGAGTGGGCGGATGATTACGACGAACCGGAACCGGGCCATCGGCACATCTCCCATCTTTTTGCCTTGTATCCTGGACAGGAAATATCGGTTCGGGGCACTCCCGAATTTGCCGGGGCAGCCCGCAAAACCCTGGAGCGTCGGTTGCAGTTCGGCGGCGGGCACACCGGGTGGAGCCGGGCTTGGATTATTAATTTTTGGGCGCGCCTTGAGGATGGCGAACTGGCTTTCCAAAACCTGCTGGATCTGCTCCGCAAAAGCACCGCTCCCAACCTGTTCGACCTGCATCCTCCGTTCCAGATCGATGGCAACTTCGGCGGCACGGCGGCCGTGGCTGAAATGTTGATTCAAAGCCATGCCGGAGAGGTCAACATCCTGCCCGCCTTGCCCAAAGCTTTGCCAACTGGATATGTCACTGGCTTGCGGGCCCGGGGCGGGTTTCTAGTGGATCTGGCCTGGTTCGATAGCCGCCTCGAAGCGGCCTATCTTTATTCAGTGAATGGGCGTCCCTGCCGGCTGCGGATTCCGGTTCCGTGCACCCTCACCTGCCAGGACCGTCCAGTCACCTTCACCAAACTGGCCGATGGATCCTTGGAATTCGCCACTGAGGTCGGCAAAACGTACTGTGCCAAACCCAGTAAACCCTGAACCGCGGTTGGCTTGCTGAGGGGCCTCCCGCCGGATTGGTTTCCCGGGACTTGGCCAAGTGGGTGCGACAAGTTTTGAACGTTCCAGTGCTATTGGAAGTCCAATATAGTGAGCGGTTTGGGGATATTCCGGCGGGCTGGAGTGGTGGCGTTTTCCCTTGTTTGCAAACTCAACGCATGATTGAATTGTCTGAACGATGTTAAATCCGGCGGTTAAACGAATTTGCGCAGCCAGGAGTACCCTGTTTTTAGCGCTGCTTGGTTGTGTGTTCTTCCTTGCTGGATGCGATTTTTATCAAACTCCGGATACTTCAGCCTCCACCAATGTGATCCCGCCGAAGGTGGCCGAGGTGCCGGTGCTCAGCGGCCGGTCCAACAGTTATCCCATGGTCAAGGCGCATCTGGATTTGGGCGGCAACTTTCTGCTTTATCTGGACACGGAGCAGTGGATGACCATCCTGAACAAAAAGCTGGATATATGGCGGCAGGTGGTTTCTTCCACACCGGAAATCGCCATGGATGAACAGCAAAAAAAGCGCCTGTTTGATGCAGTCCAGCAATTCATTGCCGACAGTGGTTTGGAGGAAATCAGCGGCATTGGTTTGAGCGCTGCACCGTTGGAAAATGGCCTTTTTCGGAACCGGTCGATTCTGTATCATTTTCCTGGGAAGAATACGGGTTTTCTCTGGTCGATCCTTGGCAAGGTGAAGCAGCCTTTGAAAGGGTTGGATTACCTGCCATCCACCACCGCCATGGCGGCTTTTTTTGATCTGGATGTGGCCACCTTGTGGCCTTATCTGCAGCAGGTTATTGATCGGGCCGGCATCCCGGGCAACAACCCCTGGCTGGTCGATTTCTCCGGCCAGTTCCAAGCCAGCACCGGGCTCAAATGGACCGAGTTCCTCGATTCCCTGGGCGGTGAATTCGGTTTGCTCCTGAATGTGAACGAAGCCACTCGAATCCGCATCGCATTGGAGAAAAGTGTCGTGGAGATGCCGGAGACTGGTGTGGGATTTTTCGTCAAAACCAGGAACGACCTAATCTTTAAACGGATTGATCAACTCGTCCGGGAAAATAATACGGTCATCAAACAGGAAACCAATGGTTGCCGGCTGCTTACTTTGAAGATGCCCCTGCCGTTGCTCATCCCCATTCAGCCCACGGTCGCCAAGTTTGGCCCCTACCTGGTGATTGCCTCCTCCCCGGGCCTGGTCGAGCGGGTGGTGGCTGTAAAAAATGGCCAGGCTCCCGGCCTTAAGACCACCGAGGATTACTTTAAATTAGCCAGAGGATTGCCTGCGGAGGGTAATTCTTTTTATTTTACTAGTCCCCGCCTGGGGCAAAACCTGGAGCAAATGCGGCAGGCCATCTCGCAGATTTACCCGGATTTGGCGCAGGCCGTTTCCATCGTTTATAAAATCCTGGATCTGAGCGACCTTCCGTCTGTTCTGTCAGTTTCCTCAGTGACCACGGAAGGTTTGCTGACGGCTGGCAATGGCGCCCGCGAAAACAGTTCCGGCCTGTTGGTCTTTTCGGCGCTCCAGCCCGCAGCCATTGCCGGTTTTTGTTCAGCCTTTGTCGTGCCCAATTATTTTAAAGCCCGGCAGGCTGCTCAGCTGAATTCGATTCGCGACAATTTGCGGCTGATTGAAGAGGCCAAAGTCCGGTGGGCGTTGGAAAACAAAAAAACCAATGACACCCTCGTCACCAAGGACGATCTCCTGCCATATTTCAAGGGCGGGTGGGTCAAATCGGTGTTGGACGAGGCCTATGAGCCGAATCCTATCGGCAAGCGGCCCACCGCAAAAATCCAAACGGCTTTGGGTGAAAAAGCGGCTGGGTCAGTGATTTCCCTTGATTAGCCTGGACGTCGCATTGCCCTGGTATTTCCGGGACACTTGGAAAGACCGCGTGTCCCGTAGAAACCATTGGCGCAGTTCGTTAAGCCTTTGAGGGTCCTTATTTGCGCAACCGGTAGTATTTTTCCCTGGCGCTCAAGGGGACGCGGGCCAGGTTGCCGGCGACTCCCGTCACCTTCGTCCATTGCGGCAAAGATACCGAATCCGAGCTTTCCAGTTCATATCCGGTGGCGCTGGCTGGCCAGGAAATCTCCAGTTCGTTCCCCACTTTGAGCAGCGTAAGTGCCACCGGCGTCTCAAGTCCCGGGGCCATCGAATAGAGGCCAAAATTGTCGATCCCAAAATACCAGCTATCCGTTCCCGCATGGGCAAAGCGGAAACGCACGGTCTGTTGATTGTCGGCTTTCGGCAGTCGAAATATTTCCACCCGCTTGGATTCCATCGGATCATCATTTATCCGGCCGCTGATGAAGGGTGCCAATTCGGGTCCAACCGTGGCGCCGATAAATGGCCAATAGGCGCTGCCTCGATCTTCCCCGGTGGCCGGATCGACATAATGAGCCACATCTCCATGGTCGGCGGTGAAAGTGCCCACTGCATCGATTTCCCCGGTATCGGTCCTGACCACATCCGCTGAATCCAACATATAAACGATGGGCAACCAATGACTGCCTTTATCGATGGAATATTCGACGGAAGCAAAGCTGTCCTGGTTTTGTTCCCATAGGCTGTGGTAGGAAAGATGAACGTTGGTTTTTCCGCGCAGATCGAAATCGGGCGTCAGGAGGATCAGGTATTGGTTGGGGCCGCTCCGATATCCTGAATCCGCGAATATGAAATTGCCCGAAGCCAAATCGCGAACGAGCTTTCCATCGACAATGTTGAGCGGATTCACCGTCAGTACCCGCTTGTAGTCGTCAGTGGATTGGTGCGAGTCATAGGATAGGAAGTTGTTGGTGAATCGGTTGCGGCTCACCACAACCCAGTCGGCATAGCTTTTCGAGTTGAGATCCTGCAGATCGTAATTCTCATCCGTTGCATCGGAAAAACTGATGGAGGTCCACCCTGCCGGCAGCTTGCCTTCCGCCGTGGAATCGAAATTCTCGAAATAAATCGGGCTGGGCAGGATGATATTCGTATAGGTCGTGGTGGCGAAACTCGTCTGGTTCGTGAACCAGTTGGGTTTGCCGGCGTCATCCGAGTAGCGCAGCACGAAAACGTGGATTGAGTTCGGCGCCAGGGCGGAGGAATTGGTATAGGTGATGAAGGTGGAATCACCTTGCAGAGTCACCCCGGGAGCCACCGCCACGCCATCGAGGGTGAGCGTTACGGTGTTGGTGGCCATTTTCTGCGTGCCATTGCGGACGATGGCGGTCATTTCCACGAAAGGAGGAACATTGCTGGCGTTGTTGGGCGGGGAGATTGCTACCAGTCGCAAGGCATCAGCCGCGGTTTGCGCCACTGTGAAAGCTTCGCTGGCCAGGACCGTGTAGCCATCGTTTTCCAGCAAATAAGCGATGTAGTCGCCGCCATTTCCCAGCCCACTGGAGAAATTAACGGAGCCTTCAGTCTTGCCGGTGGTTCCGCTTTGGGTGCCGTCCACATAGTTCCATAGGAGGGAATTGCCATTGCCCGGCAATCGGTCTTTGGGATAGATGCCAATCCAATCCTTGGCGTTGCCAGGGCCGTTGGTGAAAACCACCGAGATTGGCTCCCCGGTGGTATAGTCGCGCTTGTTCGGACGGACGAAAGCTAGCGCAGGATCCACTATTTTCAAGTCAATCTGGGCGAGCTTGGTATAGCCATCGTTCGCCAATAGAAAAGCAGTCCAGTCCCCCGCCAGGCTCAAGCCGCTCGCGAACATCACGGTTCCTTCCACAAAGCCCTTTGAGCCCCCTGTCGTGCCGTCAGTATAAAGCCAGATCGTTGAGCCGACACTGCCCGGTTCAATACCTTTTGGGTAGATGCCAACCCAATCTTTGGGATTCCCGGGGCCCCCTTTGAAAAGAGCTGTGATCGGCTCTCCTGGCAGGTAACTGAAGTGGTCAGTGGTCAAGGCCGGTGTCTGCGCCCATGCGGGTGCCATTTCCACAATCGCGAGAACACCCACAAAAGCCAGGCCGACCTTCCAGCCAGCCTGTCGATTTGGATTATTTCTTTTTGTTTGGCGTATTTTCATAGTTTGGTTTGGTTGTTTTTAGGATTAGGGGCGGAATGCCGCCCGGGATGATTGTTACGGAGAACATACCACCGGTGTAACCCCGGACGGCCCCGGGACGGCCCACTCGGAAACGATCTTTTCCCCGGCCGGCGTATTCATTGGATGCCATTCGGCATCGGTGACGCGCTTTACCAAGCGGTAGTTTAGTGCCTCGTTGCGGCTCATTTCCAGGGTCGTTGCCCCCTGCCTTGCCTTGAGTATCTTTTCCTTCAAAGCCGGAGCATATTTCTCCAGGTAGGCAATTTTCTGTGCGGTTTTGTCATCCGGGTTCCCGTTGGTCGCGATGACGACCGCACGCACCGCGTCTTCTTCGGCGTCGTTGATGCCGCGGGTGGGGGGGACGGCATTGCGGTCCGCTGCAAAAAGTTTTTTTTCGCTCAGGTCGTAAAAGAAGGCCTTTTCGGAAGGCCCGCCGTTTTGTTTGGCGAATTGGTAAAAAAAGAAGCCGGCAGCCGCCAGCATCGCGGCCACCATCCCAAGTTTTGCCTTCTCCGAAATGTTCATGTCGTCAGGAGGCCCTCGCTAATGCGCTTTGGTTTTGACCGACCACCAACACTCGTTGGTATTGCAGGGAATCCGCGCCGGGTCAAGCAAGCCGGCTCCGCCATCAGCCCGGCCATAATTCGATTTGCGGTTGTGCCGTATCGCCCCCTTGTCGCCCTGGGCAAGTCGGTTCATTCCCGGGCTGTTGGCATTGCCAATTTCCTTCCAGATCCACCAGCGATCATTGGGCCACACCCCATAGACATCGCTATGGCCGTCTCCGAACAACAATAATTTCACGGGGGTCTGCACTTTGGCCCAGCGGCAAAGGTTATTCTCGTAGCCCTCCGGCCGGCCAAAAGGGGGTGGTGCGCCTCCTGCCAACCAATGCACATTCACCGCTCCGATGCCGCTGGGAATGCTGATTTCTCCCGGCGCAAACTGCCCCAATACCCAGGGGCTTGCCACGCTCATGTTCCTGGCTTTGGCGTTTGCGTAGGCTTCTTCTTTTTCCACCGGGCAATCGTAAAGCCGGGAATTCTTTCCCAAATAATTGAAAAGGTAGGCCCGCCAGCTGGATTCAAATCCCTGCGGCATAAGGGCTTGCATGGGTGGAAGCCAGTCCTGGTTGTCGGCGCTGTAGAGTTGCACCGCCAGCACCAGCTGTTTCATGTTGGCTGTGCAGTAAATTGCCTGGGCTTTGGCTTTGGCCCGGCTTAGGACTGGGAGCAGAATTGAAGCCAGCAAGGCAATGATGGCAATCACCA
>CAIMWS010000381.1 GCA_903845125.1 uncultured Verrucomicrobiota bacterium
ACTTCCTGCAATTCCTTGTCTAAAAATTCCGGGTTGGTGCGCCAGTCGATGGCGTCAGCGATGTTGGGAAAACAAAACTCCAGCAGGGGCCGCAGGTATTTCTCCAGCGCCTCTTTCCATGGACTATCCCACTGGTCAGCTTCGCTTTTCATTACAACTTCCGGAAAGCTCAGGGTTATCCGATAGGCTACTGTCCGGGGAGTTACTGTCAATTGCTAATTTGCACCCTTTGGCTGGTTTGCCGCCAATAGGTGGGGCATAAAACCCCTTTTTGTCGTTTGACACCTGCATTTGCTGGCTGCGTTGCGGAGTTGATGGCCCGCTTTTCCATGGGTCTGCAAAGGGGTTGAATGCCTTCCGGGGTTGAAACCCTGGCCGCGGAACCCCGGCGATTACGCGTCAGTCTCATTTATTCATTGCCAGAGGTCAAATCGCGGCCAAAGAGCGGCGGGCCCGGTGATTCCCGGGCACGCGCGCATTCGATGCCCTTGGCCTGCGGATGGTGCAGCGGGCGCGTTCGGCTCCCGCCAGCTATGGTTGCTGGCCGATGTCGCGGTGGTATTCCTGCAGCGATTTCACCGGCGCGCGCCCCTTCCGGCAGGCTTCGATGCCCAGTGCGGAGGCATAGGCGGCGGCGGGGGTGGTGATGTAGGGGATCTTGTATTTGATCGCCGCTCGGCGCAGGTAGCCATCATCATCCTGGCTCTGCTTGCCCGCGGGGGTGTTGATCAGCAGCTGGATTTGGCGGCTTTTCACTTCATCCAGGATGTTGGGCCGCTGCGGCTCATGCACCTTGAAGGCCAGCTCGGAGGGGATCCCGTGCGTTTTCAGGAAGGAATGGGTGCCTTGGGTGGCCTTGATCTTAAAGCCCAGCTCGTGGAATTTCCGGGCGGTGCGCACGATGTCCGGCTTGTCGCGGTTGGTTATGGAAATCAGCACCGTCCCTTCCAGCGGCAGCGTGGCCAGGGCGGCATCCTCCGCCTTGTAATAGGCCAGGCCGAAGCTCGGGGCCAGCCCCAGCACCTCGCCCGTGGACCGCATTTCCGGCCCCAGGACCGGGTCCACCTCCGGGAACATGCTGAACGGCAGGACCGCTTCCTTGACCCCCACGTGGGGGATGTTTTTAACTGTCAGCTGCAGGCTGGCCAGACTGGTCCCGAGCATCAGCTGCGTGGCCAGCCGCGCCATGGGCACATTGCACACCTTGGAGACGAGCGGCACCGTCCGCGAGGCCCGCGGGTTGGCCTCCAGCACGTATACGATGTCATTGGCGATGGCATATTGGATGTTCATCACCCCCACCACCTTGAGCTCGCGGCTGATCCGCAGCGTGTATTCCTTGATGGTTTTGATGTGCCGTTCCGGCAGCGTCACCGGCGGCAGCGCGCAGGCCGAATCACCCGAGTGGATGCCGGCCAGCTCGATGTGCTCCATCACCGCCGGCACGAACGCCTCCGTGCCGTCCGCCAGGGCGTCCGCCTCGGCTTCGATGGCGTTTTCCAGGAACCGGTCGATCAGGATCGGCCGGTCCGGCGTCACCCCCACCGCCGCGGAGACATACCGCCGCAGCATCTCCTCGTCGAACACCACCTCCATACCCCGGCCGCCCAGCACGTACGACGGCCGCACCATCAGCGGGTAGCCGATCTGCTGGGCCACGCGCAGGGCTTCCTCCAGCGTGCTCGCCATCCCGGAGGCGGGCATCGGGATGCCCATTTTCTCCATCATGCGGCGGAACCGGTCCCGGTCTTCCGCCAGGTCGATGGTGTCGGGCGTGGTGCCGAGGATGCGCACCCCCGCGGCCGCCAGCTGGCTGGCCAGGTTCAGCGGCGTCTGCCCGCCGAACTGCACGATGACCCCCTCCGGCTGCTCTTTCTCATAGATGCTCAGCACGTCCTCCAGCGTCAGCGGCTCGAAATACAGTTTGTCCGAGGTGTCGTAATCGGTGGATACCGTCTCGGGATTGCAGTTGACCATGATGGTTTCATACCCGGCGTCCCGCAGGGCAAAGGCCGCATGCACGCAGCAGTAATCGAACTCGATGCCCTGCCCGATGCGGTTGGGGCCGCCGCCCAGCACGATCACCTTGCGGCGGGTGCTCGATGGCACCTGGTTGGCCGCGTTGTAGGTGGAGTAGTAATAGGCCGCATCCTGGGCGCCGCTCACCGGCACCGCGTGCCAGCCTTCCACCACGCCCAGCGCCGTCCGGCGCGCGCGGATCTGCTCCTCCTTCACCCCCAGCAACTGGGCGAGGTAACGGTCCGCAAAGCCATCCTTCTTGGCCTGGGTCAGCAGGGCATCCGGCGGCAGGCAGCCCTTGAATTTCAGCAGCTGCTCCTCCAGCTCCACCAGCTCCTTCATCTGCTGGAGGAACCACGGTTTCAGGTGCGTCTTGCGGTATAGCTCGTCGATCGCCGCGCCTTGGCGCAGGGCCTCGTAGAGGATGAACTGGCGCTCGCTCGACGGCTCGTTCAGCAGGGTCATCAGCTCCGCCAGCGGCAGCGCGTGGAAATTCTTCGCAAAACCGAGGCCGTACCGCCCGTTTTCCAGCGACCGGATCGCTTTCTGGAACGCCTCCTTGTAGGTCTTCCCGATGCTCATCACCTCCCCCACCGCGCGCATCTGCGTGCCCAGGTGGTCGATCGCGCCCTTGAACTTCTCGAACGCCCAGCGCGAGAACTTCACCACCACGTAGTCCCCGGAAGGGGTGTATTTGTCCAGCGTGCCATCCCGCCAGTAGGGGATTTCATCCAGGCTCAGCCCCCCCGCCAGCTTGGCCGAGACCAGCGCGATGGGGAAGCCGGTGGCCTTGGAAGCCAGCGCCGAGGACCGCGACGTCCGCGGGTTGATTTCGATCACCACCACCCGCCCGGTTTTCGGATCGTGGGCGAACTGGATGTTCGTCCCCCCGATCACCTGGATGGCTTCCACGATCTGGTAGCTGTAGGCCTGCAGCCGCGCCTGCAGCTTGGGGTCGATCGTGAGCATCGGCGCCACGCAGAATGAATCCCCCGTATGCACCCCCATGGCATCCACGTTCTCGATGAAACAGACCGTGATCATCTGGTTTTTGGCATCCCGCACCACCTCCAGCTCCAGCTCCTCCCACCCCAGCACCGATTCCTCGATCAGGATCTGCCCCACCATGCTCGCGGCGATCCCCCGGCTGGCCACCACCCGCAATTCCTCCACGTTGTACACCAGGCCGCCCCCCGTGCCCCCCATCGTGTAGGCAGGGCGCCCCACCACCGGGTAACCCAGCCGCGCCGCCACTTGCTCCGCCTCCTCCACGCTGTACACCGCCTCGCTCTGCGGCATTTCTATCCCCAGCTTCTGCATCGTCTCCTTGAAGACCACCCGGTCCTCCCCTTTCTCGATCGCGTCCGCCTCCACCCCGATGATCCTCACCCCATACTGTTTCAGCACCCCCTTGCGCTCCAGCTGGGAGGATAAATTCAACCCCGTCTGGCCGCCCAGGTTGGGCAGCAGCGCATCCGGGCGCTCCTTGGCGATGATTTCCGTCAGCGAATCCACCGTCAACGGCTCGATGTAGGTGGCATCCGCCATGCCGGGATCCGTCATGATCGTGGCCGGATTCGAATTCACCAGCACGATCTCGTAGCCCAGCTCCCGCAAAGCCTTGCAGGCCTGCGTGCCGGAATAATCAAACTCGCAAGCCTGGCCGATGACAATGGGGCCGGACCCGATGATGAGCGCTTTCTTTACGTCGTTGCGTCGAGGCATTTTGACTCCTGTATTTTATGGGGTTGAGGTTGGTTGTGTTGCGGCACTTCCCGGCTGCCGTTGGCGCTCCTGGGGGTTCAAGTCCAGGCCGCGCCGGGGCTCCCGCCCCAACCGGCACTGGTTACGGCACGCCGCCATCCCCGGATGGCCGCGCCCATTCCACCGCGCTTGAGGCAAGATTAATCACCCCTTTTTTAACATGGCAGCATGGAAAGGCAAACTAATTCAAACCCCGCCTCCTGCCCTCGGCCCTCCGCTCTCCGGACCTCGCCCTCGGCCCTCGCTGCCTCCCTCCGCCCTCAGACCTCCGCCCTCGGACCTCCGCTCCACGCTCCCCGCCCTCCGCTCCACGCCCTCGGACCTCCGCTCCACGCTCTCCGCCCTCCGCCCTCCGACCTCCGCCCTCCGCCCTCCGACCTCCGACCTCCGGCAGCCCGTGCTCCCCCTCCTGCCTGTCGCCAACCACCTTGGCGGAAGGCGCTTGGAGGGCGGTGCTCCGGCGGCGCCGCAAGGGGCCACGGACCGACCGCGCTGCGCACGCGGGAGGCCGCCGCTCAGGGGCGGCAGGCGGCAGACCGCCTCACCCGCCGGCTGAACGACCGATCTCGGAACCCGGAACAGCCCTGTTGTCCCGGTGCGCTGGCGGCGCTACGTTGCCCCGTCCGGATGCGGGCTGTAGCAGCACGCTGCCGTCCGCGCCGGGCGAGATCGGGAGGGACCCGACATCGTGAGAGCCCTGGTGCTTGCCTGCCTGGTGCTGACCCTGGCCCTGGCGGCCTCTGCGGCCCGCGCCCAGGCCGACCTCGTGCCCAACGGCGGCATGGAG
>CAIMWS010000382.1 GCA_903845125.1 uncultured Verrucomicrobiota bacterium
CAGGTCCGGCAGGATGAGCATCTGGGAAGCCAGGGCGGGCCGCTGCTTGCGCTGGGCCCGGTAAAGGGATTGCACGGTGGAGGACAGCTCCCCCGCCGAGGCGTTGGTGAGGTCATATACCCGGGTTTCGACCGAACCGGCTTTGGCCGAGCTGGAAGTGAGCCGTTTGACGATGCCCTGGATGGCCGCAATGTGGTTGGACGGGGCGGTGACCACCAGGCGCCCCGATTCGGCGTCGCCCATGATCAAGCCATCGGCAGGATCATCGGCTGGCTTCTCCTTCCACTCCTCCCGGTAAAGCTGCTGCACCATGGGCAGAATGCGCTGCACATCCTCCGGCTGGCCCACGTCGAAAATTTCCATCTGGCGGGGCGAACGCTCCCCCAGCTTGTCCAGCTGCTCGATCATTTTTTCAGCCGCCTGCAGGTCGGCGTTCTCACCGGACAGAATCAAGACGCGGGTACTGGTGTCCGCCGCCACCGTGATGCGCGGCAGGTTGCGCCCCCGGCGGCCACCGCCGCCCCAAGCCTGGGACAGGATGGAAACCATCTGGGAGGGGTCCATCCGCTGGAGCTTGTAGATCTTGGTGATGCTGGTGCGCGGGCTGACCGTATCGAGCTTCTTGATGATCTCCTCCACGGTGTCCAACTCTTCCACCGGCCCGGAGACCAGCAGCCGGTTGGTCATCAGGTCGGGCAGGATGAGCATTTGCGAAGCCAGGGCGGGCCGCTGTTTGCGCTGGGCCCGGTAAAGGGATTGCACGGTGGAGGACAGCTCCCCCGCCGAGGCGTTGGTGAGGTCATATACCCGGGTTTCGACGGAGCCGGCTTTAGCCGCGCTGGAGGTGAGCCGCTTGACGATGCCCTGGATGGCCGCAATGTGGTTGGACGGGGCCGTGACCACGAGGCGCCCCGAGGCCGAGTCGCCCATGATCAACCCATCGGCGGGATCGTCGGCCGGCTTCTCCTTCCACTCCTCCCGGTAAAGCTGCTGCACCATGGGCAGAATGCGCTGCACATCCTCCGGCTGGCCCACGTCGAAAATCTCCATCTGGCGGGGTGAGCGCTCTCCGAGCTTGTCCAACTGCTCGATGATTTTCTCAGCGGATTGCAGATCGGCATTCTCGCCGGACATGATCAGCACCCGGGTGCTGGCATCAGCCGCCACGGTGATGCGCGGCTGGCCGCGCACCCGGCGCCCGCCCGGCCCCATCCCCTGCCCCGGGTACCCGCCGCCCATGGCCTGGGTCAGGATGGACACCATCAGCGAAGGCTCCATCCGCTGGAGCTTGAAAATCCGGGTGATGCTGGTGCGCGGGCTGACGGTGTCGAGCTTTTTGACGATCTGCTCCACGGCATCCAGTTCATCGGCCGGGCCGGAAACCAGCAGCCGGTTGGTGGCGGTATCGGGCAAAATCAACATCTGGGAGGCCACGCCCGGTTTTTGTTTGCGCTGGACCCGGTAAAGGGATTGGACGGTGGCGGCCAGATCGTTGGCGGTAGCGGTGGTCAAATCATAAACCCGGGTTTCGGGCTTGCTGGAGGAATCACCCCCGGAGGCCACCCGCTTGATGATGGTTTGGATGGCGGCGATGTGATTGGAAGGGGCGGTCACCAGGACGCGGCCGCCGGCCGGGTCGGCCAAAATCTGGGCATCGGCGGGGTCGTCAGGGGCCTTGGACCGCCATTCCTCCCGGTAGGTCTGCTGAATGAGCGGCAGCAACCGCTGCACATCATCCGCCTCCCCGAGTTCGAAAATTTCCGTGACGCGGGCCGACTGTCCTTTGCCATCCAGCTGTTCAATCAAGGAAGTGATCTGTTGGAAATCGGTGGGTGTCCCACTGACCACCAGGCTGTTGCTGACATCATCGGGAGTCACCACCATGCCCCGGCCACCGGCCCGGCGGGGGTCCCGGTTGAGGATTGAATTGATGATCACGGGGGCGATCTGCCGGGCATTGGCGCTTTTGAGCTTGAAAACGCGCAAGCTGCCGGGCTGGTCGGACGGTTTGTCCACCTGCTCGATCAGCTTGGCAATCAGGTCCATCTCATCGCGCGGGCCGCAGAGGATGATGCGATTGGAGCCGGGATCGGGAATCAGCTTGAGCTGGGAAACCCGGTTGGCGCCAAAGTGATTCCGCAGCAGCTCGGTGTAAACCTCGCGCACCAGGCTGATGGCGGTAGCGGGATCGGTGGATTTCAGATCGATAAATCGCATCTCCTTGGAAGCCAGCTGGGGCTCGGAATCCAGGGCCTGGATCAACTGGGCAGCGGCGTCGGCCGTCTCCGGCTTGCCGCTGATCACCAGGCTGTTGCTGCGCGCATCCACCAGGATGCGCAGGTTTTGCCGCTGGCTGGCGAAGTTCTGTTCCACCAGGGTGGAAAGATCGACGGCCATGGCGTGCTGGAGCCGGATCACGCGCGTTTCCTCCTTGGCCAGTTTGGCCTCGGCGGGATCCAACTGCCGGATGATCGCCTCCATGCGGGCGATTTCCGCCTCCGGTCCGCTCACCAGAACGCGGTTGGCCTTGGCTTCCGCCACCAGGGTGGCCTTGGCGGAGGGGGCGGAGGGGAGGGCATTGACCTGTTCGGTATAGAGCCGCTCCGCTAAAGTGACCAATTCGGCCACCGGGCGGCTGCGGATTTCCAGGGAGCGCAATTGAACGGGCGAGGAGGCCGGCGATTTTTCCTCCAACTGGCCGATGATCGCCTCGATCCGCGCAATTTCGTCCGCCGGGCCGCTGACCAGGATGCGGTTGGCTTTGGCTTCCGGCACCAAGGTGGCTTTGGCGCGCGGCGGTGAGGAGAGGCTGTTGATCTGCTCGTTGTAAAGCTTCTCGGCGAGCGGCACCAACTCCGCCACCGAACGGCCCTTCACTTCAATCAGCCGCAATTGGACCGGGGATGTCTCGGGAGCCTTTTCCTCCAATTGGCGGATGATGGCTTCGACGCGGGCAATCTCGGTTTCCGGGCCGCTGGCCAGAATCCGGTTGGATTTGGCCTCGACGATCAGAGTGGCCTTGGCGGCGGGCAGACTGGGCAGGCTGTTGATCTGCTCGTTGTAAAGCTTCTCCGCCAGGGGAGCCAACTCCACCACTGACCGGCCTTTCACTTCAATCAGCCGCAATTGGACCGGGGAAGCCGCCGGCGCCTTTTCCTCCAACTGGCGGATGATGGCTTCGACGCGGGCAATCTCGGTTTCCGGACCGCTCACCAGCATGCGGTTGGATTTGGCCTCAACGATCAGGGTGGCCTTGGCGGCGGGCGGACTGGGCAGGCTGTTGATCTGCTCGTTGTAAAGCTTCTCGGCCAGGGGGGCCAGCTCGACCACCGACCGGCCTTTCAATTCAAACGAGCGCAAAATGACCGGCGGAGCCGCCGGCGCTTTTTCCTCCAACTGGCGGATGATCGTCTCCAGCCGGGCGGCCTCGGTTTCCGGGCCGTTGACCAAAATCCGGTTGGATTTGGCCTCGACGATCAGGGTGGCTTTGACGGGCGGGGGCGCCGGCAGGCTGTTGATCTGCTCGTTGTAGAGCTTCTCGGCCAGGGGCACTAATTCCGTTACGGAGCGGCCTTTGACGTCGATGGGCCGCAGCTGCGAAGGGGCCGCCACCGGCGCCCGGGATTCCAGCTGGCGAATGATGGCTTCCACCCGGGCAATCTCGGTTTCCGGGCCGCTGACCAGCACGCGGTTGGACTTGGTCTCGGCCACCAAGGTGGCCTTGACGGGCGGGGGCGTGGTGAGGTTGGTGACCTGCTCCGAATAAAGTTTTTCCGCCAAGGGCACCAGTTCCGCCACCGGGCGGCCTTTGACATCGATGGACCGCAGCTGAACGGAAGCGGAAGCCACAGTAGATTCATCCACCTGGCGGATGATGGCTTCCACCCGGGCAATCTCGGTTTCCGGGCCGCTGACCAGGATCCGGTTGGCCTTGGCTTCCACCAGCAAGCTGGCTTTGGCCACGGGGGGAGTGGGCAGGCTGTTGACCTGGTCGCTGTAGAGGCGTTCGACCAGGGTGGAAAGGTCCGCGGCCGCACGGCCTTTCACGTCGAAGGACCGCAATTGCACCATGGCCGCCGCCGGGGCTTTTTCCATGAGCTGTCGGACAATGGCTTCGACGCGGGCGATTTCGGCTTCCGGCCCGCTGACAATGATCCGGCTGGCCTTGCTCTCCGGAAAGAGGGTCGCCTTGACCACGGGCGCTATGGGCAGGCTTTTGACCTGGTCGCCATAAAGCCGTTCGGCCAGGCTGGACAACTCGTTGACCGGGCGGCCCTGGACATCGATGGACCGCATGACGATGGGCTCCGCCTGCACCACGTTTTCATCGAACTGTTTCACGATCTCCTCCGCCCGCTGAACGTCGCCCGGTGAACCGATGGTGATGACCCGCCGGGTATTGACATCGGTGGTGACCCGCAAGCCCTGGGGCGGGCGGCCGCCCACCCCCCGCCGCACGAGGGTATCGGAGATCACCTTGGCCACACTGGCCGGGTCGCTGGAGCGGAGCTGGAACACGCGGGTGATGAAAATATCTTCGGAGGTGGTAGGCTTGCCGCTGGCGCCGGTATCGATCCGCCGCACCAACTCCTCAATGGCGTCCAGCTGGCCGGCCACCGGGGCGGTCACAATCAGGCGGTTGTAGGTGGAGTCGATGATCAACCGGGCCCGGGTGGAAGATTCGCGGACGGATTCCCCCATGCCGGCCACCCCGGGCACGGCCTGGCGGATCATGCGGGCCAAATCATCGGCCTCCATGGTCTGCGGGTAGAAGATTTTGACATCGCTGGCGCGGGCGCCCTGTTTGTCCTCGAAGCGTTTCACCAGTTCCTCCGCCAGGGCAATCCGCTCGGTCGGCCCGTAGAGCACCAGGGTTTTGGAGGCCTCGTCCCAGACGCCGGTGACGTAGTCATTGGGATCGGGAGGCAGGGCTTCGAATCTTTTCTGCTGCTCATTGTAGCGGGTGCGGGTAGGCGCCGTGGCCACGCCGAAGGTCCGGTTGATCAGGTCGGTCACGATGGCCCCGGAGGAATGGATCAGGTTGATCGTCTTCATCTGCCGGTCGGCCGGGGGGGCGGTGTCGATCTGGGTCAGCAGGTTGCCGATGCGCTTGATGTTGTCGAGGCGATCCGTGATGATCAGCCCCCGGTTGCGGGGCAGCGGAGCCATCGAACCGGCGTTGGACAGCATCGGGGTGATGGACTGCGAAACTTCACTGGGGTCGGCCACCTGTAGTTTCATCACCACGGTGACCACTTCGCCGGGGCGGACATCGCCGGATGGTTCATGGCCGCGCAAGATTTTCAACCCCATCTGGGGGAGTTTCTTGAAGGGCACCAGGCGCAGGTAGCGGTCGCTCTCCACCAGCATCACATCCTTCATGGAGAGGATCAGGTTCAGGGTGTCCAGCGCCTCCTGGTAATTGTAAGGCTGGGGGTCAGCGAAGGTCAGACTGCCGTCCACCTTCACATCCGTCACCAGCGGCCGATTCACCATCTGGGCAAAGCGCTCCACGACATCCATATAAGGGATGCCATCGAACTGGAACCGGATATTGCGCTCGGCCTCGGCCGCGGCCACGGGGGCGGCGTTGGTGGCCGCCGGAGCGACTTCATTACCGGCAGGTAAAGCGTTGGTGGCCGCCGGAGTGGCTTCGGCGCGGGCAGGGGGAGCGTTGGTGGCCGGCAAGGCGGGCGCTGGAACCGCCGCCGCCGCCACAAGCACGGGGTTGGTGGCCGCCGGGGCGGCTTCGGCGCGGGCGGGCGGAGCATTGGTGGCCGGCAAGGCGGGGCCCAGTACCGTAGGGGAGGCGGCCGGCGTGGCATTGGTTGGGTTGGGAGCCGGTTCAGCGGCCATGACCGCTGCCGACACCAGCATCCATTGCGCAACTAGGTTGAGTTTTTTCATGATCGTAAAATTAGTTATGGGTTGAGCCCCGGGGGAAGCTGGTCCGGTGGGATGGGGAATTTGTCGGCCAGGGTCTGGCCTTTTTCGACGGCATACAGCCCGTCGCCAAGCTTCCAGATCAAACGGCTGAAGGATTGCAGCAGCGGGTTGCCATGCATGGGCATCGTCCGGTAGTCAATCGCCAGCAACTGCCCATCCAACAACGGCTGGCCAGGGCGGCAGGCCAGGGTTTGGTTTTTTTCCAAATCCCGGATCAGGGCTTCGGCCTGCCCGTTCCAAGTGGAAAGGGACATGATCCTGAAGGCCTTGAGATTGGGACCGGCCGGGGCCGGCGGGGGCGCTGGTTGAGCCACCTTGATTTCCGGCGCGGTGGCCGGATCCCGGCGGACGTACGGCCGGAACAGATCCCGCTCCAGAATGCCCGCATAAAGCTGGCGCTCCTCGCCTTTCAAGCTGGCGGTGGTGGCCAGATCCGAGCGTTTGACCTCCGGGGAGGGATCCAGCACCAGGGTCACAAACCGGAAGCGCACCCGCACCCGGCCGGGCTGGTCGCTGGTGGACAACACCAGGTTTTGGATGCGGTGCAGGGCCGGGTTGACCTCCAGCAGGTAAACGAGATCGACGATTTTTTCCAGCCCCCCCTCCCCTTGCACAGACCAGCCAACCTCCCGGGCGCCGCGCAGCTTCACCGGCCCCACGGGAACGCGGGTGAAGGATTCCTCCCGCAAACCGAGCTGGACGATTTTTTGATTGAGCATGGCCCCCATCGCGGCGGTGGCGGTATCCACCTCTGAGGCGAAGGTGCGCCGGGCCTGGCTTTTGAGGAAGTTATCGGCGGCAAAATAAGCCTGCTGCTCTTTTTGGATCGTTTGAAGCCCCAGACGCACCTGCCGGGTTTGATCGTCCAGAGCCTTAAGGGGCTTGAGCAGGATGGAGCGGATGCCGAGGATCAGGCCAAAACCACCGACCAAGGACAAAACCGTGCGGACCAGCTTGCGTTCACGAGCGTTCATGGCCGGGCCTTTCGTTCGCCATCCACCCGTTTGCGGAAGCGGCGCTGCTCCGGAGCGGGCGCCGCCTTGGCCGCCGGGGGTGACGGCTCGGGCGCCGCCACCGCTGCGGCCGGAGCGGCCGGAGCGGCCGAAGCGGCGGCCGGGGCGGGAGCCGGAGCAGGCGGGGAAACCGGGGCGGGTTTGGCGCCCCCCCGGGGCGGCTTCCTGCCATCCAGCGAGGCATCGTCTTCCAGCCGCGCCGGGTATTGGAGCTTGGCCAATTCGATCTTCATCTTGCGCGGGATCTCCAGCTCGAAATTCGCCTGAAACCCATATCCGTAGCGATCGCTGGAAGGAGTGACGGCGGGGGGTTTGACATCATAGCCGGCCTGGCGCAGGCGGGTATCCAGACGGGTGATGATTTCACCGCCGCGGGCCTTGACGGAAAGGTGGATGGCCCCGCGGGCGCCGGTGCCCAGGGAGGTCACGTAAAGGTGCTCGCTGGAGGGCAGCAAGGAACTGAGGAAAGCCAGGTGATCCAGCCAGCGGCGGTCCTCCGCCAGCCAATCCTTCACGGTTTTTTCCTGCAGGCGCGCCTGCCGGTAAAGCGGCCGGCTTTTGGTGGCGGCGGTCAGCTGGCTTTGCAGCGAATCCTTGACCACCTGCCGGCGGTGCACCAGGAAAGAGCGGACCCCCAGGACGCTCAACGCCAAAAGCGAAACGCCCACCGCCAGCAAAAGCATCCGGGTCCGCTTGCCGAGGCCCGGCGGGGACGGCCGCTTGGGATTCAAAAAATCGAAGGGCAGGCCCGCGGGATCGAACATGCCAAAAGCCAGGCCGAAGGCGGCGATGGCGCCCGAGGCCTGGGCCTGGTCGGCATCGGCCAGCTTCAGGATGCGGGCCGGGTCCAAAATCTCGGACGGGATGCGCAAACGGCGGTGCAACTCGTCAGCCACCGCCTGGGTCCCCTGCTTCATGCCGGCCAGAAAGATGTGCGTGACGCGGTCGTGATGCTCCATGCCCTCGTAGCTGTGCAGGCTGCGCACCACCTCGATGGTGACGTGCTCCACCGCGAACGGTTCCTCCCGAGAGCGGCCGCCTCGCACCGGTTCCTCGACGTCCTCCTCGCCGGGGGCGGTCGGAGGCCGCAGCGAAGCCATGCGGCTGAAGACCAACTCCCGGTTGTTCAGCACATCAATCACCAATTCATCGGGCCGCAGGGAAACCAAGGCCAGGCAGTGATCGCTCTCGTCCAGGTCGCACAGATCCACGCAGCGCGCATTGGCGTAGGAACTCAAGCCCAGGGAGGTGAGCCGCAAGCCCGCCGCCAGGGCCAGTTGCTGATACTCGGCGAGGACCTCTTTTTTCACGGCCGCCACCAGCACCTGCAAATTATCGGCGGGCGTCCCTTCACCCGAGGGCGGCTCCGGGGCAGCGGGCGAAGCCGGTGTCTCCACCCGTTCGGCCAGCACTTTGTAATCCACTACGGCATCCTCCAGCCGGAAAGGCAGATCCTTGCTGATCTGGAACCGCACCATGGCGGCCATATCCGAGCCGGAATTGGCCTTGGGCAGGGACAAGGTCCGCAGGACCACTGAAGCGCGCGGTATGCCCATGACCACCTGGCCGGCCTTGAGGCCCAGGCGGCGCAAGGTGGCGGCGATCGCCTCCCCCCGGGCCTTGACATCCGCGGTCTCCCCCTCCCCCAACTCCAGGCGTTCGGCAGCGAACCGGGTCACCCGGGTCCGGCCAAAGCGCTGCACGGCCTGGACCACGTTGAGCAGGGAGCCATCCAAATCAATGGCCGTGACCACCGCCCGCCGGGCCCAAAAGGCGCGCTTGAAACCGCTCCAGCGGCTTTGCAGCGAGGCGACTGACTTGGTTAAAACTGGGTCGGCCATGATTGTATTATCCCCCTTACCTAGCTTTCTTTGCGGCTGGCGACAAGCGATTTACGCGGCGGCCAGCAGCCGGATTCAAAGCCGCCGTTTGCCGCGGGCGCGGGCGCGCCTGGCTGATTTGGTCCTGCGGAGAAGCTTCCAACTTGAACGGCAGCCCCAGGCGCGTGAGATCGCGCAGGAACAGGATCTGGGGCGGGTTGCAGGCCACATCGACGATGGCTTCCAGCACGCGGTAGCGCCCGGCCGGAGTGGAAAAGCCCACCACATGAAAATGGAATTGGCAACTGCGGCTGGTAATCAAAGGGGCCACTTTCTTGTATGCCTCCGCGTCCATTAATCCCTGCTGGACCAGCCAGGCAGTGGTCTGCATCTGGTCCGAGCTCAGCCCGCGCCGCGCCGCCAGGATGCCGTCCGCAACGGCGTCATCCACCCCCGGCAGCAAGGCCAGGATTTCCTTGGGGGCGGTGTTGAGATTGATGAGCCCGTCCAAACGGGAGGCATTGGTGCCGGTGCAGCGGTCCAGCAGCACCGCCAGTTCGGCCGCCCCCACCCCGGAAGCCAACTCCTCCTCGGAGCCGTTATCACCTTTGAATTTGCCGCTGGCTTCCAGCAGCTCGGAGGGATGATTGATCTTGCGGTTCTCCCGGCGCATCGCCGCGACGTAGGTCACCACGGAGGAAGGGAGGCTGAGGGTGGAAAGATCGGCGTTGGTGTCATTAAGATCCAGGCGGGGCTGGCCCAGGCTGTTGACATTGGGCTCATAGGCCACCACGGTCAGAAAGTGCCGCAGGCCGAGGTCCAGCAAATTCCGCATCCCCGCGGAACCAGGATCCGGCGCCGGCACTTCGCCAGCCCCAGCCCCGGCTCCCGGCGCGTCCACCTGGAAATTCAGGTCCACATCCTTGCCGTAAAGCAGGCGAATATCGTGCCCGGAGTTCAAGAACACCGCATCCAGCAATTGCGCCGTACTATTGCCCGACGAACCACCGGTGGTGGCCGCAGCCGTGGCCGGCCGCCCCGCGGGGGCTTTATTGGTGGCCGCGCCGGAATTGGAATCCAGGAGCGCCGCAGGATTAGTCAGCTCCTCCGCCAACTCGGGGCTGGCCGCCATCAGGTTGGTGAACACCTGGTTGGTATAGGCGGCCCATTGGGAACTGGCATCCTCGGCAGTCTGGGCCGCGGAAAGCAGGCGGGTCAGCAAGGCGGGGTCGGCCCGCCGCAGATCATATTTTCCGGCTTCATCGGTCAACCCATACCGGACGCCATCCGTATCCAGGATGCCTTCCGAAAAAACGCTGTAATACCATTGGGAAGAACCGTCATCACAAACGAACTGCCGCTGGAACATTGACGGATTGTCCTGCCACTCAAAGGATCCGGGGGCAATTTGCCGGGCCTGGCTGATGGCCTGCTGCAGACCGCTCATGGCCGTGGCCCAAGCCTGCTCGCCCTGCTCGCCCGCGGCGGCGGCAGTTTGATCGGCGTGCATGGAATACATCAAACTCACGGCCACCATCGCCGTCAGGATGATGACGATCAAAACGGAATGAATGATAAAACCGGCCTGGCCGGTGAGGCGGCCGTCAGCGGGAGGGCAGGGCCGGATCGGGCCGCCGCCGGGGCGGCCATGGCGGGTCATTGATTCCATGACACCTCCGTTGACTCGCTGGCGGGCGGGCTGGGTGGTTTTGCAAGGGGCAGGAAAATGATCCGCCGGAACACTTCCGGCTGGTTGGTGGAGGTTTCCAAACTGGCAAAGGAGGTGGCATTAGTGTCGGTTTCCTCGGCCGGCGGCTCAAAACCGATACTGACCTCCACCCCCGCCGGCAAATCTTTGGAACTCCAGGAACCCGCCCAGTTGGTGCCGGCCCAGAAACGAAAACCGACGTAGCAAATGTCTCTGGCCACGGTGTTGTTCAAGCGCGGGGGAGGAACCGGGGCATTGGTTTCCAGCGAGGTCTCCGCCAGCAGATTGGTATAGGCAGAAACCGAATTGGCCGACCAACCCGCCAATTCGTTCGTGGCGTCCGCCAGATCCATCGTTTCCGCCGGACTGTTGGTGGCCGGCGCCGGCTCCGTGACGGCCGGAGCGCCACCGGGCACCCAGGCAGTTTCGGTGCGTTCGAGCGAATTGGCGGCGAAGTTGGTCACGTTGGTGTCGGAGGACAGGGAGGAAGCGGCAATGCTCAGGCGATACTGGATGATCTTCACGGTATTCAACGGTTTTTGAATCACCTGGTTGGTGTCCATTTCGCCAAGCCGGACAATGGGCATGTCCGCCCGGACGAACCGGAGTTCATTGGAACTACCGCTCAAGCCGGGATAAAGATCCGAACCGGGAACCGCGGTGCGCAATTCGGCCGTGATCCGGTCGAGCAACAAACGGACGGAAGTGATCCGGCTGGACTCTTTCAGCAAAGCCTCCCGCAGGTTGGCGGCCTGGTGGTAGTAAAACAAAACCACCACCAGCAATCCGCAGGCGATCAGGACGGCGATCATCACCTCGAGCAGCGTGAAGCCTGCGTCCCGTAAATCATCGGAACCCGGACGGCCGGACAGGGGCGTTGGAAGATCCGGGTGCGTCATCGCAGGGTGCCTGAGGAAGCCAGGGAATTGGTGGAGAGGCCGACCGCGGGATTCACCGGCAGCAGCTGGGTCAACCGGTGCACCACCGCCAACCGGGAGTGCCGGACAATCACCTCCACCTGCTGGAGGTTGGAGTTTTGATCAAAGCCTTCCCCAACCGGATTAGCCTGCACTTCCCAAGTCCAATCCTGGAAGGGTGGCAGGAACGGCTCCGGGGAGGCAGTTTGGGTGTCCTTGATACCGAGCTGAATTTCGGACATCACGGATATGGCCAGGTTCAGGGCATGGGTGCCGGCCCGCAGGCGATCGACCGAGGCCACCGAGGCCTGCATGCCCCCCGAAATGATGGCCACCGCGAAGAGGAATAAACCCAGGGAGAGAACCACCTCCAAAAGGACCGTGCCCCGCAGCCTGGCCCCCTGCGCCATCCGGTTCGTTTTCAAGCCTGGGTTGGAACAGCCCATGGTCATTCCCGTTTGGCCCGCACCCGCGGGAACCATCCAGGTTCAAGGAGCATCCAGCGCCGTCTTCTCCGCGGATTCTTCAGCCGCAAGATCCTCCTCCGGCAGTTCCCCGGTGAAGGCTTCCTGGGAGACCGTGCCAGTGAAACCGTTCAAGGTGATTTGAATCCGCCGCTCATCTTCCGCATCGGCGGAGACGAGCATGAAGGCCGCGGAATCCGAGGATCCATCAGGATAAAAAGTGATGGGGGCCGGAGCCGAGACAGAGGCGAGGTCGTTGGTGACCGACAGGCTGTTGACCTCAGCCAGATCCGCCTGGGCCAGTAAAGTATCGTTGGTGCTGACCACCGGGGCATCGGTATCCATCGGACGCACCGACTCCACCCAAGCCAGGAGGGATGATTGGCCATCCATCCAGAGCGGCTCATTCAAATCCCGGTAGACCCCGGGCTCATTGATGGGCTCCAGCTCGCATTTGATGCGGGGCTGATAGCAGGCCGGCCCGGTGGCGTTGGTGGACACCGGGTCAAACGAAATCTGGATCCGGCGCCCGGAATTGGCCGCTTCCGCCCGGGCAAAACGGAGCATGCTGGTGAAGCGGGAGGCCCCCTCATTCAGCTGGGTGCCGCGCAGCATCCCACCAAAATAGGTGACCGAAACCGCCGCCAGCAGCATCACCACCAGCACCACCAGCAGCATCTCAACCAGGGTGAAACCCTGTTTTGCCGGGCGTAAATTCATGTCAGTTATTTCGTGCCAGTGCCGGTGCCGGTGCCGGTGCCGCCGGCCCCACTGGTGTCGCCGCTTTCAGTTCCAGCCTGGGCGTCTTCGCTGAACAGCTTGATATCATCGTCAGTCTCAGGCTGGCCATCCGGGCCCACTGAAAACAGTTTATAAGGGATCCCGCTTTTGTTTTCTTCCGTGGTTTGGGTTTGGTCGATGGGCTGGTAAACCAGTTTGTTATTCCAAGCATCCTCCAACTGGGTTCCGGGCTTCAAATAAGGCCCCTGCCACTTTTCGGCCAGGCGCTCGTTTTCAAATTGCGGCTTGTTGACCAGGGCATTCAATCCGCCTTCATCTTCGGTGGGGTAATGCCCCACGTTCAAGCGGTAGGTGTCCAGCGCCGTCTGCACCTGCTGCAGCAATAATTTCGTGGTGTTCTTTTCCGCGCCTTTTTGCTGGGGCAAAACAAACACAACCAAAGCCGTGGCCAGCATCATGATGATGACGATGACCAACAGCACTTCAATCAGTGTGAAACCGCCAACCCGATTCAACGACATTCCACGATTTGCGAGCCCTCTTATTTTCATAGTGTTACAAACGATCAATCAACTGAACCATCTTTGCGTGGCGGAAATGCGATACATCACCGAACCACTTATCACCGCCAGGCAACATTCATCTCTGCCGGCCTTGCCTTACGATCGCCCCCCCTTTCTGGATCCACAATCCGGACCGGAAAGAAAAAAACGACCACGTTTGGGAATAGACGCTCCCCCCAAGTTATATATTCACCTAATAAGGCGAATAACGCCAATAAATTGTATACCGGGCCCCCCGGGGAAGACGAACCAACCCAGACGTCAGCCCGCCCGGAAACGGGCTAAGCCAAGGCCCCGTTTGCGACTTTGAAGGCGATTTGGTCCCAGTTTGCAAACTCCTCAAAATCAATATTTTGAGACTTGAGCTCCCCGGCCAGCCACCCCCGCGCAAAACGGAGCCGGGGTGGCACCAACTGGATGGGTTCCCAGTCGGGCCCGCCGTCCCCGGCATAAGCCACGACCGCTCCCGACCTTAGAGCGGCATTTACAATGGCAACTTTATCGATACCCGTTTCGCGGCAGACAAAATTGCCAGGTTTCGGAAAAGCCATCCGCAGCCCCGTCGCCTCAGTATAATCGCCAGGATTAGCAAAAACCAAGGGCGCCAAGCCATGCGGCTCCAGGATTTTGCGGATGTACCACTCGCAACCAGCAGAGGCAACCACCACTTGCCATCCCTGTTTGTGCAACAGATGGAAAACTGCTGGCAGGGCAGGGTCCAGCCCGGTGGCAGCCAGAAAGCCAGCGAGATCATTTTCGTTTAAGCGGAGTTGGGAAAAAATCGCGGCCACCGCGTCGTAATGGGACAGCTGCCGGCGTTCATAACCGCTCCAGGCGGCATCGGTCACGGGATTGGCATAGCGTGTCCGCACTAAATCCACCACTCCGTGGCGGGTCATGGTGCCGTCAAAATCGGTGATAAAAACCCGTTTTCCCCAGCCCAAGGCCGGAGGTGGGCACCCGCCTGGCTGAACGGTTTTGGTTAAACCCAAGGTCATTGCCATGACAATTTAAAGACGGCAAAAAGTTTGGCAATGGTGGAGCAACGGGTTTTCCAATAAACGGAAAAAACGCAGACCCCGGAATCAGCCGATGGGGGGTGGATGCCGGTAGGTCCGGCGGGCGGGAACGGACACAAAAGCCGGGCGCTGGAGGTCGGTAAAAACCATGGCGGTCAACTTGCCCCCATAGCAGCAGCTGGTATCCAACCCGTAGGAAAATGGCCCTCGCATCACCTCCCCACAACGCCAGTGGCCGTGGACCACTACTCCGAACCGGCCGTCGTAAACCTCGTGCCAGGGCCGGGCGCCGGGCACCCCGGCCTGGATCAGTTTCAGCATATTGCCAAAAGCATCCACATGGCGGATGCGCACCAGCCGCCGCCGGGCCTCGCGGTTGCGGTCCAAATCCTCGAGCGTGTGGTGGATTTGCGGGCAAATCCCGGCGTGAACCACCAGGAACCCAGGGCCTTTAAAAAAATAGGGGCGCCGGGCGATCCAATCCAGGTCGGCGGGGGCCAGCTGGTGGTACACTTGCAACTGCGATTCGGTCAGCCCGGCCTCGGCGCCCAAAGCATGGGCCAGGAGGTGGTGGTAGCGGACGATTTTTTCCTCGTGATTGCCAGCCAGGGAAACCGCGCCGCCAGTGACCTCCAACTCCCGGATCCAGCGCAATACCCCCACGCTATCGGGCCCGCGGTCCACCAAATCCCCCACCATCACCAATTGGTCCCAGCCCGGCCGATAGCCCACCTGAAGCAGCAGATCGTGCAATTCCTCACGGCAGCCGTGAACATCCCCCACAATGATGTGCCGCTCCGGTTTCATGCCACCCGGAGCCAAACTGTTTTCAAGTAGGCGGGCTCGGCCCGGCACACTGGGAAATCCGGCGGCTGGGGCACGTAGTGGCGCGCGACAACGGTCCGGCCCGCCGCCTTCACCGCCTGGTCCGCGGCCGCCAGGAATTTTTCGGGCGTGAAGCCGGCCGCATTGGCCGACACGAAAAGCACTCCGCCCGGCCGCAGAAGTGGCAGCGCCTGGCGGACCAGTTTGCCGCAATCCGCCGCTACTTGAAAGCGGCCGCTGGCCTTGGAGCTGGAAAAGGTGGGCGGATCCAAAAGGATGATTTCAAAGAGGTTTGGTTTTTTGGCCAGCCGCCGGAGCCAGTCAAAAACATCCCCGTGCAGGAATTCATGCCCGGCGGTATCCAGGCCGTTCAAAAGCCAGTTATTGCGGCCCCACTCCAAGTATTTGCGGGATAAATCGACGTTGACGGTCCGGGCGCCCGCCTGCGCCGCGCACAGGGAAAATCCACAGGTATAGGCGAAGGTGTTCAGCACCCGGGCCTGGGCCAGGCCGGCCGGCCACACGGGAAAGCCCGCGGCAATGTGGTTGGCCAGCAGGCGGCGCCGGTTATCCCGTTGATCCAAAAACAAGCCCACGGAATAGCCTTCGCTGCGCCGCAGGGTGAAACGCAAACCATTCTCCCGGATCACCCACTCCTCGGGCACCGGATTCCCAACCACATCTTCCAGGAGCACGCGGTCCCGGATCTGCCGCGGATTCCGCAGGAGCGGTTTGTGGCAGGCGCCCGGCAATCCCAAGGCCTGCAGGAAGGCGGCCAGCCGCTCTTTTTGGGGACCGCTCAAGGCGGCTTCGCTTTGCGAAAGGAGGCAGGAGCCCAAGCGGTCCACATACCATCCCGGGCAGCCATCAGCAGCCCCGTGGAGCAGGCGAAAGGCATCGGTCTCCGCGGGATCGATCAAGGCCGCCCGCAATTGCCAGGCGGGATGGGCATCCCAGTCGATGGGGGCGCGCAAGGTGAGGGGTTTGCCCGTCGCCGGATGCTGCAAAGTCAATTCCCAGGCATGGAGATAAGCCCGGGCGGAAGCGGCGCCACCATAAAGGACATCCCCCAGGATGGGCAGGCCACTTTGGGCGGCGTGAACCCGGATCTGATGGGTGCGGCCGGTTTGCGGCCAGGCAGCCCACTGGAACCAGTTCCGGTATTTTTCCGTGAACGCAAAACGGGTGGTTGCTTCCTGCCCGCCGCCGGTGGTGACGGAGGCGTATTTATCCCCCAAACGCGCCAGGCGAGAAGTGACGGAAAAGGTTTTTTGCGGACGATCGCGAGCGGTGAGAAAAACATACTGTTTGCGGATCTCGTGCCGGGTGAACTGCCCGGTGAGCGAACTGCTGGCGAGGGGGGTTTTGGCAAAAACCATCACCCCGGAAGTTTCCTTATCCAGCCGATGGATGATGGCCAGGCCCGCCCAGCGCGGCTCCCGGTGGCGCAGCCAGTCATAAATCCCCTCCCCCGCAAAAGGCGAAGGGGAGTGGGTATTCAAGCCGGCCGGTTTGTTGATGGCCAGGAGGTGGTCGTCCTCAAAAATCAGGCAGGGGATCATGCTCACCAGAAAATCCAGGCGGGGCGAAAAACCACCCACAAACCGAGGAGGAAATTGGTGATGGCGTGGGCGACGATGGCGTCCCCGAGCCGATTCTTCCAGCAAACCAGCCCCTGGTAGGCGAAAGCACACAAAATCGCGGCGAGCCATTGATAATGGGAGGAGGCGAAGATCAAGGCCGTCAGCAGGAAGGAAACCGGATAAAACCGCCCGATCGATGCCGTTTGGAAATCGGGCTGGTGCAGCCAGCGATAGAGGAATGACCGGTAAAAAACCTCCTCGATGGGGGGAACCACCAGGCTGGATCCCAGCAGGCGGAGGAGGATGAACAACCAGGCCAGCGGCGAATCCTGGCCGAAAGCCAGGTGCGGGTTCCACGGCGGGGGAAGATCAGCGGGGCTCACCGAAGCCTGCCAGCCCAGCAGGAGCTTCAATTCCGGGATGGATTTGGGGTACGAATGGGCCAAACCGAGCGCGATCAAACCGCTGTCCAATCCCACCCACATGACAAACACCCCCACGCCCACCACGCAGGCCTCCCAGCTTGGCTGCCACTTGATTTCAGCCACAAACGGAAGCACGGACCAGAGCAGGAAAGCGCCCGCCATGGTTTTAAGGAAATAAATCCAGAACTGGGAATTGGGTCCCAGTTTCCCCTGGAAACCGGTCAGGACCAGGTAAGCCAGCAGCGGCACAATCCGGGGTAGGGCTGGCGATTTGCGCCAGTGGTTGCCCAGCCAATCCATGCCAGTCCTTAGGGTTTGGCGCGCACGGTTTTCGTGCTGCCCTGGTATTCAAAGACCACCTCATCGCGGTGGACGGCCACCACCGAGGCCCCATCCACGGAAGCACCCGGTCCCACCAGCAGACCGTTCACGATCGCGGTGGCCCGGCCGGGCCGGAAAAAAATACCCTGAATCCTGAGGGGTGGCCAGGTGATTGGGACGGCCTCCGGGGCGGCAACCGCGGGCGCCGCGCCACCGGCCGGAGTGGCCGGGGAATTGGAGGCGCTGGGGATGGCGTTCACCGCCGAAACCACCGCCGGGGCGGGCGTGGATGCCCTGGCAGGTATCAAGGACGGCGGGGGCGCAGGAGGAGTGGCAACGGGCGGTTTGACGGCAACCGGCGGCTTGACCGCGGGCGGCAGGACGGCAACCTCGGCGGGCTTGGCCGGCTCCACCGGGGGAGTTGGATGGACGACCGCTGCCGGCAAAGCGGCCACGGCGCTGGCGTCAGGACCAGAAGGAGGAGGCGGGCTGGGTTTGACCGCCTGGGAATTGGGGACCACGACCGGCTTGACCCCCGGGGTTTCCGGTGCATTCAGGCCAGGATTCCCGGGCTTCGCCACGGCCCGGTTGGGGGCCGCCGCCAAAGGCTTGGAGCCCACGCCTTGGGGAGGTGCAGGCTGGTGCAGCTGAGTCCAAAGGAAAAACCCACCCACTGCAAATAACACCACCAAGGCGATGGGCACCCCGAGCATCGCGGCCAGGTTCGGGCTGCCGCTCGAATCCACCGTCTGCAGCCGGATATCGGCTCCCGGCTGCGGCCCGCGCTCTTCAATGGTCTTGCTGGCACGTTTCAGGGCGTCATTGATCAAACTCATAAAAAAATCTCATCAGGCTATATTCCAGGCTGCGTTCCGGACCCTACTCATCCCCAGGTTGCCCAGCGCTCCGGCTTGGTGGTCCGCCAACTGCCGATCGCCACGCGGCAGCGCCTTCGCCAGCCGCGCCACCCTGCGCGGTGGGATTTCAAGCTCAACCCAGGCTGGAACAATTTGTTATCATACACCCATCTTGCCTTCCAATTCCCGGATTGCCAAGCCAACGATGCCGAAATTAATGCGATCGACCTGCTGGACGTAGGCGGCCAGCAGGCTTTTGTCGCAAACCGCATTCACCAACCGCGGAATCCCCCGGGAATAAAAATAAATCCGCCACAAAGCCGCCGGAGTAAAAACCGGGACCCCCTTGGATCCGGAAATTTGCAGCCGGTGATGGATGTATTGGCTGATTTCCTGGCGGGACAGGGGCCGCAGGTGGTAACGCACCGTGATGCGCTGCCGCAACTGCCGCAACCGGTGGTCGTTCAAGCGTTTGCGCAACTCCGGTTGCCCCAGCAGAATGATCTGCAGCAGTTTCCGGCTGTCGGTTTCAAGATTGGACAACAACCGCACCTGTTCCAGCAGATCCAGCGTCAAATCCTGCGCCTCATCCACAATCAACACCGTATCCCGGCCCTGCTCCACCTGCTCAAAGAGGTGCTGATTGAGCATCGCCACAGTTTCCAGCCGGTCCAAACCGTGGACCGTCAGGCCAAACTCCATGGCGATGGCCTTCATGAGTTGGTTGGCATCCAGAACTGGATTGAGGATCAAAGCCGTGGAATAGTTGGGGCCCAAATGTTCCAGCAAAGCCCGGCAGATGGTGGTTTTCCCGCAGCCCACTTCGCCGGTGATCTGCACGAATCCCTTCCGCTCGCGAATCCCAAAAAGGAGATGATTAAACGCCTCACGGTGTTTCGGACTATAAAACAGGAAACGAGGGTTGGGCGTTATATCAAAGGGTGGTTCGCCAAGGCCATAATATTCCAGATACACAGTGGAAGTCTAATCAGGAAACCGCTGGAATAAAGGAAAAAATGCCGGGCG
This sequence comes from uncultured Verrucomicrobiota bacterium, assembly GCA_903845125.1. GTDB lineage: Bacteria > Verrucomicrobiota > Verrucomicrobiia > Limisphaerales > UBA1319 > CAIMWS01. The sequence continues at coordinate 19,229 of CAIMWS010000382.1, forward strand.
GAGGGGTACGTCCCCAGGCCTGATTTGCGGATTGGACTCCCGGTAAAGCATCCGCTAGCCTCTGGCGCCTATGGATCGCATACTGGTATTTCTATGGCTTGCCGGCGGCCTGCTGGCCGCCGCGCCGGCGCCAGCGCCGGCCGGCCCCACCGCCGTGCCCTGCCGCCTGGAAGATTGGAAGCCGAACCTGCCGCCCGCCCCGGCCAGCCTGGCCCCCCAAAAGACCCCGGATGGGCAGGACGCGATGGCATTCCCGTGCCGGATGGACCGCCTGGAGGAACGCGCCTGGTGGGATCTGCCCGCCCCCCTGCGGCTGGCGTCGAGCGGACGGGTGGCTTTGTGGATCAAAGCGACCGGTGACATCCAGGCCATCAGTTCCAGCACGCTTTACTTCAACGCCGGCGCCGGCTGGTATGGCGCGCAGTTCGGCCCGCCCGAGGGCGAATGGCGGCGGGTGGTCCTGGACCGCTCCCAATTCATCCCAGAAGGCCAGCCGGAAGGCTGGAATGGGATCCGCGCCATCCGGTTGTCTTTCTGGAAAAACACGCCGGGCAGCGCGGTGGTTTACGTGGGCGGCCTGGAAGCCTTGAGCGCCCCGGTGGTGGTCGTCCGAAACACCCGCGCAGGCCGGTTCGTGGAAGCCTCCGCCAGCCGGCTGCAGGCCGCCCTGAAACAGAGCGGCATCGAGGCCGACATCCTGGCGGACACGGAAGTGGAACAAGGCGCCCTGGCCCTGCGCCGGCTGGCGTGCTATCCGAATAACCCGCAAGTCAGCGAGGCGGAGGGGAAAGCTTTGGACACCTTCCTGCAAAAGGGGGGCAAGATCCTGGCCTTCAACAGCCAGTCGGCCGTGCTGGGGAGCCGGCTGGGATTCACTTTTGAAAAAGCCCTCCACGAAGCCTATCCCGGCCAATTCGAGCAAATTGACTTCCCGCAAAAAGGCATCCCCGGCGTGCCGGCCCAGGTGACCCTGGCGGGAACCGTCATCCACCCGGCCCGGGCCGCCAGCCGCAGCGCCCGGATCATTGGTGAGTGGCGCGACCACGATGGCAAAAAAACGGGCCTCCCCGCCCTGCTGCTCAGCGACCGGGGCGCCCATGTGAGCGCCTCCATCGCCAATGAAAACAGCCCGGGGCAAACCCAACTTTTGCGCGCCCTGGCGGGAAAATTCCTGCCGGATCTCTGGCCTCGCGCGGCCGCCCGCGCCCTGCAGGATGCCGCCGGCTTCCTCGCGGGGGCTCCGCCGGGGGTGGACTACGCCTCCGGCCGCCCGTTGCTGGCCTGGAGCGGACACCCAGCCCGGGCGGGAGCCGCGCGCCCACCCGGCCCGCCCCCCATACCCACCCAGGCCAGCTTTGAGCGGACGGTCAGCCAAATCCTCCAGGCCGGAGGCCACGGCGCCGCGAAACCCGGATTCAAGCCCGCCCTGGCGGCGGCCCGCTCCCAATGGGAAATGGCGCGGATCGCCTACCAAAAGGGGCAATACCACGAGGCGGTTTACAAAGCCGCCCAGGCCCGCAAAAACCTGCTGGCCGCTTATGCCTTGAACCAAGCCGCCCCGGATCAGGAATTCCGCGCGGTTTGGTGCCACTCCGCTTTCGGCGTGCCGGGCTGGTCCTGGGACGAGGCGCTGCGCGTCCTGAAAACCAACGGCTTTAACGCCGTCTTCCCGAATTTCCTTTGGGGGGGCGTGGCGGACTATCCCAGCGCCATCCTCCCGGTGCGGGATCGGGTGTTAAAGGAAGGGGATCCCCTGGCCGCCTGCCTGGCCGCGGCCCGCAAGCAGGGGCTGGCCGTGCACGCCTGGAAGGTCAATTGGAATCTTTCCGGGGCGCCGGAGGATTTCCTCAACCGCCTGCGCGCCGAGGGCCGCCTGCAAATGACCAGCGACGGGGTGGAAGAAAAATGGCTTTGTCCTTCGCATCCGGCCAATTTCCGGCTGGAATTGGACTCCCTCCTGGAAGTGGCGAGGAAATACGAGGTGGACGGCCTTCATCTCGACTATATCCGGTATCCGGACCAGTCCAAATGCTACTGCCCCGGGTGCCGCCGGGCCTTTGAAAAGCAGCAGGGATCGGCTGTGGACCAATGGCCGCGCGCGGTGCTGGCGGGAGGCTCCGCGTATGCCGCTTACCAGGAGTTCCGCCGGGAAAACATCAACCGTCTCGTGCAGGCCGTGTCCACCCAGGCCCGCGCGGTCCGGCCAGGGATCAAAATCTCCGCGGCGGTATTCCCCCACTGGCACTCCTGCCGGGAAAGCATCGGCCAGGACTGGCTGCTATGGGCCCGGAAAGGCTGGCTGGATTTTATTTGCCCCATGGATTACACCGCTTCGGACCGCGAATTCCAGGTGCGGATCCAAGGCCAGCGGGATTTACTGGCCGGGCGCATCCCTTTGTATCCTGGCATCGGAGCATCGGCGCCCGGGCTGCCGGTGGAGCAGGTCATCCGGCAGGTCCAGCTCGTCCGCAGGGAGAAACTGCCTGGATTTATGCTCTTTAATTTCGACGCGCGGCTGGCCACCCAGCACCTGCCGGCTTTGGGCCAGGGCGCCACGGCGCCCGCCCCCCGGCGTTGAGGCGGTGCCGGCGGGCGTAAGCCCAATACCGAAGAACCCAGCGGCGATCAGCCGGCTGCCACCTGAACCAGAAACCGGGCGAGCTGCGCCGCCGCCGCCTGGGTCTGGCGTTGGAAACGGAGCAACTCGGGCAGCTTGCCGGGGCGGGCGAGCAAGGCCAGCACAATTTTTTCGTAGGCGATCTGGTGATTCGGCCGGGCATACCGGTTGAAATCCAAAGGCAAATCCTCGCCCGCGGTGTCCGAGATCACCCGGACGGTGGCCGCCGGAATACCCTGGTCCCGGCAGAGGGCCCGGATGACACCGGACTCCATTTCCACGGCTTCGGCGCCACCGGATTGGAACAGGCGCCGCTTATCGGCGGCAAAGCAGATCACCTGGGGGGCACAATGAAAGCGAACCGGGCGGGCGCCCCGGTCCAGGAGGAGCTGGCGCAGGGGAAAATCCGATCCGCACTCGCACACAATATCGTTCAGCGCCAGCCCCGGATCGAGGCCGCCAGCCAGCCCGCTGGTGATCACCACGCCGGGCCGCCCGCGCTCCAGAGCGGTGAGGAAACCGCGGCGCGCGTTTTCGGGCCCCATGCCCGTGACGGCCACTTCGACGCCCGGCCGGCCGGCGAGTTGGCGGCGGAAAGGGCGGGCCTCGCCTTCCAGCGCGAAAACCACCAGGAACCGGGGCGGTTCCGCTGCCTCAGGAGGGGTCATGGGAGCAACACCAGAGGACGCCTTTCAGGCTACCCGGAACGGCCATTGCCCTTGAGGGACAGATCCCGGAAAGTAGCCAGGGCCAGCAAGGGCCAGGCATTCCGATACATGTCATACTTCAAGTAGAACACCCGGGGAAAACCGGTGCCGGTGATTTCATGCTCCGTCCAGGTGCCATCGGGATTCTGGGTTTGGCAGAGATACTGCACCCCCCGGCGCAGGCTGGGCCTTTGGGGATCGCCGAAGGTGCACATGGCCATCACAGCCCAGGCCGTCTGGGAGGCCGTGCTGGGGCCCTGCCCCTTGAACACCGGATCATTGTAGGTATTGCAGCGTTCACCCCAGCCCCCGTCCTCGTGCTGGACGCTTTCGAGCCAGGCCCGCGCCTTGAGCAGCCAGGGCTGGCTCATATCCAAGCCCAGAGCCCACAAACCCCGCAGCACCTGCCAGGTGCCGTAAATATAATTCACTCCCCACCGGCCATACCAGGAACCATCCTCTTCCTGGTTGTCGCGCAGGTAATTCAAAGCCCGCTCCACTTGGGGATGGGTGTGGGGAAATTTTTCGTAGCCGAGCAACTCCAGGATCCGCGCGGTGATATCGGCGCATTCCGGATCCAGCATGGCGTTGTGGTCGGCGAAGGGAACCTTTTCCAGGATGTTCTTCGTGCAATCCTTGTCGAAAGCGCCCCAGCCGCCATCCTTGCATTGAAAGGTGAGGGTCCAGTCCAGGCCGCGTTTGAAGCTGGCGTTGCGGCGGGCTGGGTTTTCAGTGGGCACCTTGCGCAAGGCGAGCAAGACCATGGCGGTATCATCCACGTCGGGATTCCACTTGTTCTCGTATTCGAAGCACCAGCCGCTGGGCTCCACCTTGGCTGGGTTTTTATGCTGCCAATCCCCGCGGAACCGGATTTCCTTGTCGATCAGCCAATTGGTCGCCTTCACCATGGCGGGATGGTCGGCCGGAAGGCCCGAATCCCGCATCGCGATGACCACGATGGCGGTATCCCACACCGGGGAAAAACAAGGCTCGATACGGACGGAATCCTCCGTTTCGTGCTCCAGCCGTTTGAGTTCGCGCGTGGCCCGCACGACTTGGGGATGGGTGTCCGGGTAGCCCATGGCTTTCATCGCGATGATGGAATTGAGGATGGAAGGGAAAATCGCCGCCAGCCCATCCGAGCCTTCCATACGCTCCAGCATCCACTGCTCGGCTTTTTTCAAAGCCCGTTTACGGAAGGGACGCAGCTTGTTCACCTCCACAAACTTGTGCAAACCATCGAGCCAGAGAAAGAAATTACGCCAGGTGAACAACTGGGGGTCGGGCGGCAGGGCAAGATCGCGCTCATGAAAGCCCTCCGCATAAAGCTCATCCAAGCTGACGCCGGGCAATTTATGCGTGGGCTGGTAATGATTGATGATGGCGAGCGGCACCAGCATGGAGCGGGTCCAGGAACTCATCTCATTGAAATTCACGTGGAACCATTTGCCGATCAGGATGACCTCGCAGGGGATCGTGGGGACATATTCCCACGGATACAAGCCCATGAGGGCCAGGTAAAGCTTGGAAAAGGTGTTCATCCGGGGCACCCCGCCCAAGCTCACCGCCACGCTGCGCGCGCGCAGCATGCGGGGATCGGTCTCGGATACGCCGGCCAGTTTGAGGGCCAGGTAAGCCTTGATAGTGGCGTTGACCTCCGCCGGACCGCCATAATAAATGTTCCAGCCCCCCTCAGGCAACTGCATGGAGAAAATGTGGTTTACGGCCTTCCGCTCCCAGGCGGGATCCACCTTGCCATTCCAATGATGGAAGGCAACCATGTCGGAGACCAGGGTGGAATCGACCAGCAACTCACCGACCCAGTAACCTTCCGGCTTTTGCTCGCTGAGAAGGTACTGTTGCGACCGCTTTATCGTTGAACCCACATGGGTCAGCAAATCCGCAATGGTATCTTGAGTTTCCAACCGGTTCGCGGGAAAGCTGACTTGCTTACTTCCGTCAGGCATGGCGTATAAAGTGCATTTACCCCCCGCCCTCAGGCAAGCACTTAATGCCAGGCCCGGAAGTGGGGGGATGAGTGGTGAAGGTCAGTTTGGCGGCCGCTCCGCCAGTGGCGGAAAGTAGCGGCCAACGGCCCAACCTGCTCCCAAAATTAGTTGGTTTTATTAAGGAGTCCGCCCAAAACTTTGGTGGCTTGTTCGGTGGCCTTGGAGGTGACCGCCTGGGTGGCCTGGGCTTTCAAATCAGCGAGGGTTTTCTGTTGATCAGCGCTCAGCTTTTGGGAAGCCAGGCTATTGATCACCGCCAGCGCCTCCGTCACCTTGTTATCGCCCAACAGTTTTTTCGCCTGGTCGATCAAGGCGATGACATTGGTGCCCAATTGGATGGCCGTCGAAGATGCCTGCGCGAGTTTATCGAGGGCTCCCTGCGCAGCCGCCGGTGTGGCAGCCAGCGGGTTAGTGGAAGCGGCACTCAACCGGGCCGCAGCCTGCTGGATTAAATCCTTGGCGGCCGGCGTAGCGGCGGCTGGCACCAGCGAACTGGGAACCAGGGCGGCCGAAGGCGGTACCGTGGCGGCGGGTGGTGTGACCGCGGGAGGGGTCACCGCAGGAGGCGTGACGGCGGGAGGGGTCACCGCGGGAACCGCAGGAGCGGGAGCAGGTGTGGCCGGCACCACCGGTACCGGGGTTGGAGCCGGGGTCGCAGGCACCGCAGGAATGGATGGCGGAGTGGAGGCTGCTGGGGGAGGCGTGACAACCGCGGAAACGGGAGGCGAAGTCTGGGGAGCGGAAGCCGACGGGGCGGTCGTTTTGCCAGGTTCAGCCGGGGTATTATTTGATTGGCCCGGCGGTGTGGTGGGCGACGTGGTAGATACGCCGCAGCCACTCAATAGTGCACATAAAATGGAGGCCAAAGCCACACTCAAAATTGTTTTGGTTTTCATTTTGTCAGTTCGCTTCAAGTTTACCGATGCCCTATGACGGAAATCCCAGTTTTCACGTTCGTTCAAAAGGAAACTACGACTCCGCTTCCAATTTTCACAAAAAAACTGATCTCCAAATCAGGCCAACGCCGGGGTTTGCGGCGCAATCCCTTGCCCTACTAATAACAGATATCCAGAAGATTACAACGGGGATAAAACAAAGAAAAACCCGAGGCGGGACAGAATCGACCCGCCCTCGAGCCGGAGTGGCGTTACACGGGAGTGACTTGGAACGTTTCCCCAAGTAACGCCAGGGAATTGATCAAACCGGAAAACCGGTTACTTGGCCGCCGGAGCGGGAGGCGTGGCAGGCGTGGCCGCCGGAGTATTGGTCGGGGCCGCAGTGGGTGCTTTTTCACCGGTCGCCTTTTCCTGCTTTGCAGGCTTATCAGGCGTGGCCGGAGGAGCGCTGGTCGGCGCCTCACCGCAGCCATTCAGGAGCGCGCACAAAACCGCAACACCAGCCAGGCTCAAGATCGTTTTGATTTTCATAGTATCAGTTCCCTTAGGGTTTCTGGTTGCCCACCATCCAGTTACACAATCTTCCACATGCCAGCCAGGCAGGAAGCCCTTAGCCCCCACATCAACCCATTTTCAAATCACCAGATGACTTGCCGGATCGCCATAATCGCGGAGCCAGGTCACTGGAATTAGGCCAACCGACTCACTTGTAGCAAATTCGCGGTGGATTACAATGGGAATAATTGGCCCCGCCAAATTCCAGCTTTGGCAACCCCGGATCAGGCTGGAGGCTGCATCGGACTTACGCTGGAATATTTGAGCGGATGTGCCAGAGTAAGCCGGTATGGATCAATTTGGCCGGCATATCGATTACCTGCGGATTTCGATCACCGAACGCTGCAATGAGCGCTGTCTTTATTGCCGCCCGGAAACTTTAAACGGCTGGCGTCCCAAACCGGATGGGATGACCAACCAGGAAGTTCTACGGGTGGTCCGGGTGGCGGCAGCGCTGGGATTCCGCAAGTTCCGCCTGACCGGCGGCGAACCGCTGGTGCGGGAACAGGTTCCGGAACTGGTCGCGGGCATGGCGGCGATCGACGGGGTTCATTGCGTGGGCCTTTCCACCAATGGCACCCGCCTGGCGGAATTAGCCAAGCCGTTGAAAGAGGCTGGTTTACGAACCGTCAACGTAAGCCTGGACACCCTCGACCCCCAACGGTATCGGCGGCTCACCGGCGGCGAGTTGGAATCGGTGCTGCGGGGCATTCACGCCGCCCTCCAGGCGGGCTTCGAGCGGATCAAAATCAATACCGTGCTGCTGCGGGGGAAAAACGAGGAGGATATCTGGCCGCTGATCCAGTTCGCCGCCGAACATCAGCTGCCGCTGCGCTTGATCGAGCTGATGCCGGTAACCAAAAAGGAAGTGCTCGATCCGAGTCATTTCCTGTCGGTGGCAGAGGTTATGGATCGTCTGCGCCAGCGGGAAACGCTGGTTCCCCTGCCCCAGCTGCGGCTTGGCCACGGGCCCGCCAAATATTACCGGCTGGAAAAAACCGGGGCGGTGGTGGGCTTCATTGGCGCCTTAACCAAGCTCGATTTTTGCGACACGTGCAACAAGCTACGGCTGTCCGCGGATGGCAAAATCCGCCCCTGCCTTGGGCACCACGGGGAAATCGACCTGCGCGAAGCCTTGCGCCCGGAGGTGGGGGATGACGCTTTGCGAACGCTTTTCGAGCAAGCCATGGCAGTGAAACCGCGGACCCACGATTTCCGCGACTCTTATCAGCCCTGCCGCCCCATGACCGCCATCGGCGGATAAGTTTACCCATAGCCACGCATCCCTTGGGGAGGCTTTCCCAAGGGGCCAGGGGGTAAGGACGAACTCTTTTGGGGTTCGACTTGAACCATTCTTTAAATGGTGTATGTTCAGGGTACTGACAATCCACCTTGCTTGGTGCAAGCGCGGTCTTTGCCGGCATGTGCGAACTTCGTTTATTCTATGAATATGAAATCGAACCTGTCCTGGTTGGTCCTCATAAGCTCCCTGCCCTTAAGCAGCGCGACGGCGCTGGCCCAGGGAAACAGCCCCGGCGCGATCGTGCCGGACAAATACATCGTGGAACTCCGGCCGGGCGCGGCGCCGGCGCCGGTGGTGGCGCGGCACGGCCTGGCGCCGGATTTCGTTTTCAGCGCCGCCATCAATGGCTTTGCCGGATTCATCCCACCGGGCCAATTGCGGAAGCTGGAAACCGACCCGGAGGTGGCCTTGGTCACGCCGGACCGGGAGGTGACGGCCTTTACCAAGCCGACCGGCGGCGCCATTGCCCGCCAGCCCCAAGTAACTCCCGCCGGTGTGCAGCGGATTGGGGCGGACCAGCTTTTCGGCCAAATTTCGGCCGCGGGAGTGGGGGTGGCGGTGGTCGATACCGGCTTGGATACCAGCCATCCCGACCTGGTGGTATCGAGCAAGATGTTTTCATCCATTGCCCGCGCGACCGGCAAGGATGATAATGGCCACGGCACCCATGTCGGCGGCATCATTGCCGCGAAAAACGATGACTTTGATGTGGTGGGCGTGGCTCCCGGCGCGACCCTGTATGCGGTAAAGGTGCTCAACCGCTCTGGCTCAGGCACCGATTCCACCGTAATTGCGGGCCTGGACTGGGTAGCCCAGTATTATTCCTCGGTCACCCCGAACATCCGCGTGGTGAACATGAGCCTGGGGCGTCCGGGAACCCTGAACGACAACCCAACCTACCGCAACGCGATTGCCAGGCTCCAAAATAAAGGGATCACCGTAGTGGTGGCGGCGGGCAATACCTGCTCGGCTGAGATCAGCGGGATGGTCCCCGCTTGTTATCCGGAGGCATTGGCGGTGGCCAGCACCACGGCCCGGGATGGCGCGAGCAGTTATGCCGGTTTTGATGGCATACCCATGGATACCGCCTCCTTTTTCACCACCGATGGCGCGGGTGTGGCGGTGTCTGCGCCCGGGGAAGACCAGGAAAATGTAAGCGCCACCGGCGCCATCAGTTCCGTGGGCATCCTCTCCACCAAAATGGGTGGCGGCACCACCCGCATGTCCGGCACCAGCATGGCCTCGCCGCATGTGGCCGGAGTAGCCGCCCTGGTTTATGCGGCTCATGGCAATATCACGCCCGACAAAGTGCGGGCCCATATCGCCACGACGGCTCTTGGCCTGGGTGTGGTTCCGTTACCCAGCCCCACCGCCTGTTACTCCGACGATGGCGTGGCTGAAGGCGTGGTCTCGGCGCCCGACGCCATCCGGTAAGCAAGCCGCCATCCATGCCGGATTAATCCCCAAGAAAACCCAAACATCCCCCCTCTGCCAGGGGGGATTTTGTTTTTCCGGCAGGCCGCAAGACGGTTCCGGATGGTTACCTGCCACCTGGAAAATTCGAGCCCGATCCTGGCCCGCGCCGAGCTCCAAAAACCGGGCACCGGGTTTTGCTTGGAAAAAGCGGATGGGCGGGCATAATCGGCCAAAGCAATAAAACTATGAACCAGAAACAAAACAGGATCAGCCGGCGCGGGTTCATCCAAGGAACTGCAGCCGGGACAGCGTATCTCGCCACCGCCTCCACCGTGATGGTGGCGCCGCGCAACATTTTGGGGGCCAATGAACGCCTGGGGATTGGATTCATCGGCGTGGGCGGCCGCGGCATGAGCCATGTGGCCACGGTGCAGCGGCTGATCAAGGACGGGGAAGCGGCGCAGATCGTGGCCGTGAACGACGCCTATAAATACCGGCTGGATGAGGCGGCCAAAATCACCCGTGGAAAAGCATACCGCCGGCACGTGGACCTGCTGGAGGATAAAAACGTGGACGTCGTGTGCATCGCCACACCCGACCGGCTGCACGTGCCGCAGGCGCTGGACGCCATCCGGGCCGGCAAGGATGTGTATTGCGAGAAGCCGATGGGCCACTGGTGCCAATTCGCGCTGAGCAAGCAGTTTTTTGAGGAAACCCAAAAGCTCAAACGCGTGGTGCAGATCGGCAACCAGGCCAACTCCAGCCCGGAATGGGGCAAGGTCAAGGACCTCATCCAGCAGGGAGCAGTGGGCCGCGTGCAGCACGTGCAGGCCGGATTTTACCGGTATGGCGATTGGGGCGAGCGCATGCCCATCCCCGACCGGGAAGCGCGGCCCGGCCCGGAACTGGATTGGGAAGCATTCCTGGGAGATGCGCCCAAGGTGCCTTTCACCGTGGACCGTTTCTTCAGCTGGCGAAAATACCTGGACTACGCGGGCGGGCCTTGCACCGACCTCTTCCCGCATGTGTTCACCCCTTTCGTGAACGTGCTGGGCTTGAAATTCCCCTCCCTGGCGGTGGCCTCGGGCGGCATTTTCAAATACTCCAATTACGACCGGGAAGTACCCGACACGTTCAACATGTGCCTGGACTATCCCAACCAACTGTCGGTGGTGATGGTCTGCACCTTGAGCAACGAATACCAAACCGATCCGGCCATCCGCGGGGACGAGGGCACAATTGTCCTGCAAACCGATTGGTCCTCGGGCGTGGACAGCCTGACCATCATCCCGCGCCAGGGAGCGAAGAAAACGATTGCCGGGGGCCGCACCGACACCACTTATGCGCATTGGAAAAACCTGCTGGGGTGCGTGCGGTCGCGGCAGAAGCCGGTCAGTGATGTGGCGTTCGGCTTCCACGTGCAGGTGGCGTTGAACATGGCGTTGCTGTCGTTCTTGCGGAAAAAAGTGGCGCAGTTCGACCCGGCCACCCAGGAGATCATTTTATAAGGGGCCGCCCGCCCTGAACCGTGCATGAAACCAATCGTCATCGATCCCGGATTGTTCATCCAAAACCGTGCCCGGCTGGCGCAGTTGCTGCCGGCCAAAGCGCTGGCCATACTGAACGCCAACGACATCATGCCGACCAACGCGGACGGCACGATGGGGCACCTCCAGAACGCGGACCTGTTTTACCTGACCGGCATCCACCAGGAGGAGACGATCCTCGTGCTGGCGCCGCAGGCCTACGACGCCAAGCATCGCGAAATCCTGTTTTTGCGGAAACCGAACGAATTGCTGACCACCTGGGAGGGGCACAAGCTCTCCCAGGAAGAGGCCACGCGCATTTCGGGCATCCAGAATGTGCAATGGCTGGAGAATTTCCCGGTGATCTTCCGGCAGCTTATGTGCGAGATGGAGCATGTCTTCCTCAACACCAATGAACATTACCGGGCGATGTCCGAGGTGGGCAGCCGGGATTCCCGTTTCATCCGGCAATGCCAGGAACGTTATCCCCTGCACCATTACCACCGCCTGGCCCGGTTGCTCTATGAACTGCGGGTGCTGAAAGCGCCCGCGGAAGTGGATATGATCCGCCAGGCCTGTGACCTGACCGGCCGGGGTTTCCGGCGGATACTCCAGTTTGTCAAACCCGGGGTAAACGAATGCGAAATCGAGGCTGAGTTCGCGCATGAATTCATCCGGCATCGGGGGTGTTTCGCCTACCCGCCCATCATCGCCGCCGGGGCCAATAACTGCATCCTGCATTACAACCAGAACGACCAGCCATGCCGCAAAGGCCAGTTGGTGCTGCTGGATGTGGCTGCGGGCTACGGGAACTTCATGTCCGACCTGACCCGCACCATCCCGGTGAGCGGGCGGTTCACCAAGCGGCAGAAACAAGTATATGAGGCCGTGCTGCGCGTCTTCCGGGGCGTGGTCAAAGCCATGACTCCGGGGAAAACCATCTTCGACCTCCGCCAGGAAACGGAGGAATTGACCACCGGCGAATGTCTGCGGCTGGGATTGCTCACGCCGGACGAGGTCCGGAAGCAGGATCCCAACCAGCCGGCGGTGCGGAAATATTTCATGCACGGCGTCTCGCATCCGATCGGCTTGGATGTGCACGACGTCCTTTATGTCACCCAAAAAATCCAGGCTGGTTGGGTTTTAACCTGCGAGCCAGCCATATACATCAAGGAAGAAGGCTTCGGCGTGCGCCTGGAAAACACCATCGCCCTCACGGAAAAAGGCCCGGTGGATCTGATGGCCTCCATCCCGATTGAAGCCGATGAAATCGAGGCCTTGATGAACGCCTGACCGGGTCAGCCGACCCCTGGCGGATCGACGCGGTTCTCCCCCTGGGCGGGGCGGTAATGGATCACCCGCACCCGCTCCAGGGTCACCAAGCCGCCGCCCATCATGGTTTCCAGCACCGGCAGGAAAGACTCGATTTTTTCGGCACTGTCCACGATCTCAATGATCACCGGCAAATCCTGGGAGAGACGCAGGATTTTGGCGGAATGAAGCCGGCTGGACAGGCCGAATCCCAGGGAACCGCGCAGCACGGTGGCTCCGGCCAGGTGCAAATCCCGGGCCCGGAGGACGATGGCCTCATAAAGCGGTTGATGACCGTGGCGATCCTGCTCGCCGATGAAAATGCGCAGCAAAAGGGACTCCTGGGGAACCTTCATTTCAATGGCCTTTCCAGTATTGATCCATACCCATCGCGAGCAGGTGGCCCAGCCAGACCGCCAACAGGCAGCCAGCCAGGGAGCCGAAAGCATTTAAAAACGCGTAATACCACTGGCCATCGCGGAGCAGGTTCAAGGTTTGCAGGCTGAAAGAGGAAAACGTGGTATAGCCACCACAGATGCCCAGCATGAGGAAATCGCGGGTGGACGGGCTCAGCCAGAACCGCCCTTCCGGGCTGGATCCGGTGGAGATCAGGCCAATCAAAAAGGAACCGCTGATGTTGACCAGCAGGGTGCCCAAGGGGAAGGAAGCGCCCGCCCGGGCGGCCACCCATCCGGAAAAACCGTAACGCGCCATGCCGCCCAAGGCGCTGCCCAAGCCAATCCAGAAATAATTCCACATAGCGTTTTCCATGGCCGAAAGGGAGGATCCTGACCACCGCATCCCCTTCGTGCAACTTCAGGTGTTTAGGTGGCACTCCACCTAAACCACTGGGAAATGCTTCCATGCCGGGGGCTTGGATGCAATGCAAATCCCGGCCGGAATGCCCTCCTCAGGCAAAACCATGGCCGGGATTAAACTGGCGGGAAATCTGGTGGAGAATTGGCTGGAAAGTTATTTCCGGATCCGCGCCACCTTTTGGAACAGATCGCCCGTGGAACGAATGATTTCCTGCAACTGGTAGGCCAGATCGCCGCTGTTGAAATGATCCCCGGCATTTTCGCAATCCATGCCAGCCTTGCGGATCTGCACCAGCTTTTTCAAAACTTCCTGGAGCTTTTGCTCGGCAGGCCACTGGATTTGCGTGCGCACAGTTTCCGGCGGGAATTCCACCGCTTTGCTCTTATTTGCCACAAATCTGGCCGGCGCATGGGACTTGGAGGCGATTTCCCGGATCTTGCCGACCATGACTTCTTCCGGGGAAGCGCTGACGATGGGGACTTTGCGATCCCCACCCCGCAGGACCGAAAGCTTGCCCGCCGATTCAATTCTTTTCCCATTGGCCCACAGAGATTTCATTTTTACCATACGCGAGATTTAAATTTTCAAGTGTGCTAATACTTATTGCTTATTCAGAGTTTCGCAGCCAGGGGAGTCATCCAGCGCAATCACCCTGTTCGATCGTTTTCCTGTCGATCCTCAGTGGGTTTGCCTCAAGCACTCCTTTTATAAGATAGCACCATTTTTCCAAAAGACAAACTGATCCCGGAGCGGCCGCCTGGAGCGGAATGGAACCTTTGGCCTGGTCCCGGTATTGGGGGCAGGAAGCATCTGCGCCACAGTACTTTCCTACCGTCTCATAAATGGCACGAAGGATCGCCGGGCGCCCAAGGTGGGATTCAACCCGGCTGGATAGGTGGGCATCGCGGCCCGGGCATGGGGGATTGGCGGACGATGGACACACGGATGGTCCGGGGCCGCCTGCCGTCGACGGTCACCCGCGTTGGGCAATCGAATATTCTCGTTGCATCAGCAAATCTGTAATGCCGGGCTGTATTATTACCGCGCCTTTGGCGTTGGACACGCCGATGGCTGCTTTCCTTCCGGGAATCCTAAAGAGATTCCGCGGCAAAGCCTGGGTAAACAACCATTACGCGGCCAACCCCAAGGGGAGCACCCAGAACCTAAAACCGTCAACGTTAGGCGCCGCTACGGTGGGTGCTGCCGTGCGGCTTACCGGGATAGGGACTTCCCGGAGAGCCGATACAGTGGCCGGGGGTTCCGCCCGGCGCTGACCTCAGGCCAGTGAAGCACAGCGAGGAACAGGGAAGGAGCGCGGTTGACCGGAGCCGGCTGGGGGGCGGTGATTGGCCAAGGGGGCCGAAAAAGGGAAAAACCATCCGGGCCGGGGCTTGATTTTTCGGGAGCCAAAAAAATCCTGGAACTTTTGCTTGAACCGGAACTGCTAATACCCTAGTTTGACCGTTCTGAGCGAGGGGCTTCGGAGCCTGATGCCTGGATGAGGACGAAAGAGATTCAATTTCCCGCTTGCCAAGGGGAAAGTGGGGGTCTATATTTCGCCCCCTTTTGATGAGAGATTGATTTTATGCGACACGCTAGAGCGATAAAAACACGGAAAGCGGTGGCCAAACGGTTCAAGATAACCGCCACTGGCAAAGTCATGCGCACGCGCGCGGGCAAACGCCATCTATTGGCCAGCAAAAGCCCCAAACGCCGCCGCAACCTGGGCTCCTCCAAAGTGGCGGATGCCACAGACGCCTACCGCGTGACCCAGAATCTGCCTTTCAGCCACTAATATTACCATACCCCGCAGGAGAGACCCGATATGCGCGCCACAAATGCCCCAGCTTCACGCACCCGCCGCAAACGCATGCTTCACGCCGCCAAGGGCTTCCGCATGCGGCGTTCAAAACTTTACCGGTACGCATCCGACGCGGTCGATCACGGCCGCAAGTATGCGTTCCGGGACCGCAAAACCCGCAAACGCGACTTCCGCGGCTTGTGGCAGGTGCGCATCAACGCCGCCGTGCGTGCCTTGGGGATGACCTACAGCCGGTTCATCGAGGGGCTGAAATCCGCCAAGGTGGAGCTGGACCGCAAGATTCTGGCGGACATCGCGGCGGTGGATAACGCCACGTTTGCCGAGCTGGTTCAGGTCGCCCGGACGGCCCTCGGGGCCAAGACCGCCAAGGCGTGATCCGCCGGCTCACGAGGCAGCGCCAATTTCATTTTATAGTCAGCGGGCGACCGATTCGGGACGCCCGCTTTTTTTTGCCTTGAACCCATTGGAAAACAGAAATTTATAAGATTTATGGCCACTTTTCTGGAGCAAGTCGAAACGATCCGCCAGGCCGCCCTGGCAGAGTTGGGCCAGGCCGCCGACCTGGCGGCGCTGGAACAGGCGCGAGTGAACCACCTGGGCGTCAACGGCCAGTTCACCTCCCTGATGAAGCAGTTGGGGGCTTTGCCCAAGGAGGAAAAACCGGCGGCCGGAAAGCTGATCAACCAGGCCAAGGTGGAGCTGGAGAAAATCCTGGGCGAAAAACGTGCCGACCTGGAGCTCAAAGCCTCCCTGCCGAAGGAACCGACCGATTTCACGTTGCCCGGGCGGCGGCGAACGCTGGGCAAGCTGCACCCGCTGACCCAGGTGACGGAGGACATCGTCCGCAGCTTCCGGAAGCTCGGCTTCGTCGTGGCGGATGGCCCGGAGATCGAGGATGAGTACCACTGCTTCGACGCGTTGAACACGCCGGCGGATCACCCGGCCCGCGACTCCCAGGACACTTTTTACCTGGCGGCCCCGGCGCCCGCGCCGAATGCCGCGCCCGGCACCCCGAAACGCCAACTGCTGCGCACCCATACCTCCTCGGTGCAGATCCGGGTGATGAAAAAACAGGCGCCGCCGGTGCGGATCATCGTGCCGGGGCGGGTTTACCGGCGCGACAACGCGGATGCCACCCACAACCCCACGTTCCACCAGATCGAGGGGCTTTACGTGGATCGAAACGTGACCGTGGGGGATCTGAAGGGCACGGTGGATTTCGTGTTCCGGGAGCTGCTGGGGGCGGATGTGAAGCTGAGGTTCCGGCCGCATTACTTCAGCTACACGGAGCCGAGCTATGAGATCGATTTCACCAGCCCCCTGGTGCGGAAGATGGGCAAGGATTGGCTGGAGATCGCCGGGTGCGGCATGGTGCATCCCCAGGTGTTTGAAAACGTGGGCTACGACCCCGAGGTGTGGACCGGCTGGGCCTTCGGCTTCGGCATCGAGCGGATCGCGATGATCCGGTACGGCATCAACGACATCCGCCTTTTCTACGAAAACGACGTCCGCTTCCTGAAACAATTTTAACCGGCGCCCGGGCTTAAAAGGATTCTAAAAGAAAGATTTTGCCATGAAAGTGACTCTGAACTGGCTCAAGAACTACGTGGATTTCGACTGGTCGCCCGAGGAACTCAAGGAGCGGCTGACCCTGCTTGGCTTGGAGGTGGAGGGGATGGGGAAGATCGGGGGCGATTTTGAGGGGGTGGTGGTGGCCCAGGTGATCACCTGCGAGAAGCACCCCAACGCCGACAAACTCACCGTCTGCCGGGTCAACGACGGCCAGGGTGAACGGCAGATCGTCTGCGGGGCGAAGAATTTCCAGGCCGGGGACAAAGTGCCGCTGGCGCTGCCGGGCTGCACGCTGGCGGGGCCGGCAGGCTCACCGCCCTTTACGATCAAGGTGGGCAAGATCCGGGGGGTGGATTCCTACGGCATGATGTGCTCGCCCAAGGAACTGGGACTGGCGGAGGATGCCTCCGGCCTGATGCTCCTGCCGGCGGATGCCCGGGTGGGCCAGGGGTTCGCGGCCTTCCTGGGCCGGGCGGGCAACGATGTGGTCTATGACCTGGAGGTGACCCCGAACCGCCCCGATCTGAACAGCGTGATCGGCATCGCGCGGGAGATCAGCGCCCTCACCGGCAACCCGCTCAAACTGCCTGGGATCACGCTGCCGGCCGGGGCCGGGCGGGTCCAGGAGGCGGTGGGGGTGCGCATCGAGGACGAAGAAGCGTGCCCGCGCTACACCGCCCGGCTGATCCGGGGCGTGAAGGTGGGGCCCAGCCCGGATTGGCTGAAGCAGTCGCTGGAAAAGGTGGGCCTGCGGAGCATCAGCAACGTGGTGGATGTGACCAATTACGTGATGCTCGAGTGCGGGCAGCCGCTGCACGCTTTCGATTACCATCTGCTCCAGCCCCAGGCGGCCCAGGCGCTGCCCACCATCGTGATCCGCCGGGCCGGAGAGGGGGAAAAATTCACCACGCTGGACAACCAGGAGCGCCAGCTGACCAGCCAGATGCTGGTGATCGCGGACGAATGCCGGGCCATCGCGCTGGCGGGGGTCATGGGGGGCCAGAACAGCGAGATCAATGAAAAGACGGTGGATGTGCTGCTGGAAAGCGCCGCTTTCAAGCCGCAATCCATCCGGGCCACCTCCAAGAAACTGGAGCTGCGGTCCGACGCCTCCTACCGGTTCGAGCGGGGCAGCGACATCGGGATCTGCGATTGGGCCAGCCAGCGGGCGGCCCAGCTCATCCTGGAAACGGCGGGCGGCCAATTGGCGGAGGGGGTGGTGGATGCCTTCCCGCGGCCGCCGCAAAGCAAGGAAATCACCCTGCGCTTCGCCCGGACGGACCAGCTCCTGGGGGTGGCGATCCCGGCCGCGGAACAGGCCGGATATCTGCGGAAGCTGGAGCTGGCGGTGGTGCGCGAGGAGGCGTCCAGCGTGACGGTGCGCGTGCCGACCTGGCGGGTGGACCTGAAGCGGGAGGCGGATTTGATCGAGGAAGTCGGCCGCCTGTATGGGGTGGATAAAATCCCCTCCACCGCGCCCAAGTGCTCGGCGGGCGCCAACGAATTTGACGCCGTCCACGACCAATACGCCGAGGTGCGCCGATTGCTGGCCGGCCTGGGCCTGGACGAGACCCAGGGCCAGACGCTGCTGCCGGAAACCGGCGCCCGGCTGACGGGCAAGGACCTGGTGTGCCTGCAGAACCCGCTGAGCAGCGACATGAACGTGCTGCGCCCCAGCCTGCTGCCCGGGCTGCTGGACGCGCTGCAGCGTAACCTCAACCGCAAGAACGGAGACCTGGCCCTCTTCGAGCTCGGCCGGGTGTTCCTGCCCGGTGCCCACGGCCCGCGCGAAGGCCGCCGCCTGGCCCTGGCCCTGACCGGCAGCCGCAGCCCGCTCTTTTGGACGGGCACGGAGCGGGAGGCCCGGCTGGACCTCCACGATCTGAAGGGCCTCATCGAGGAATTCTTCGAGCAGATCGGCATCCGGGGCGTGAATTATGTGCGCCGCGCCGAGCCCACCAGCCTGTACCTTGAATCCGCGGAAATCCAACTCGGGAAATACCTGCTGGGCGAGCTGGGCTGGCTGCAGCCGGCCCTGGCCCGGAAGCTGGACCTGCGGGACAGCGGGTTGCTGGCAGAGCTGGATCTGGATCTGCTGCTGGCCCGGCGGAATCCCGAAAAAAGCTTCAAGGCCCTGCCAGCCTTCCCGAGCATCCGCCGGGATGTGGCGATGCTGGTGCCGGAAGAAGTCACCCACGACGCGGTGCTCAAGCTGGTGAAGCAGGCCCGGCTCCAAAGCCTGGAAACCGTGAGCCTGTTCGACGTGTTCCGCGGCCAGAATGTGCCGGCCGGCCAGAAAAGCCTCGCGTACGCGTTCATTTACCGCCACGCGGAGCGCACCTTGACCGACCAGGAGGTGAACGAGGCCCACAACCGCCTGGTGGAACAGTTCAAGCAGCAGCTCCACGCCACGGTGCGGGAATAGCCCGGCGGGGATTGAGGGCCAGAAGCGGGCCTTGTCATAGTGATCATTTTGGATTAAGTTATCTTAAGACCAATGAACACCGCAGGACCACGGCACCGCGAACGGGGTCCGGGGGTGGCCCGCACCGGATGGCGTGGGCGGGCGGGCCGGGCACCGGGCGGTTTCAGCCAGGAGGTGGCTTATGATGATGATTGAACAAGCACTGGAGCGCTGCAAAAGTTTTATCGATTGCCAGATCAAGGCAACCCAGGGTCCCACCACCGGGGCCAGGCGGGCGGTGGAGCGGCCCGTGGTAACCATTTCCCGCCAGACCGGATCCGGGGCCAGGACGACCGCCGGGCTCCTGGCCAGCTATCTCAATGAACACCTGCCGCCCGCCCATTGCTCGTGGACGGTGTTCGACCGCAACCTGGTGGCGAAGGTGCTGGAAGACCATCACCTGCCGAACCACCTGGCCCGGTTCATGACGGAGGAAAAAACCTCCGAAATCGACCACGCCGTGCGGGAAATGCTGGTGGGGCAACCCTCCCTGTGGGACCTGGTCCATTACACGGCGGAAACCATTCTGCGGCTGGCGCACCTGGGCAATGTGATCCTGGTGGGCCGCGGCGCGGTGGTCATCACCCGGGGTTTGAGCAACGCTTTCCACGTCCGCCTGGTGTCCTCGCTGGAAAAACGCATCCAGCGGACCCAGGAGTACTATTCGCTGAACCAGCAGGAGGCCACCGAATTTGTGCGCAAGGAGGACCACCAGCGGGAGCGTTATCTACAGAAGGTCTTCGGCAAGGTAATCGAGGATCCCCTGCTCTATCACCTCACCATCAACACCGACCTGGTCCCCTGCGAGGAAGCCGCCAAGATGATTGGCCAGGCGGTGATCCGGCGGGCCCAGCCATGAACGGCCGGGAACGGATGGCGGTGGCCATGCGCGGCGGACGGGCGGACCGCGTGCCGGTGATGTGCCAACTGGCGCTGGGGCATTATTTCCTGCACGGCGGGCTGCCACCGCACCGGATTTGGTTCACCAGCGAGGGTTTCGCGGAGGTCCTGGTCAAACTCCAGCGGCGATACCGGTTCGATGGCATCCTGATCAATCTGCCCGGCCGGCCGCCCGGGATGCTGGATGACCTGGCCAGGGTGGAGACCAGCCCGGAGGGGGAACGGCTCACCTGGAAGAACGGCGACACCACCTGGTTCCCCCCGGATGACAGCCCCCATCATTACCCGGCCCGTGCCGACCTCCCCCAGCGGGCGGATTTCGATTCCCTGGACCCGGACCACCTGGAAAAAATCAACCGGCTGCCCGGCTATGCGTGGGGTGTTTACCACGTCCCCTGGGTGGCCAGCCTGGAGGAAGGCGGCCCGCTGGCCCCGCTGCCCGAATACTTCGGCCTGACCATCGGCCAGGTGAGAGCCGCGGTGGGCGAGGAGGTTTCGGTGCATGGCGAGGTATTTTCCCCGTTCACGCACCTGATGGAGCTGCTCGGCTACGAGGCGGCGATGATCGGGCTGGCTACCGACCCCGCCAAGGTGCACGCCTTGCTGGGCCGGCTGGCCGGGGCCAGCGTGGCCTGGGGCCGGGCGCAGGCGCGGCTGGGCGTGGACGCCGTCCTGATCTCCTCCGCCTTCGCCGGGGGGGCGTTCCTGTCCCCCGCGCGTTACCGGGAATTCATCATCCCCTATGAGCGGCAGGTGGCAGAGGCGGTCAAGGCCGAGGGCGTGGCGGTTTACACGCACACCTGCGGGCGGCTGGGGGATCGCCTGGAACTGCTGGCGGAGACGGGCACCCAGGGCGTGGACACCCTGGACCCGGCGCCGCTGGGCAATGTGAACCTGGCCGACGCCAAACACCGCATCGGCAGCCGGCTGTTCATCAAGGGCAACCTGAATGCCGTGGAAATGCTCGCCAGCCGGACCCCGGGAGAAATCGAGGCGCAGGTGCTGGACCGCCTGCGGGCAGGCATGGCCGGCGGTGGATACATCCTCAGCACCGCCTGCTCTGTGGCGCCCCGGGTGGAGCCTTGGAAGCTGGAACTGCTGACCCCGCTGGCCGAAAAGCACGGGCGCTACGAAACCGCCGGGCCGTAACCCCCGGGACGTCCGGCGCACCCGGAGCGTGGGTCAGGCCGCAGCCGGCACCCGGCCCAAAGGCAGGACCGTGCGGCCATACACTTCGTTGAGCACCTGGGCGAGCCCGGTGTAGATGGCTGAGAGGCCGCACACCACCCCCTCCCACCCCGTGAAATGCTTGAAGGCGGGCCCCGCGTGGGAGTAGTCCCCCCAGGCCAGGAGGAAAAACAGGATCGTCAGCGAGCCAAAGACGAACTGCAGCGCACGGTTCAGCCGCAGGGTGCCGATGAACATGACCGCGGTGAACAGACCCCACATCCCCAGGTAGGCGGCCTTGGCGCAATCGTCCGGAGCCGCTCCCAAGCCCATTTTGGGCAGGGTGAGCAGGCCCACCAAGGTGAGCCAGAACAAGCCGTAAGAAGTGAAGGCCGTGGCGCCGAAAGTGTTGTTCTTCTTCCACTCCATGATGCCCACGATGATTTGGCCGAGACCTCCGTAAAAAATCCCCATGGCGAGAATCATGGTGTTGAGTTCGTACCAACCGGCGTTGTGCAGGTTCAAAAGCACGGTAGTAATGCCGAAGCCCAATAATCCCAGCGGAGCCGGATTGGCGGTGGTGTCCTTGATGTGTGTCGTTTGGTTCCCAGTCATATTGTTTTGCCCGTTTTATAATGCCCGCCGATGGATAATGGACGACAGGCGCCGGAATAATGCCCACTCAATCCGCCCGTGGCAATGAAATCACGATAAGACTGTTTAATGCGTCAGCAGTTTCCCGGGGACGGTTTGTGGGGACCGGGGTCCGTGGAGGAATCCGAACCCTGGTAAAAACCGCCCTCACAACGCGGCCGTTTCGATGATCCGCGCCAAGGGGGTCTGCGGACGGAAGCCGATGGTTCGCTCCAGCTTGCAGATATCCGGCTTGCGGCGGACCATGTCTTCAAAACCGGGTGCATAGGCCTGGTCGTAAGGGACAAATTCCAGCAGCGATTGGGATTGCAACGTGGCAATCACCAACCGGGCAAGATCCAGGATGCTGATTTCCTCCTGGCTGCCAATGTTGAAGATTTCACCCGCCGCCTGGGGGCAGGCCTGCAGCCGCAGGAGCGCCTCCACGGTATCCTGGACATGACAAAAACACCGGGACTGGGTGCCATCTCCAAAAATCCGGAGCGGCAACCCCTGTTTGGCCGCCGTAATGAACCGGGGCAGAACCATCCCGTAGCGGCCGGTTTGCCGGGGACCGACCGTATTGAAAAAGCGGGTGATGATCACGGGCAACTGACGCTCCTGCGCGTAGGCCAGCCCCAGGAATTCATCCATCAGCTTGGAACAGGCATAGCGCCAGCGGCCCAAATATGGGGGGCCGATCAGCAAATCGTCCGTTTCGGCAAAAAAGGCTTTTTCGCTTTTCCCATAAACTTCGGAAGTGGAAGCCAGCAGCAAGGGAGTGCCGGCCAGGCTGGCCGCTTCCAGCAGGATTTCGGTCTCTTCCAGGTTGTTGCGCAGGGTCTGGATGGGCGACTTGACGACCAAATCGACCCCCACCGTGGCCGCCAGGTGGAAAATGAAATCGGAGGCGGCCGCCAACCGGGGCAATTCGGCGCAAGCGGACACCTTGGATCGGATGAAGCGCAGGCCGGGATGCCCTTGAACCGCCGCCAAATTGTCCAGGCTGCTGGTGGATAAATCGTCGATCACCACGACTTCCTTATCCTGTGCCAGCAACCGCTCCACCAAGTGCGACCCGATGAATCCCGCACCGCCTGTAACCAATACCGGTTTCATGGCCCTGAGTCTTTGGTTTTGGCCTCCCGCTGGCAAGGGAGAACTACCACGAGTGGGCAGGGAACATCGCGCTGGCGGATCCCCAACGGCCCGGCCGGGTGGCCTGGTTGGAACCGGAACCCGGATTCCTGGCTTGAATGACCACCCGTTTTGGGCAAATTCAGCGGCATGAAGTGCATCGTCACCGCTGGTCCCACCTATGAGCCGCTGGATGAGGTCCGCCGCCTGACCAATTTTTCCACTGGGAAACTGGGGACGGATTTAGCCAGCCATCTCGCCGACCATGGGCATAAGGTGACCTTGCTGCGGGGCTACTATGCCACTTATGAAAAGCCAACCATGGTCCGGGAGGTGATCCCCTTCACCACGACCTTGGACTTGCATGACCACCTGAAACAGCTCAGCCAGAACCGTCCGGATGCAGTATTCCACGCCGCGGCCGTCAACGATTTTACGTTTGGCCAGGTATGGCAAAGGGGGGATTCGTTGAATTCCGCCTCGGAATCAGCACCATCCAAACAACTGATACCGGTGGCGGCTGGAAAGATCCCCACCCGGCAACCGGGGTTGCTGGTGGAACTGAAACCGGTGGTGAAGATCCTTCCCTGCCTTCGGGCCTGGCTGCCGCAAGCCATCCTGGTGGGCTGGAAATATGAATTGGATGGGAACCGGGCCGATGCCTTGGACAAAGGCTGGCGCCAAATCGAGGAATGCCAAACCAATTACTGCGTGGTTAATGGCCGGGCCTACGGAGAAGGCTTTGGCTTGCTATCGGCAGAAAGAGCGGTCCGGCACTTGGAAAATGCGGATTTGCTGAAGGTGGCGCTGGCAGGGCTGCTCCCTTGAAGACTTGGTTTTGCCAGGGAATCGAAGCCGGTATCCAGGGATTAAAAAAGGCACCCTTGCGGGTGCCTTTCATTTAAAGTCAGCTCAATTCAGAGCGATTGAATCAATAGGGGATGGCGAGGCGGTTGCTGCCATTGGGATCGCCAGAGTTCTTCAGAGCGTCGCGCAGACGGGAAGAGGTGTACTGCTGCACGCTGCCGTCACCGAGGACGACGTTACCGTTATCTTGATGTCCACCACCGGTCCAGCTCGCACCTTGGCCAGTGCCAGCGGCGTGATTGGTTCCCACAGGTATGATGGCACCAGGGCTGGTGGGCGGGAACACGAATTTATTCGCGGCCACCACCGGGTTGGTGTTCTGCATATTGCGGTCGCCGGAGAGCAGCATCGAAGGATACTCTTCACGGGCATCCAGACCAACAAAGTAACTGATGTTGGAGTTGTTGTTGAAAGGGATGGTGGTCTTGGCGGTGGTCGTGGTGGTATTGGTCACGAATTCCGTGGCTTCAATACGCGTGTCCGAAGGGCAGATCACGATTTTCGGCGTGCTCAACTCATTGGAGACGCTGAGGAAATGGCGCCAGATGCCAGCCTTGAGGTCCACATAATCAGCGGAACCGCCTTGAATGGCAGAACGCTGCATGGGGTACTGGTCTTCATTGTCGGTCGCGAACACGCGGAAAGCCAGACCCACGTTTTTCAGGTTATTGGAGCATTTGATACGTTGAGCTTTCTGTTTGGCCTTGGCCAACGCAGGCAGCAACATACCAGCCAGAATGGCGATGATTGCGATAACGACTAACAGCTCAATGAGCGTGAAAGCCCCGATTTTTTTGATCTTCAGTTGTCTCATAGTTTGATTGTTTGGGTTTATGTTTGGCACTCTAATCATTCGACTACCAGTGTCAAAAATATTTTTCAAAAATCTAGTCGAGCAACGGCTGTGCCAAGGTTCTGATTGAATTCAAATCCAATCTCAAGACAAGCATTTTCGTTCAAGCAGAGTCGATTTTTTGAAATTTTCCACGTTACGCGTGAAAAAAACGCGGTTTTTGGCCCTCGAAAACATGCCTCAAAACCGATGCGTGAAAAAAACGTGAACCCTTCACGCACCTTTTCGGAAGTCGGCCCAACCCATAGCTCCGAAAATCCCGGATTCCGGGGCGCCAAGGATTGATTGACCCGTTTTAAAAAGGCTGTTTTAAAATCGTCCCGTTAGGGCTGGCGCAATTGGGAAATGCCAAACAAGGACCGGTACTGCCTTGGCTCAGCGCCAACGCCACGGCGGAAATCAAGCCCAAGGAAACGCCCTGGGAAAGTTAACGGCCGAACCGGCGTGCCGGCCTGAAAGGGTGAAATCATTTTGGATCAGAGGGGTGTTTTTTTGGGATGAAATTTGCGCAACACCGGCACTTCTATTTCCAAAAAAGGGGAATATTCAACCCGAACTCCGAGATAGAAAAAGAGGTCGTAATGCGCAACCTTCTGAGGCTATAAGGTTTGATGCAAAACAAGCCCGCTTCAGACTCGCACAAAACGACCCCCATCGAAATTAGCGCCCTGTTCGGCCGAGCAAAGCTC
>CAIMWS010000383.1 GCA_903845125.1 uncultured Verrucomicrobiota bacterium
ACCGTCTGACCCACGTCGAGGACGGTCAGCGTCGCCGGTTGGCTCGTCACTGTCCCCACCACGTTGCCCACCTCCACCGTATATGTGCCCGCATCCGTGCTGGTCACGCTGGCCAAAGTCAAACTGGCCGCCGTCGCCCCGTTGATCGCCGTGCCGTTGAGCTTCCATTGATACGTCAACGGCGCCGTCCCCGTGGCCACCACTGTGAAGGTTACCTTGGTCCCGGGATTTACCGCCTGGCTCACCGGTTGCTGCGTGATCACCACCGGCGTGGCCGGGCTGAGTGTGGTGAAATTAACAAGGTTCCCGCTAGCCGACCCCGCGCTGTTCACCCCCACCGCCCGATAATAATAGGTCGTCTCCGGCTGCAGTCCGGTCACCGTTACGTGCACATCCTGCACGGTGCCACCGGACAGGCCGCTTTGCGCTGCCACGGTGGTGACAGCGGCGCCCAGTTTCCGGATGCGATGATTGTCAAAATCCGCAACGTAGACATTGCCGGTGGAGTCCACCGCCAGCCCATGGGGATTCTGAAATTGTGCCACGGCCGGAGATCCATCCGCATAGCCCATCCCTGCCGCCCCAGCGAGGGTGCTGACCACGCCATCCGCCGTGATTTTCCGGATCGCATGGTTCTCGCTTTCGGCCACATAGATATTGCCCACCGCATCCACCGCCACCCCGAACGGATATTTGAACTTGGCATTCGCGCCGGTGGCATCCAAAAAGCCTGATACCCCGGTCAGAACCGTGTCCACCGAGGTGAAAGATCCCGCAAAGGTCGTCACCACACCGCCGGCCGTGATTTTCCGGATGGCGTGGTTATTGCTGTCCGCTACAAACACGAAACCCGAGGCATCCACTGCCACCCCGAACGGCGCGGAAAAACGGGCATCCACCCCGCTGCCATTAACGTAACCCCCGGTGAGCGCCGCTGAACCGGCGAAAGTGGTGACCTCCCCGCCGGCCGTGATTTTGCGGATGTTATTGTTCAGGAAATCCGCCACATACACGTTGCCTGCGGCATCCACCGCCACGGCTATTGGCCCATTGAACCTGGCCTCCGCGCCCGTGCCATCGGTAGAGCCAGATTCCCCCGCAGTGCCCGCCAAGGTTGTCACGGCCCGGGTTGCCAAAGCAATTCTGCGGATCACATTATTTCCAAAATCTGCCACGTATAAGCAAGATCTGACGGCATCCAAAGCCACTCCGGAAGGACTGTAGAAGCTGGCCGCTTCGCCAGTACCATCAATGCATCCAACCGCTCCTGAACCCGCGAAAGTGGTTACCGTTCCGCTGACATCAATCTTTCGGATCCGGTGATTGGCTTGGTCACCGACATAAAGATTGCCGCTGGCATCCCGCGCCACCCCAAACGGATTATTGAAGCTGGCCAGTGTCCCATTGCCATTGGCAAAAGGCGAAATGTTGCCCGAACCAGCGATGGTGGATACCAGCCCGGACACGGCCGGATCCGTGCTGTATTGGAAGGAGGCCGCCGTGGTATCGCCATTCGGGTTCACCGTCCCCTTCAAGTTCGCACCCGTGCTGGTGATGGCGTCCGCCGGCACAGTGGCTACCGCGGGAACCGCCGCCAACGCGCCATTCGGGAAAACAAACTGAGCGGCCAAGCCGATGAAAGTGGCCAGGCTCAGGCCGAGGCAGGTAAACGAATGGCTGAACCTTCCAATGAGGTTCGTCAAGCTTGCTTCAATTGTTTTATTTAGTTTCATACCGGATCACCTGGCGTTCTTCCTGGCGTTGATTGATCGTAAGGATTCAGAAAGTAAATTCGCGTTTGCTGGATGGTGTTCGTGCAGCAAGCGAGAGAAGTAGTTGCACCGCAGATTTTCGTGCCAACCACGAAGTACGTCATGACGAGTGACGAAGGCTTTGCGCAAAAAAAGCCCACCAAAAACGGCCGATCCAATCGCATCGATACGGCTTTGGCTGCTTGGCATGGAGCAGGCTTTTTGTACCTGCATACCTGGGGTGGCCGTTGCCGCGTCCCACTCCAAGGGATTTGTGGAGGGCAGCGGGATTACGATCAATTGCATGGATTACCTCGAGGATTTGCCTGCAATCCGCTGCCTGGCCAAGCCACAAGTCCGTGCCGCTCTGGCCATCCACCCGGCAGGACCCGGCGAGCCCGCCGGCGAAAATAATCGGATGGTGGACTTGATAATGGTGAACGTCATCGCATGAGGGACCGACGGCGGATTGGCTTGGTATGAAGCCATTGGTAATCCGTCATGCCGAAAACACCAACCCCCACTGGATCCACCAGCAGGCCAAGGATTCCTTTTAACACTACGCCCCTCATTGGAGCCTGTATCTCGCGTAGCACCAGCATCCCGGGTGAATGCCATCGCCTCTTGGGCCGCAAGCGCCTTTAATTCGGGCAAACCTGCCGTAATCATGCTTTTAAGCCTCATTCCGAAATTTGATTTGTCGATCGCCAGGCAAATATAGTAGACAACGCGTTGTTTTGTCAAATATCTATAGTGTATTTATTATTTACTATAATTACCTTTTTGAACATCAAGACTTGTAATGTTATCACTACATAATTGCGGCTAGAAAGACCAATTTGCGTAAGCTTACGCCTACACGAGCGTGTCAGGGTTTTCATGACAAAGGCAAAAATCCCGGATATAAGTTTGTAGTGAAATCCCCTACACTCCTTGTAGCACACACCCAAAATGCGGCCAATAAAAAGGCCTTTGAAATATCTCCA
>CAIMWS010000384.1 GCA_903845125.1 uncultured Verrucomicrobiota bacterium
CCACGGGTCCGGCACCTGGTTGTCCGGCGGGGGCGAGCCCGGTTTCCGTTCGAATAATTGGTCCGTGCCGATCCAGAGCGCGGTCCAATCGGATGGCGCCAGCAAACCCATGGTCCAGCGGGCCGGCATACTCCACCTGGACCAGGCGCCGTTCTGGTCCCGCACGCGCACTTTCCAATGGCACTCCTGGCCGGCCGCCAGCGGGTGTCCCCCGTAATCGAGGTTGAGGGATTGATCGGATAGAACCCCGCCCGTGTCCCAGAGATCGCCAATATCCTTCAGCAGCAATTCCATGGTGCTGGCGGCCACGACCTGGTAACCCGTTTGTTTCAACCCCCTGGTCCCCGGATCGGTGGCCGCCGATTTCCAGCTCAGGCGCGGTTCCCGAACATCCAGGCCCAGGGGATTGGTCAAATATTCACAGCGCAGATCTTCCACTGCCAGGCTGGCGTGCGGGGCGGCCTGAACCGACCAGCCAGCCAGGCAGGCGCCCATAATTGCCCCTTGAAAATAACTGCGCCACGCCACCGGATTCAGAATTGGAAACAGGACGTTTTTCATAAGCCCCAACGAGGTCCCCGCTGCTTGCTAATTGGTTTTTAACATGCCCATCGCGCCCAGCCATTCCTCCACCCGCTGCGGCCAAGAGGTGACCGTGTCTTTGGTAGGCCGCAATCCGTAGCCATGCCCGCCACTGGGATACAAATGCATCTCGGAGGAAACGCTGGCATTCTTCAAGGCGAGGTAATAGAACAAGCTGCACTCCACCCGGATGACATCATCCTGCGTTTGCACCAGGCAGGTGGGCGGCGTTTGGCCGTTGATTTTCAGTTCCGGGGAGACCTTGTCCACCTCCTTTTCCATGGTCAGGTAGGCGGGATAGACCAATACCGTGAAATCCGGCCGGCAGCTGGCTTGGTCGGCCGCGTCCACTGGCTCGTAAAGGCGCTTGTCCCAGTTGCAGCTGGCAGCCGCCGAAAGATGGCCGCCCGCGGAAAATCCCAAAATGCCAATCCGCTTGGGATTGATGCCCCACTCCCCGGCGCGCTGGCGGACCAACCCCATGGCCCGCTGGGCGTCCTGCAAGGCCGCCTCATATCGCGGACGATTCGGGCGGGCGGGAACCCGGTATTTCAGCAGCACCCCGGTGACCCCGATGGAGTTCAGCCATTCCACCACTTCGGTGCCCTCCAAATCCATCGCCAGGATGTGGTAGCCACCCCCGGGGCAAACCACCACCGCACAACCCGTGTCTTTTTCCTTGGGGGGACGGCATACGGTGATCGTCGGATTGGATACATTGCCCAGCCGGATCAACCGTTTTCCCGCGATCAAGCCATCCGTGGTTTTGGTGGTGTCCTTTTCCTCACCGATATCCCCCTTCTCGCCGGGAGCGCCAGCGGGCCAGAGCGGAATCGTTTGGCCCGCAGCTGCCAGGGCATTCGCTGATGCCACCAACAGGCCAGCCAGGCCGGCCCACAACCAGGGGGATAAAATTTTATTTGTCATCGCGCGACCTCGACTTTCCAATTTGTGAAACATGCCTGTGAACTTAAGCTCCAGCTTCCCGCCTGGCGAGCAAGAAAAACAGCTTTTGCCCACCGTTTCGCCATCTTACAGAAACCAGATTGACGATTCCGGAGGCCATGGTATGATGAGAGATAGTGAAATCCATCCAATCGCTCATAAAACATGCCGCAGCAGGCTCCTGCGGGCAGACCGAATCCGCATTCAACAACGCGGAAAGGTTGGCAAACCGGCGATAAGATTTCCCAGGAACCCAATCCGCGAACGAAAGGCCCCCTATGCTCGGCGTTAGATTCATAAAAATCCAACCCACGACTTACTTGCTCCAATACCGCAGAGGAAAGGTGGTCCGGGAGGGCGCCGGGCTGGCTTTCTTTTATTATTCACCCACAACTTCACTGGTCGCGGTGCCGATCGCCAGCACAGATATGCCCTTTATCTTTGAGGAAACCACGGCGGATTTCCAGACCATCACCATCCAGGGACAGGTGACTTACCGGGTTTCGGATGCCAAAAAACTGGCCTCGCTCATGAATTTTACGCTCGCCCCTGGCGGCCAGTCCTACGCCTCCGACGATCCGCAGAAACTGCCCCAGCGCGTGATCAACATTGTCAACGTCCTGGCCCGGGCCGAATTGCAGAAACTGCCACTGCGCCAGGCCATCCGCGCTTCCGAGGAGATCGTTCGGGCGGTCCGCCAAGGCTTGAGCAGTGCCAGCGAAATAGCCTCCCTGGGCTTGGAGGTTTTGGGCCTCTCCATCCTGGCGATCAAGCCGGTGCCGGAAACGGCCCGCGCCCTGGAAGCCGAAACCCGTGAACAATTGCTGAAAGAAGCTGACGAGGCGACCTATGCGCGCCGCAACTCAGCCGTCGAACAGGAGCGCGCCATCAAGGAAAACGAGCTGAACACGGAGATCGCCGTCGAAAACAAGAAACGCCAGATCCGTGAAGCGCAGATGGACGCGGAACGGGCCGTGCAGGAAAAGAAAAACCTGCTCGAACAAACGAAGATGGGTGCCCAGATCGAGCTGGAAGAGAAGCGGAAGTCACTCGTTGCCCTGGCCATGCAGAACGCCAAAGCCGAAGCCGATACCCGGGCGTACGGCATCTCAGCCACCATGCAGGCGCTGGGCGCCGCGGATACCCGCCTCATCCAGGCGTTGGCCAGCGCCGGGATGAAACCCGAGCAACTCATCGCCGTGGCATTCCAGGAAATCGCTGGTCGGGCGGACAAAATCGGCGAACTGAACATCTCCCCGGACCTTTTGCGGGAGTTGCTGCCAGCCAAGAGCGCCCGGTGACATGTGGCGCCTGACCGAAAACAAAATCGTGCTGATCACCCGGCCCACCCGGCTGGATGAATTGGTCGCGCGGTTCAACACCGTTGCGCAAGCCCGCTTCTATGTGGAACACTTGGGCGGCGATTTTTCCGACTATCAGCACGAGGACGAGTGTTACCGTCAAGCCCTGGCTCAGACCCGCACCGTGTTGGGCCAACTGGGCCGGGTGCAATGGGTCGAACGCCGGTTCCTTCCCAATTTCCTTTTCGGGCCGCTGGATGTGATCGTGGCCCTGGGCCAGGATGGCCTGGTGGCCAATACGTTGAAATACCTCGACGGCCAGCCAGTGATCGGTGTCAATCCCGATCCATCCCGTTGGGATGGGCAGCTCTTGCCTTTCAAGGTGGGCGACCTGGGCAAAGTGCTGACGGAAGTTTTCCAACAACGGCGCCCCACCAGACAGGTAACCATGGCCCAGGCGGTGCTCAATAACGGCCTGAAGATCTTCGGTGTAAACGACCTGTTCATCGGCCCGAAAACACATGGATCCGCGCGTTATCGCATCGAGTTGGGGCCGGTGGCCGAGGACCATTCCTCCAGCGGGATCATTGTTTCAACCGGCCTGGGCTCCACCGGCTGGCTCAAAAGCCTGCTGACCGGCGCCGTGGCCATCACCCAAAGCAGGTTTGCAACCGATGCCCCACCAGCGCCGGAAAACCGCGTCGAATCCGCCTTTGACTGGGATGCCAGCTACCTTTGTTTCACCGTGCGCGAACCGTTCCCCAGCAAGACCACCTCCACCTCGCTGGTTTTCGGCCAAATCACCCCCAACCAATCGCTGACACTCATTTCCCACATGGCGGAAAATGGGGTTATCTTCAGCGATGGCATCGAGCAGGATTTCCTGGAGTTTAATTCCGGCACCCGGGCCGTGATCAGCCTCGCGGAGCGCCAGGGGAGGCTGGTTGTATGATCCACAAAAAAGGAGTGAAGCCGCGCCAATTCAGCATTTTTCGCCGTAATTGATGCTCATAACGCCGCCGAGCAAATTCACCACCCGCAAGCTTGTGAAACCGAGCTCCTGCAGGAGCGCATTCACCCCGGTTTGGGCGGGATAGTTTTTGAGCGACTCCAGGATGTAGGCATACGCATCCGCGTTGCCGGCGAAAATCCGGCCATAAAGCGGCACGGCGAGCTGGAGATAGGCGAAATACAGCGCCCGCCAGAGCCGGTTGGCGGGCTTGCCAAAATCGAGGATCAGCAGGCGGCCGCCCGGCTTGAGCACCCGTTGCATGGCCGCCAGCCCCAGGGAAAAATCGGACAGGTTGCGCAGCCCATAGGCGATGGTCACCAAGTCAAAGGAACCGTCTGCGAAGGGCAATTCCAGCGCATCGGCCTGGACCCAGGAAACCGCGGCCCCGCGCAGAGGTTTCCGCCGGGCAGCCTGCTCCAGCATGGGCCCGCTGAAATCGGCCCCCACAGTCCAGGCGCCCCGTGCTGCCAGCCGCCGCGCCAAGTCGCCCGTGCCGCAGCACAAATCGAGCGCCTGACAGCCGGGCCGGGGATCCGCCATCCGCACCACGCGGAGCTTCCAAAGGTGGTGCAGGCCGAGGCTTTGGACGTCGTTGATGAGATCATACCTGGGGGCGATACCGTCGAACAGCTGGCGGACCTTGGAAGCGCGCTGGGCGCCGGGTTGGAAAAAGGGATTGCCCATGGCACCTATTTGCCCGGGGGGATCAAGGCTTGCGCCGCCTCCAGGCTCTTTTGGGCGCGGGTATTTTCCGGCTCCAGCCGCAGCGTTTCCTGAAATTGCGCCACGGCCTCCGCGTAGCGGCGCTCCTGGGCCAGCGCCACCCCCAGGTTGTAGCGTGCATCGGCCCGGCTGGGACGCAGGCGGACAGCCTCGGCCAGCTCGGTGATAGCGGCGGGGCGCCGGCCCGCGCGTGCCAATTCCAAGCCCAGGTTGAGCCGGGCTTCAATGAAATCTGGATTCAGCTGGACGGCGGTTTGGTAGTGGCTGATGGCGGCCTCTCCCTGCTCCTGCCGGGCCAGAAGATTGGCCAGGTTGTAATGGGCCGTGGCATCGTCGGGCGCCAGATCCACTGCCGCCACATAATGCTGGCGGGCTTCCTCGAGACGGTCCAGACCAGCCAGCGCCTTGCCCAGGTTCAGATGCGCCGCCAGGCTGCCGGGTTTGATCCGCAACGCCCGCTCGTATTGGGCCATGGCTTCGGAGGTCTTGCCCAGCTTCAGCAATACCAGCCCCAGGTTCACGAAGCCCTCCGCAAAATCCGGGCTCAAAGCGACGGCCCGGCGATACGCTTGCGCGGCCTCCTCCAGACGTCCCTGGTTGACCAGGCACAAACCCAGGGAATTCAAAGCCTCCGGAAATTCCGGCCGGATCCGCAGGGCGTCCCGGAAACAGGCCTGCGCCTCCGCGCTTTTGCCCATGGTATCCAGGAGATTTCCGAGCCCGTATAGCGCCGAAGCATGGTGCGGAACCTGGCTCAGGCAGGCCCGCCACTGCTCGAGGGCTGCGTCATTTGCGCTGGCCGACTGCAGCGCCCGCGCGAAGTTGGCCCGGATATGCCAATCCTTGGGCCGCTCCTCCACCGCCCGCCGGTACACCTCGATGGTGCGGCGCAAGGCGTAAGGTTTGCCATGGGGGCGGAGCTGGTTCAGACGGCCGGTCCAGCGCTGGTGCCGGAGGGCATAATCCGATTGGTTGATGAAAGGCGGCTCGCTCATCCGCTTGAGCATGGCCTCCACGCCCTGCAGGCGATCCCAATCGGTCAGCGCCAACCGCTGGGCGCATTCCTCTACGGTAAGCCATTTGCCCCGGTCCTGTGACCGCTGGCGCAAAGCCGCAGGCAAACGGCTCGCCATGGCCTCCGCCATCGCCAATCCGAGCCAGTAATTGCCGTCATAGTTAAAATGAACATGTTCATACAACAACTCGTCGCCGGGGAGATGGTCCGGGCTGTGCCGGGCGATGGCTTCCGCCCCTTCCACCAGGCAAACTTGGGCGGCATTGAAGGCGGCCGCAGAATGGCTGATGATCTCGTTGATCCGGCGATCCGCCCGGAAGCGCAACGTGTCCAGATCGCGCGCTTGCTCGAAATGCCGCCGGGCCTCGTCAACCTGGCGCAGGCTGAGGTAACATTGGGCAGCCTGGTAGTGCAAATCCGCATATTCAGCATCGATTTGCAGTGCCCTCTCGAAGCAGGAGAGCGCAGCCGGATAATTGGTGGCCAGCGCCAGCTTTGCCCCTTCCTGGACCTGCTGTTCCCAGGCGGACAATTGCGTGGCGGTGAGATCCGAGCTGTGCAGGGAACTGAACGGCGCGCAGTCTTTCAAATTGGCCGCCATACTGCTCACCAGCACTTGAGCGCCGGAGGCCACTCCCAGGCGGATGACCTCCCGCAAGTTCCGCTCGAAATGCGCGTAAACCCGCTCCATCCGTGTCTCCCGCTGCCGGACTTGCTGGTTCAGGAACATCGTCATGCCGCCCCAGGACTGAGGCTCGGAGGCGGGACGCAACCGGTCAAGGCCGGCCGCCAGCAACTGGCCCAGACGGGTGGTCCGGGTGGCGAGTTGGAAACGGATCATCCAGAGCGGCAGGGTTTGCGAGCCAAAAACCGTGCCCGCCCCAAAAGGTCCCACTACTTCGTTGTTCCCCATATACACCACCCAAAAATCACCGTTTTGCCGGGCACAATCCCGGGCAATCGGCAGGATCACGTTGGAATTGATGGCCGTAATGGCTGTATTTACCACTTCAAAGCGCAAACCCGGAAAACGATCCTCCAATAACTTTTCCAACACCCGGGCCAGGCCAAACGCAGGGGCAGGATCCCCCATCGCGGCCGATTCACCCAGCAGGAAAATCCGGCAGGTCTCCGGCGATTTCACGGCATTCATCACCGTTGGCTGCGGGTGCCGCACCAGGGCGGGCGGGAAAAACCGGCGGCTGAATTTTTGGTTTTCGACCCAAACCGGTTGCCCGTTGATTTGCGACTTGAGGAAAAAACCGGGGGCGTAACCAAAGCCCGCCAATCTCAACGCGGTTTCCAAAACCGCCAGCAAAACCAGCGGTATGACCAACAACGCCACCATCCGGAACCACCACACCCGCCGTCCCCGAAGTGGTTGGGCCGATGGATTAATAAGGCCCGCAGCCGGGCCAGGCGTGGGAATCGCCGTGGGCGCTGGCGCGGATTTAGACCGCTGCTTCTTCACAAGGTAAACGGTGATTTTTCAAGCGAGAGCAAGGGCCGGATGCAGATTTCCGCCAGACAAGCCGCTGCCAGCGTATCGCTACCCCACCGAATGACGATGCCCCAAACGCCCTCTGGCTCAGGGCCGGTTGGTGATTTTCTTCCAATCCTGATGCACCTTCTTGGCATAGGCCATCAAGGGCCGTTCGTTGTGGATGAGTACGGCACGGACCACGCTCGATTCATCGGCAAAGCCAAACTTCGGTATGGTATCGGGGATTATGTCCACACTGCGCTGGGAATAAATCAAAGCGAACATGGCCTCCGCCAAGGTCACATAAGGAAGTTCCTTGTAGGCACCCTCTCCCACATCCTCGACCAGACTGGCCAGGAACATCAATTGGTCCACCAAGTGCGGATAGTTGTCGGCGTGGATTTGAGTGAAGGATGCTTTCCACATGGGAATCTCCTTCATCACCTTTTCCAACGTCAGGGGATTCATCAGCGTGGCCCCATGTTTCACAAATGCAGCAATCTCAGGCATAAACCATGAGTTAACTGAAATCCTCCCCGGAGTAAACTGGATAATCGAACACCTGCCAACCGGTCAGGCTTTTCAGCCCTCTATTCAATTCAAACAGATCCCACTCTCCGTCAGGACCATGGGTCATCGCCGAATCAGCCCAGGCACTGGCACGGTACTCGCGCCAGGGGTGGGCGGACCGGGATCGCTGAGATCGGTGGGTGGCAGCGGCGGGTGATCCCCTGAAATGATCTGCGCTTTATTTACCTCCCGGGTGATTTCGAGGTTCAGCATGGACTGCACCAAGGAGGCCTGATTCTCCGCCGGATTCGCCTGGGCGGTGCGCAACGGCCGCTGAGGGATATTTTGCAATGGCGATGTCACACTACCCCCACCCTGCGGTGATTGGAAACCAGATCCTCCCGGCAAATTCATTATGGGCTGGATGGGTGCCCCACCCGGCAAGTTTGGATTTTGCAGCGGCACGACGCGCGGCCCCCCCGGACCGCCTGGTGCGCCCGGCATGCCCGGCGCCCCGGGAGGCCCGCCAGCGGCGATGGCCACCGGGGCCGACAAGTTCCCGTTGTCCTTGAAATTCAACACCTTGGACTGCCCCCCCAGCAATATCTTCACCGAGTAATCCTGCTCGTTGATTTTCACCAACTCGATCCCGTTCCCGCTTTGCCCCTCTTCCAAGGCTGGATAGAGGAAAGAATTGGGAACCGAGGGGTTACTGGTATCGGGGATCATGAAATAGGCCTTTTTGGCCCCTCCGAAGGTGGTTATTCCAGTGAATTTCACATTCACGGGTGGGGCCGAAGTTTGGACTGGTTCCGGGGCGGGAGGAGGAATGGGTTTCAAACGGAAGGCGTTCCGCACCACGATAGCCTGGTATGATTGCGGATTATCCGCCAGCAATCCGTTGCCTGCCAGCAGGTTAACTGCCGCCGCCAAACCCGCAAGCACCACCACTCTTTTCGATCGATTCACGTTCATATCCTATCCAATGTTCATTCCAACACCAGAAAAACCGTGTAGTTGCACGCGGCAGACCAGCTCCCCGCTATTTCCCGCCGCCTCGATCCGTGAAACAACGCCGGTCGTCCCCACCCCCATTTCCCGAATGCCCCGGGGCAGTGCCTGCAAAATTATTCCGCCCCTGGCTGCCGTCAGCGGAACCCGGCCCGCGGCTATTGAAATCTCCCCAGTCCAGGACCGGTTTGGCGCGCCAAACCGTCCAGTCCCCTTCCTGCGCGAACCTTGGCCTTGGGCCTTGGGCGATCCGGCGGCACCCGTTCTTTTGGGCGCGCCAGAGGCGAGCTTTCGGCCATCCTCGCCGGGCTATTTCACCACCCGCACGCGATAGAAACGATGAGGAGCATTGGTGACGCTGTAATCTACATAAATAGTGGCTCCGGGATGGTTGGTGATGACCTCCAGAACCTGCCACTCCCGCAAATTGCTCGTGAATTCAACCGCCAGATTTTTGTTTTCCTCGCCGGCGATCAGAAATCGGAACGCTCCCGGACGCAACATGGCCGGCTCATCGAGCGCCAGCGGCTCGGGTGGTGGCGCGTTGGTGACCGTCAGTATGGCGGGCAAGCTGGTTACCGACCCCATCGGGTTGCTGACCACCACCGTATACGGCCCGGACTGGTTGGTCTGCACATTCGCCAGCAACAGCAACAGGTTGGTGGCGCCCAGGATATCCTTGCCGTTGAATTGCCATTGGTAACTGATGGGGGGCGTTCCCACCGCCACGACACTAAAGGAAACCACACTTTCCTCCACCACCGTCTGGCTGGCCGGCTGCCCCACAATGCGCACCTCCTCCGGCAGAAACACGATCATGTTGGCCGTGGTGCTGGACACTTCCTTGACCAGGGGATCGGTGGTCACCGCACTCAGATTATGGAATTGGAGCAACACCAGGTGGCCCAGCTTGGGATTGATATTGGTGACCAGGATGTGGTTTTCACTCGGGGCCAGGCGCAGCTGCGCGGAAAGCACCGTCATGTTGGTGAAAGCATCCAAGCCCACCGCCGACGCCGATTGCGCCAAAGTAAGCAGCATATTGGTATCGATGCGCCCCTCCAGCAACACAAACGTGGTGTATCCCGCGCCATCCGCATTGAACACCGGCCAGCGGAATTCCTGCGTGGCCTGCAGAAAAGTCAGCGGCGGAAGGTTCGTGATCACCGGCGGGACAGTGGCGAAATCCACATTCCAGGCCACCGGGTATTTATTGATCCGGTAGGTGACCGTTTTGCTCTCCACGTAGAGGGTATAATTGCCGGGAGGATAATTGGTGGTGAATATTTCATCACTGTTCACCAGGTTGGTATCCACATAGGATAAGGCGGAGAGGTTCGTGCCGAAGCTCATCTGGGAAGTGGAACCGGCCAAACCGTTGGTTACAGCCGGGCTACACACCTCCGAATATTGCAGCCCGGACCCAGCGATTAAGGCGCTAAAGCGGTACATCAACGGGATGGGGTTGGTGGAAATCTGGCTCAGCCATTTTTGGCGGTCCAGTTTATAGGATAGCATTTGCGCGTGAATGGCGGCCGTGGAAAACCAGGCCAGCCCAAGGATCAGCCAATACCGGATCGTTTTCATACATTGTCAGGTAGACGATTATCCAAAGTTGCACGCCAGGATGACCAAGCCATCCCTTTCGTGCTTAACCTTTGATCGGCATAAAGTGGATTAAGTTAAGAAAAAAACAGCCACCCACGGTTGGCCAGGCCGGCGCAGCATTGGGTGAATTAACGGCGGGCATAATGGTTGCCTTTCTTGGAGTGGTTCTCCAGGAGTATCTCGATTATGCAGGATGCTTCTAATTTATTAAGGGCTTTGACACCTTTGCTGAAGCGATCCTGAGCCAAGTCTTCGATTTCCTTTTTATCCAAACGGTTGTCCTGGATAATCTTGAGGATCAGCGATTTCTGTTTTTCGCTGCAATTCCATGTCTCCGAATGATTTCCATTAGCGCCGTTGCCGTTGCCGTTGCCGTTGCTGCCCTGGCTGTGGCCATTGCCGTTATTTCCATTGTAGTTGCGGTTACTGATCGGAATGCTTTCAGATTGGGGCAAATACCCTGTTTCCTGAATATCTCGATCCACGCAGGACTGAAGCAGCGCATATAGACGCGCACTTTTTAACTATGCAACATGCTTACCAGCAATGAGTTGGAGTTCGAATATTCCTTTATGCTCATTTTCCATTTGACAATAAATGTGGCGGATATGAAGTTCATCGCAGACCAATAATCAAGATATAAAATAGGGAAATTGAACGTGAGAAAACGCTTTCTTTCACGTGGGGGATGGGCCTTATTGCGTGGCCTATTAC
>CAIMWS010000385.1 GCA_903845125.1 uncultured Verrucomicrobiota bacterium
CCGGGTTATTTTTCGAGCTATCCCAGGACTTGCTGGGCGTGGCGGATGCGGCCGGCCGGCTGCTCCAGATTAATCCGGCGTGGGAGAAAAGGCTGGGGTGGCCGCTGGAGGAAGCGGCCGCCCGGCGGTTCCTGGATTGGGTGCACCCGGAAGACCAGGTGGCCGCCACCAGTGAAATCCGGAAAGTGGTGTCCGGCGGCCAGGCGGGGCGGTTCGAGATCCGGTGCCTGGGCCGGGACGGCGCCTGTTACCGGGTGGAGTGGAGCGCCACGGCGGATCCCGGGCGGGCGCTGGTTTACCTGAGCGGGCGGCTGGTCACCACCAATTGGCAGGTCCTGCACGCCGAATCCGAGCGCCGCGTGCGGGACGGGGCGGTGGTCTTGCGCGAAACCGAGGAGCAGTTTCGGCTGCTGGTGTGGAGCGTGCAGGATTACGCGATCATCATGCTGGACTTGGAGGGGCGCGCGGTGACCTGGAACCAGGGCGCTGAGCGCCTCACCGGGCTCCCCGCGGCGGAGATGCTCGGGCAGTCCTGCGCGCGGCTCCACACGGCGGAGGCGCTGCGCCAGGGGGTGGCGGAGTGGGAGCTCCGGGAAGTGGAGGAAAAGGGGCGCTGCGAGGAGGAGGGCTGGCGGGTGCGCCGGGATGGCTCGGAGTTTTGGGCCAAAACCGTCCTGACGCTGGCGCGGGATGAAGCGGGCCAGCGGCGCGGCTTCTCGCTGGTCATACAGGATCTCACGCCGCGCAAACAGGCGGAGGACGCGCTGCAGCACTCGGTGGAAAACCTGCGCCGCTCCAACGCCGAGCTGCAGGATTTCGCCTTCGTGGCCTCGCATGACCTGCAGGAGCCGCTGCGTAAAATCCAGGCCTTCAGCGAGCGCCTCTCCAACAAGTGCGCGGCCCAGCTGAGCGCCGAGGGGCTGGACTACCTCCAGCGCATGTGCAACGCCGCGCAGCGGATGTCCAACTTGATCGAAGACCTGCTACTGTTTTCCCGCGTGACCACCCAGGCGCGGCCGTTTTCCCGGGTGGACCTCAACGAGCTCGCCCGCGAGGTGGTGGGGGACCTGGAGGTCCGCCTCCAGCAAACGGGCGGCGAAGTGAAGATCCAAGACCTGCCGGTGATCGAGGCGGACCCGACCCAGATGCGCCAGCTGCTGCAGAACCTGATCGGCAACGCACTGAAGTTCCACCGGCCGGGGGTGTCGCCGGTGGTCCGCGTTTTTGCCCGCGGGCTGGAGGCGGAAAGCGGGGCCCGGCGAACGTGGTCGCGGGGCCGGGAGAACGAGCTGTGCCAGATTTTTGTCCAGGACAACGGCATCGGGTTCGACGAGAAATACCTGGACCGCATTTTCACCATCTTCCAGCGGCTGAACGAACGGAGCCTCTACGCGGGGTCCGGGATCGGCCTGGCGATCTGCCGCAAGATCGCGGAGCGCCACGGCGGGAGCATCACCGCCCGCAGCCAGCCGGGCGGCGGGTCGACCTTCATCGTCAACCTCCCGAACCGGCAGGCGGAACCAGAAAGCAATTTATGAAAGAAGCAAATAAATCGATCATCATCCTCATGGCCGAAGACGATCCGGACGACCGGCTGCTGGCCAGCGAGGCGCTGAGAGAAAGCAAGGTGGCCAATGAGCTGCACTTCGTCGAGGATGGCGAGGAACTGATGGATTACCTGCACCGCCACGGGAAATACACCGGCCTCTCGAAGCAGCCGCTGCCCGGCCTGCTGCTCCTGGATCTCAACATGCCGCGCAAGGATGGGCGGGAGGCCCTCAAGGAGATCAAGAGCGACCCGCTCCTGCGACGGCTGCCGGTGATTGTGCTGACGACCTCCCAGGCGGAGGAGGACGTTCTCCGCTCCTACGACCTGGGGGTGAACTCGTTCATCCGCAAGCCGGTCACATTCGACAGGCTGGTGGAGGTGGTGAAAGTCATCGGCCAATACTGGTTTGAGGTGGTGGAGCTGCCCCCGAACTCCGAAGCGGCGGTAAAATGAGCGCGCCGCCAGTATCCATCCTCCTGGTGGACGACGACGAGGATGATTACATCCTGACCCGCGATTTGCTGGCGGAAACCGGGTGGAACCGGTTTCAGCTGGCCTGGGCGGCGACGCTGGAGGCCGGCCTGGAGGCGCTGGGGCGGCAGGACTTCAGCGCCTGCCTGGTCGATTACCGGCTGGGGGCGCAGGATGGCCTGGAGCTGATCCGGGCGGCGCAGGCCGCCGGGTGCCAGGTGCCGATGATCATGCTCACCGGCCAAAGCACCCCGGAAACGGACGCGGCGGCGATGGCAGCGGGGGCGGTGGATTACCTCGTCAAGGGCCACTTCGGCTCCGAAACGCTGCAGCGCGCCCTGCGGTATGCCATCGAGCGCCAGCGGACGCGGCAGGCCTTGACGCAAAGCGAAGCGTGGTACCGCGCGTTGTTCGAGCAATCGGGAGACTACACCCTCGTGCTGGAGGTGGTTTCGGACACCCAGTTGGTGATTGCAGATGCGAACGAGGCCGCCCTGCAGATCCATGGCTACACGCGGGCGGAGTTACTGGGGCAGCCGCTCGCCTTGATCGATCCCGGCACGGGTCCAGTCCAGATCGCGGAGCGGCTCCAGCGTTTGCGCCAGAGCGACGCCGTGTTCGAGGTGAAGCACGTGCGCAAGGAGGGCACCACCTTCGAGGTGGAAGCGCACTGCAAACTGTTGCGGATCGGGGGTAAACAATGGCTCCTGAGCGTGGAGCGGGACATCACGGAGCAGAAGCAGGTGGCGGCGGCCCTGCGGCAGAAGGAGGAGCATCTGCAGATCCTGGCCAGCAATACCCCGGGGGTCATGTGGCTGGCCACCCCGGACCTTTCCCGGATGCTGTATGTGAGCCCGGCGTATGAGAAATTATGGGGCCGGCCGGTGGCCGAGCTTTACGCCAATCCCATAAGCTGGCTGGAGGCCATCCACCCGGACGACCGGAAGCGGGTGGCTTGCTCCTTGACCCGCCACCCGCAAGGGGAACCTTACCAGGAGGAGTACCGCCTCCTCCAGCCAGGCCGTGCCCCGCGCTGGATCCTCGACCAGGGCAAGCCGGTTTACGATGCGGACGGGAATATCACCTCCTTTGGCGGCTTCGCCGCCGACATCTCCGAATATCGCCAGGCCACCGAGGCGCTATTCGAAAGCGAGGGACGCTACCGGACGCTGGTGGAGGTGTCGCCCTACGCCGTGATCCTGACGGATTTACGAGGCCGGGTCATGATGGCCAACCAGGCGGCAGCCAACATGCATGGCTGCTTAAATCCCGAGGACCTGATTGGCCTTTCCCTGATCGACTTGCTCCACCCGGAAGAGCGCGAGCGGGTCCCGCCCATTTTCGCGGCGACCCAGGTCCAAGGTATAGTGGAGCCGTTCGAATGTCGCCTGCAGAGATCCGACGGCGTGGAGTTATACGGGGAGCTGTCGGGTACGGTGGTGAAAAACGGCCTCGGGGAACCCCAGGCATTCATGGCCATCGCCCAGGATATCACGGGCCGCAAGCGGTCGGAAAAGGCGTTGCGGGAGGGCCTGCTGTTCCGGCGGCAGGCGGAGCAGATCGGGCGGATCGGCGCGTGGAAGGTGAATCCCCGGACCGATTACCTCTATTGGACGGAGGGGATTTACGAGATCATGGAATGGCCGCTGGACTGGCAGCCGGGCCTGGCCGAGGGTCTGCAAGCCTACGATGCCGCCGCCATCCCCTTGCTGATGCGGGCCATCACCCGGGCGCAGGATTACGGCGAACCGTTTGCCCTGGAGGTCGGCGTGACCACCCGGACCGGCCGGCGC
Source organism: uncultured Verrucomicrobiota bacterium (assembly GCA_903845125.1). GTDB lineage: Bacteria > Verrucomicrobiota > Verrucomicrobiia > Limisphaerales > UBA1319 > CAIMWS01. The sequence goes on from CAIMWS010000385.1 coordinate 3,814, forward strand.
CTCTGGGCGGAGGTGCGCTGCCTGGGGCGGGTGGAGGAGGGCGGGGAGATGTACATCATGGGCACTTTCCAGGACATCACCGCCCGGAAAAAGGCCGAGCAGGCGATCCAGCGGAGCGAGCTGCGGCTGCGCTCGCTCCTGGCCAGCATGACCGACCTGGTGTTTGTCCTGGACCGGGAGCTGGTATTCCAGGAATACCAGCAGCCGGGTAACGGCGAATTATTCCTCCGGCCCGAGCATTTCGTGGGCCGGAGCTTCGACGACATCGGGTTCCCGGAGCCGGCGCGCTCCCAAATCAAACGCGCGCTGCGGGAGACCTTTGACACCCGGCGCCCGGCCCAGGCCGAATACCTCCTGGAGATGCCGGACGGCAGCCGGTGGTATGACCTGCGCGTCACCGCCTTTGCCTCCACTTCGGACGGGCAGGAGGGGGTGACCTGCGTGGTGCGGGAAATCACGGAAAGCAAGCGCACGCAGGAGGCCCTGCGGCAGCAGCGCGACCTGGGCCTGCAGCTGCTGGAGGTGAGTACCCTGGCCGAGGGCCTGGGCTGCTGCGTGCGGACCGCCCAGGCGATCGCCGGCCTGGAGGCCGGCGGCCTGTTTTTGGCGAGCGTCACGGGCGCGTTGAAGCTGGTTTTCCTGGAGGGGTGGGCCGTGTGCCCGGTGGAACCCGGAACCGAGCTGGGGGCAAATTCCCCCCTGGCGCAATGGGCGTGGGAGGGAGCGGCGCACCACGGCGGCCCGCCGGCTGGCGGGCTGCTGCCCGGCCTGGAGGGGGCGGCGGAGGATTACCGAACCTTTTCGCTGGTGCCCATCCGGCGGGAGGGCCGGCTGCAAGCCCTGCTGCTGCTGGCCTCCCGCTCCGGGCGCGAATTGCCCTCCTCCATCACGCACCTGCTGGAGGCGGTCGCGCTCCAGGCGGGGATCTTCATCGACCGCCTCGAGGCGCAGGCGGCCCTGCGCCAGGCGCATGATGAGCTGGAGCAGCGCGTGGCGCGGCGCACGGCGGAGCTTTCGCGGGAGATCGCCGAGCGGAAGGTGGTGGAAGCGGAGCTGAGCCGGGCCAAGGAGGTGGCCGATGCCGCCAACCAGGCCAAGAGCCGGTTTCTGGCGAACATGTCCCACGAGATCCGCACCCCGCTGCACGCGATCCTGGGCTTCAGCCAGCTGCTGCGGCGGGATCCGAAGGTGACCGCGGAGCAGCAGAAGCACCAGGAGACCATCAACCGCAGCGGGGAGCACCTGTTGCGGCTCATCGGCGACGTGCTCGACATGTCCAAGATCGAGGCCGGCCGGATGCAGCTGGCGCTGGCGGAATGCGACTTCCGCGCCTTGCTGGAAAGCCAGGAGGCCATGTTCCACCTGCGCGCCCAGGAGAAGGGCCTGAAATTCGGGATCCGCTGCGCGCCGGACCTGCCGGAGTGCCTGTACACCGACGCCGGCAAGGTCCGCCAGGTGCTCCTGAACATCCTCAGCAACGCCGTCAAATTCACGGCGCGGGGCGGGGTCCAGCTGCGGGTGGCCAGCGCGCTGGTGGCGGAGATGGCGGAGATGGCGGTGGCCCGGGTGGAGATCGAGGTGGAAGATACGGGGCCGGGCATCGCCCCCGGGGATCGGGAACGGATCTTCGAGCCGTTCGAGCAAGCCCAAGCCGGGCAGCAGCCGGAGAGTGGCACCGGCCTGGGGCTGGCCATCAGCCGCCAGCTGGCGCGGATGCTGGACGGGGACGTGACCGCCACGAGCCAGGTGGGCGTGGGCAGCACCTTCCGCTTCACCTTTGTGGCGGCAGTCCTGAAAGCGCCGCCTGCCACCGCCCGGCTAACCGACCCCACCCCCCAAATACTCCGGATAAAAAACCCGGAAATCCAGCCCTTGATCTGTGTGGTGGACGATATTGCCTCCAATCGGAGCCTGTTGTGGGCCTTGCTCACCAAAGCCGGCTTCCAGGTGTGTGAGGCGGCCAACGGCCTGGAGGCCGTGGAGCGGTACACCGCGACCCGCCCGGACCTGGTGTTGATGGACCTGCGGATGCCAGGGCAGGATGGATTCGCCACCACGCAGGCCATCCGAGCCGCCCCCGGCGGGGGGGACACCCGGATCCTGCTGGTGAGCGGCGACCTGGTGGGCAATACGCTGGAGCAATGGCGGAGCGCGGGCGCGGATGGGTTCATCCCCAAGCCGTTCAGCCAGGACCAGCTTTTGAAACAGATCGGCATCCTGCTGGGGATTGATTATGTTTATGCAGCGGCGGCGGCGGCCAATCCTGAGCAACCCGGCCAGGCCCGGGAGGCGATCCGCCGCCTGTCCCCCGAACTCCGGGCCCGGATCCAGGAGTTGACCGAGACGGGCCACCGGCGGCGGCTGATGGAATTGATCGCGCGGGAAGTGGCGCCGGCGCAGCCGCGGCTGGGGGATGCCTTGAGCCGGATGGCGGCGAATTACGAATACCACGCGATTTTGCGCTTATTGAATGAGGAGGGAAGCGTTTGAATACTGCCTTGAACGAGCGGCCGCGGATCATGATCGTCGACGACGCGCCCCAGAACCTGCAGCTGCTGGAGACGATGCTGGAAAACCAGGGCTGCCAGGTGTTTGCGATGCCGAGCGGGGAAATGGCCCTGAAAGCGCTGGCCCGGGACCAGCCGCACCTGATTCTGCTGGACGTGCTCATGCCCGGGCTGAATGGCTACGAAGTGTGCGCCCGCCTGAAGGCCGATCCCCAATTCAAGGAGATACCGGTGCTGTTCCTGAGCGCGCTGTCCGATTCGGGGGACAAGGTGCGCGCCTTCCAGGCCGGGGGGGTGGACTACATCGCCAAGCCGTTCCAGCTGGCGGAGGTGGAGGCGCGGGTGCGCTGCCAGCTGGAGCTGCTCCAGCAGCGCCGGCAGCTGCAGGCCAGCCACCGCCGCCTGCAGGAGCTGGAGCGGCTGCGGGACGGCTTGTTCCACATGGTCGTGCACGACATGCGTTCCCCGCTGACCACTTTTTCCATGGCCCTGGACCTGCTGGGCCAGATCCTGCCCAAAAGGGACTCCGAGCTGGCCGAATGCCTGGAAACAGCGCAGCGCAGCGCCCGTCGTCTCTCCTGGATGGTGAGGGAACTGCTGGACATCTCCCGGCTGGAAAACAACCAGATGCCGCTGGACAAAAAGCCGGGGGATCTGGTCACGGCGGCCTGGGAGGTGCGCGATGCGTATGCCGGGATAAAGGAGCAGCGGCAGCTCCGGGTGGAAGCCACCGGGCCCGGGGGCGCGGTCTTTGATCCCTCCCTGATCCAGCGGGTGCTGACCAACCTCGTGGATAATGCGTTCAAGTTCATCGAGGAAGATGGCTGGGTGAAAATCCTGATCCGCGAGGAGGCCGGCCACTTCCGGGTCTCCGTGATGGACAACGGCCCGGGCATCCCGCCGGAGTTCCACGGGAAAATTTTTGAAAAATTCGGCCAGGTGGAAAACCGGCACCGGCGGCTGGGCGCCGGCCTGGGCCTGGCCTTCTGCAAGCTGGCGGTGGAGGCGCACGGGGGGCGGATCGGCGTGGAGAGCGAGGTGGGCCACGGCAGCACCTTCTGGTTCACCATCCCCGTGGCGGAACCGGAGCCGCAGCCCGGCCCGGCCCCGGGTGCCACCAACCCGTAGAAAATCGCCCGCCTTGGGTTGCGGACCCGGCTCACGGTTTGGAACCCCCAACCCGGGGGGGGCCGCGGCGGTCAGCCCGGGGCATCCGGCCGCCCCGTTCACCTTCAGATCCAGGCACCGCGGCGGGTCCGGCACCATCGTCACCACCAGGGAGGCATTTGGAAATAAACTTTCCCAGCCGGGCACAGGGATTTTGGAGGCTGGGCAGGCGCGCGCGAGGAACCAGCCCGTGGCGATTGGTGACGAGCAGGGAACGCTGCCCGCCAAAGGAAGCAGCCCGATGGTCCAGGGTATGGCCGGGCGGCGCCTAACCTTCCCGGCCTTGCCGGAACGCTTTTTGGGCCAGGCGGCGCATCCGCTGGATGGCGATTTTCAGGTTGTAATGCTTGAAAAGCGTGGTGCCGCTGACGATGGTATCGGCACCCGCCCGGGCGCAATCCACCACGGTTTTATAATTGATGCCGCCATCCACCTGCAGGTGGTAATTCAGTTTCCGTTTGAGCCGCTGCGTGTCGGCCCACTGGATTTTCGGGATGGTCTCCTCAATCAAGGACTGGCCGCCATAGCCGGGATTGACGGTCATCACCAGCAGCAGGTCCACTTTATCCAGGTACGGCTCCACCATTCGGATGGCGGTGGGCGGGTTGATGGCGAGGCCCACCCGTTTGCCCAGCGCGCGGATCTTCCAGAGCAGGGAATGGACCCGGTCCCCCAGTTCCACATGGATGGTGAGCAGATCCGCCCCGGCCCGGGCAAAAGCCTCCAGCAATATTTCCGGTTGGGTGCACATGAGGTGCACGTCCAACGGTTGGCGGGTCCGGGGCCGCAGCGCCTCCACCAGGGCGGGGCCGAAGGAAAGGTTCGGCACAAAGTGGCCATCCATGACATCCACATGGATCCAATCCGCCCCCGCCCGGTCGGCGCGGCGCAAATCGGCGGCGAACCTTCCGTAATCCGCGGCCAGCAAAGAGGGCGCGATAATGATTGGTTTGGCTTTATCCATGTATTACGGGGACTAAGGCCCGAATACCCACTAATTTATTCACCTCCCCGCCAAATTGCAATGACTCCCCTGCGTCCTGAGGTGGGGGAGAAACCGGCGGCGGCGCACCCGCCAAGGGGGGCCACCGGCTGGGAAATCCGGGCGGTTATGGCGCCTGGTTTCCCGGGAGCGGTTCAGGCGGGTTGGTCCGCGAGCACCCTGGCCAGCGTGGTGGTCAAAACCTCGAGGTCATACGGCTTGCTCAGGAAGGCCTGGGGCAACTCCTGGTGGCGCCCTTCCATGGCCTGCGTCTCGCTGTAGCCGCTGGCCAGGATCACCCGCACGCCGGGGGAAATCCGGCGCACCGCCGCGAGGGTTTGCCAGCCATCCATGCGCGGCATCGTCAGGTCGCTCAGCACGCACCGGATTACCGCCTGGTGCTGCTGGAACAACTCCACCGCCTCCACGCCATCCTGCGCTGCGAACACCCCGAAACCGAGCCGTTTGAGCGCCGAGGAGACCGCCAAGCGCAGGCCCGTATCGTCCTCCGCCAGCAGGATGGCGCCCCCGGGGGCCGGTTTTTGGAGGGAAGCCTGCGGGGCGGGCAGGCGGGCGGGCTTTTGGGAAGAGAGCGGCAGGAAAATCCGGAAGACGCTCCCCCGGCCGGGCTGGCTCTCCGCCGTGGCGAAACCGTCGTGGGCCCGCACGATGCCGAGCACCACCGGCAAGCCCAGCCCGCGGCCGGTGAACTTGGTGGAGAAAAACGGGTCGAAGATTTTTTCCATGTCCGGCGCGGGTATGCCGCAGCCGTCGTCGGCCACTTCCAGGCAGGCATAGTGGCTGGCGCCGGGCTGGGCGCCGATCGGGAACCGGCGCGCGGCGGGGATTTCGCCCGGGGCCACCGTTTTGACGGCCAGCTGGATGGTGCCGCTCCGGCTGCCACAGGCCTCCCAGGCGTTGGTGGCCAGGTTTTTCAGGATCTGCTGGATTTGTTTCACGCCGGTCTCGACCACCGGGCCGGGGACCGGAAAATTGGCGTACAACCGCAGGCCTTCCGGCAAAAGCTTTTGCAGGTGGGCCAGGCTCAGCTGGCAGGCCAGGGCCAGATCCAGCGGCTCCTGCGGGGAAGGGATCTGGCCCAGGTAGGTCAGCATCAGGGTGCTGACTTCCGCGGCCTGGCGGGCCGCCTTCATGGCGTCCTCCAAGGCGTGGGCCGGAGCGCTGTACCGGGAGAGATCCGGCCGGGCCAAACCCAGGCTCAGCATGACCGCCGCCAGCTGGTTGTTGAAATGGTGGGCGATGGCGCCCGCCATGCGGTTCAGGCTTTCGGCCTTCTCGAGGAGCCGCTTTTGGGCCGCCATTTCCTCCCGCTCCTGCGCCAGGCGCTGGCGCTCGGAGGCATCGCGGATGATCCCCACCGCGTGCCAGCCATCGTGCCGCTGGATGGCCGAGAGGGAAAGCTCGATCGGGAACTCTTCACCGCCCCGGCGGCAGGCGACCAATTCCTGGGTTTTGTTCAAAACACTGGCCTGGCCGGTTTGCTGGAATTCTGCCCAGCCTGCCTCATGCGCGTGGCGGTGGCGCGGCGGCATGATGAAAAGATCGGTCGGCCGGCCGGTCACTTCCGCGCTGGTGTAGCCGAAAAGGCGCTCCGCCGCCGGATTCCAGAAGGAAATATTGCCGCTGGCGTCCAGCATGATGATCGCATCCCGGGCGGTTTCCGTGATCACGCGCAGGCGGCTTTCGCTGGCGAGCAAGGCCTCCTGGGCCTGCTGGCGCTCCAGCTCACCCGCCGCCCGCAAGGCCGCCAGCTGGACCGTGGCGAGCGCCGCCTCCAGGGTGGGCTGCGGCTGCCGCCAGGCCAGGACGATGACCCCGATGACCCGGCTCTGGTTGTCGGTGAGGGCCACCCCCAGGCAGCTCCCGGCCCCCAGTTCCCCCAGCACGGGATCCCGCGGAAACCGCCGGCCAGCCTCCGCCGGCCAGCAAAAAACCGCCTGGGCCACCCCCTTGCCAAAGGGGGAAGGCTCCAGCGGGTAGGCCAGGCCGGCCGCGGGCTGGTGGTCCCGGAAATGGGCCAGCGCCCGGGCCTGGCGTCCGTCCCCGGATACCTCGCCGATGAAGGCCCAGTCCGCCTCCAGGCAGCGGCCCAGGTAACTGGCCAGCGCGGGGAAGAACTCCTCCCCGGCCAGGGATCCGCTGGCCAGCCGGGCCAGGAACTGCTGGGTGTCCGCCATCCATTTCCGCCCCGTGATATCCTCATGGGTGGCCAGGCAGCGGAGCGCCCGGCCGTCCGGGCCGCGCTGCACCACCTGGCCGCGGACCTGGATCCAACGCCACGGGCCCTCCCGGGTTTTGAATCGGGCCTGGGTTTCAAACTGCACCGCCAGCCCTTCCTGCAGGTTGCGGAGGATGGCCAGGAGCACCGGCCAGTGGTCCGGGTGCACCAAGTCCAGATAGGCCTGGCGGTGGCCGGGGAATTCCGCCGGCGGCCAGCCGAGTTGCTCCGCCACCAGGGGGGTGGCGGTGATGCGGTCCGCCTCCAGATCCCAATCCAGGAGGCCCTCCCCGGCCGCCTGGAGGGCCAGGGCCAGGCGTTGTTCGCTCGCCCGCAGCGCTTCCACCTCCCGCTTCCGCTCCGTGATGTCCCAGCCCAAAAGGGTGAGGCCGGCCGGCGCCGCCGCCGGGCCCGCCTGCCAGGCCAGCTCAAACCAGCGGCCGCCGAGGCAGGCAGCGCAGGTTCGCCGCTGGCGGTCCAGCGCGGTCTGCCGGGCGAGCGCCTGCAACTCAGCCCGGGATTCGGCTGGCAGCTGCGGCCAGAGCAGGGTGCCTTTCAGCTGCCCGGCGGGCTGGCCCAGGCAGGCGGCCATCCCTTGGTTGAGATCGCGGATCACCCCCTCCCCGTCCAGCCGCAGCAGCAGGAAACCGGGATCGCAATCCAGCGCGCCGGCGGGATGGAAATCCGCGGGGAGCGCTGGGGGTTCGGTTGAGTGATCGCTGGTGTTCATTGCCGATTACATCGCCATAACCATGGCCCCGGCAGCCTAAGGGCGGGGGGAGCTCAATTCAAGCGGGGAAATGGGCGGAGGGCGGAGGGCGGAGGGCGTTTTAGCCGCAAGAGATCGCAAAGAACGCAAAGATGAAAAGCGGAGAGCGTGGAGCAGGGGGCCGAGCGGAGGGCGGAGGGCGGAGCGGATTTTGAATTTCATATTTGAGATTTTCATTTTTCCGTGTGATCCGTGTGATCCGTGGTTGAAACCCCAAAAAAAAATAAACCACGGAATACACTGAATACACGGAATGAAGAGGGAAGGGGAGGGCGGAGGTCCGGAGGTCCGGTCAAGCGGAAGATGGGCCACCCGGGGTGGTTTTCCGGGCCAGCTCCAGGTTCAGGTTTTTCAGCTGTTCGCGGGCCTGGTGGGCAAAAGTGGCGTCTGAAAACAGCCAGAGCCGCCCCCGCACCGGGCCGGCCGCCAGCGGGATGCAGGAGACCTCCAACACCCGGGACACGGGATGCCCGAAAATCCACTCCCAGCCGTGGACCCCCAGGCCGGGGCTGCTGAACAAGTGGTTGCCTTCCCGCAGGAGATCTTCGGCGTTGGCCGCCGACAGGCGCAGTTTTTTCATCGCGGCGGCGACGGTCACCGGGGTGCTCAGCGCCACCGGCAGGCCGAGCAGCTCCATCCCGCGGGGGTTGGCCCAGGCGTGTTCCCCGCCGTCATCGATATACACCACCGCCTGCGGGATGGTCTCCAGGATGACGTTGAACCGCACCCGGAGCTCCTCCCGGGCGGCATAGAGCCGGCCCAGGCGGACCACCTCCTGCAGGCCCGGCCAGGCGTGGTGGAGGAAATCCGCAAAGCCGGGATCCCCACCGAGCGCCTCCGGGCAGGCCAGCACGATGGCCCCGGCAAACCCCGGGCAGGCCACCGGCAGGACCACCAGCAGCTCCCGCTCCGCCCGCCCCGGCACCCCCGCCTCCTGGCGGATCCCCTGGTGCGCGACGGCCTCCGCCAGCCAGCGGGCATCATCGAAGCCATCGAAAAAGGCCGCCGGCACGGCCGCCAGCCGACGCGCCGTGGCGGGTCCACCAGGCTCAAGAGCGCGGCGCCACGCCCGTGCGCATGCCGGAGCAGCAGCGCCAGCGCCGGGCTGTGGAGCGCCCCGGTTTCACCCTGCTCCCGCACGCCCTGCAGGCCAAGCAGGAAACCCAGCAGCTCCGAGCGCCAATCAACCGTCTGCGCCGCCATCTCACCCCCCGATGAATGGCCTCAAGGCGGAGATCACCGCCTCCGGCGCGCTGAGGTGCGGGAAATGGCCCGTGGCCTCCACCACCACCAGCCGGCTGTCCGGGATGTGCGCGCACAAATATTGGGCCACCCGCTGGGGGACGGCGAAATCCACCCGGGTCTGCAGGATCAAGGCCGGCTGCCGCAGCTTGCCCAGCTCGCTGCGGTAGTCCGCCTGGAAGAGCATCCGGGCCACCGAGAGGGCTATATCCGGGCGCAGGGCGAGCAGGGCGGAGCCAAAATGCTCCGCCAGCTCGGGGCTTTCCGGATTCGCCATGGCCAGCGGGGCGAAGCCGCTGACCCAGGCCTGGTAATTCTGGCTCATCGCCTGGTATAGCCCATCCAGGTCGCGCTGTTCGAACCCCCCCCACATATCCCGCCTCGTTGAGGTAGCGCGGGGAGGCCCCGATCATGGCCAGCTTGGCGAAGCGCTCCGGCTGCTGGATGGCCGCCAGCAGCCCCACCATGCCGCTCATCGAGTGCCCCACCAGGATGGCGCCGCTCACCTCCAGGACGGCGCAAATATCCAGCAGATCCCGGGCATACGCCCGGAGGCTGTCATAATGCCCCAGGTGGAAGGCTTCCGGATCAGCTTTCCCCGCCCCGGCGGTGTCGAACAGGATTATTTTGAAGTCCCGCTGGAAGGCGGGGGTGATCCGGCTCCAGGCCGTCTGGTCGGTGCCAAAACCGTGGCAAAAAATCAAGGTGCGCGCCGCCTCCGGATTACCCGTCACCCGGACATGGTTTTTTTTGATGGGGTCAGTTCCGGTCATGGGGTTCAGGTGGGTGGCTCCCGGTTTGGAATTAGGGCCTCACGCCGCCGGCTTCAGGGCCGGGCTGGCTGGCCTGGGTGGAGGGGCAGGGCAGCATTCGATGGCACCCAATCGCAGCCCGTCGCAGCCAACCGAGATGGGCCTGGTGGCTGGAACCAGTGGGTGAAGCGATGAGTTTGCCGGGCTGCAACATGTTTGGCACTTCCAATTTATGGCCGATGATGCTGCCAAAACCCGCCGGGCGTTCAAGCGGAAATCAGCTGAAACCAGCGGAAATATCAGGCCCCCCGGCACTGCCACCCCCTGGGCCATATCCTGGTTGTCAATCCGCCCGCTGATTGGCACCATATGCCCGCTTTGATATGAACCATGAACCGTTGGGATCGGGTGCCAATCCAGCGCCGCTCGGGACGCCGCCCCCGGCCGGGTTGAACATTCTTTTGGCGGAGGATCATCCGCTCAGCCGCAAGCTTTGCCTGCAGGTCCTCAAGGTCCTGGGCGCCAGCGCGGAGGTGGCCGCCAACGGCCTGGAAACCGTGGCGGCGGTCCAGGCGAAGGCTTACGATGTGGTGCTGATGGATTGCAACATGCCGGTCATGGACGGTTTCCAGGCCACGGCCGCCATCCGGGCCTGGGAGTCCGCCGGGGGCAGAGGTCGCTCCCAACCCCTGTGGATTGTCGCCCTCACGGCCAACGCCAGGCTCGGGGAACGGGAACGGTGCCTGGCCGCGGGCATGAACGACTACCTCTCCAAGCCGTTCACCCAGGCCGATTTGCGGAACGTCCTGCGGAAAGTGCCCGCCCCGTCCCCCGCCGGCGCCCTGGCGCCGCCCAGCGCCGTGCTGAACGCGGGCCGGCTGGAGCAGCTTTACAACGAATTGGATGCGGATTCCGTCCGGACGATGGGGGAGGAATTCGTGGCGGAGCTGCCCGTGCGGGTGGCCCGGCTGAAAAACTTGCTCGCGACGGCCCCCGGGCCGGAAACCGCGCGCGAGGCCCACTCCCTCAAGGGGAGCAGTGCGTCCTTCGGCCTGGAATCGCTGGCCGCCAAATTCCAAGCCCTGGAAGAGCTGGTTGATGGCGGCGGCGGCCCGGCGGCCGGCCGCCTGCTGGGCGAGGTGGTTTCCGAGGCCCAAACGGCGGTGGCGGCCCTGAAGGCCTGGCTGGCGGGCCGCCAGTAAAGCGAGCGGACCGGACCGGCGTTGGTGGGCAACGGGCCAGGTTCCAGATCAGGATTTGCTTTGGCCCCAGGCCCCGCGGAGGAAGCGCAGGAAATTGCCGTGCAGGATTCCCTGGATATCCGCGGGCGCGTAACCCCGCCGCTGGAGCATCCCGGGCAGGCGGGCCAGATCCGCGATGGTGTCCAGGTCGGCGGGCGATTGCTCCCGGCCGAAGGCGCCGTCCAGGTCCGAGCCGATCCCGGCGTGGAGGGCATTGCCGGTGACCTGGCAGATGTGGTCGAGGTGATCGACAAAGTGCTCCAGTTTCAGGCCGGCGGAGGCGGGCGTGGTGACGCCGCGGATCCAGCCCGGCACCAGCATCCAGGCATCCAGCGCGCAACCGATCACGGCCCCGCGACGGGCGAGGAGGCGGATCTGTTCGTCGGCGAACTGGCGGTTGTGCGGCACCAGCGCGCGGCAATTGGAATGGCTGGCCCAGACCGGGCCTTGGAAAAGGTCCAGCGCCTCCCGGAAGGAGTCATCGCAGAGGTGGGAAGCGTCCAGGATCATCCCCAGGCGGTCCATGGCCTGGAGCAATTCCCGGCCGCGGGCGCCCAGCCCCCCGGTGGCGTCCGTGCCCTGGGCGTAGGTGCCGGGGCCGTAATGCGCGGGCCCCACGGCGCGCAGGCCCTGGGACCAGGCCAGTTCCAGGTGGCGCAGCGAGATGATGGAATCCGCCCCCTCCAGGCTGAGGATATAGCCGATGGGGGGCGCCGCCGGGGGGGCCTCCCCAGCGGCCTGCGCGGCCAGGTATTGCCGCCAGGCGTGGACCTGGGTTTCCAGGCCCTCGAGGTCGCGGATCTGCGCCATTTCCCCCGCCTCCTCCATGGCCCGGTACCAGGCCAGCTGCCCCTGGGTTTGGGCCCAGGCCTGGGCCGGGGAGTGCCAGCCGGGCAGGGTGCTGCCCGGTTTGACGTAGCGGCCGATCTGGGTGGCCACGCATACGCCCAGGCCGCCCCGGCGCATTTCGGGGAAGCAGACGGTCCCCAGGCCGCGGTCGGGCTTGTCGCGCAGGCCCTGCTCGCGCTCGCGGAGGTGCGCGAGGGGCCGGGTGAAGTCGCGGTTCCACTCCAGCGCGTTCATGGCGAGGTCGAGGTGGGAGTCGAAGATCAGGTTGGCGGCGGGGGTGTCTTGGGTTTCCATAAAAAAATCAGGGCCAGGGGGTGGCGGATTTAGAGGACCAGCCCCAGGAGGAGCGTGAACCCCAGGGCGACCAGCGAAAGGACGGTTTCCAGGACGGTCCAGGTTTTCAAGGTTTGGGGCAGGCTGAGGTTCAGGTATTCCTTCACCATCCAGAATCCGCCATCGTTCACATGGGACAGGATGAGCGAGCCGGCGCCCATGGCCACCACGAGGAGTTCGCGGTTCAGCCCCGGGAGGGTGGCCACCAGCGGGCCCAGCAGCCCGGCGGCGGTGGTGACCGCCACGGTGGCCGAACCGGTGGCGACCCGCATGGCGGCGGCCACCAGCCAGCCCAGGAGCAGGGGGGGGATCTCAAGGCGGCCGGCCAGGCGGGCGAGGGTGTCCCCCACGCCGCTCTGGGTCAGCACGGCGCTGAAGCCACCGCCGGCCCCCACCACGAGGAGGATCTGGGCCACCGGCGCCAGGGAATCTTCCGAGAACTTGAGGAGCTGGCGGCGGTCAAAGCCGCGCGCAGAGCCGAACGACCAGAAGGAAAACAAGGTGGCCGCCAGCATCGCCACGACCGGGTGGCCGACGAGGCCGGCCCAGGTGCGCGGGGCGGAGCCTTTGGCGAACGCGAGGTCCGCCGCCGAGGCGAGGAGCATCAGCAGCACCGGCAGCAGGCTGGTGAAGAGCGCCAGCCAGAAGCCCGGCGCCGTCTGCGCGCCGGCCTGGGGGACAAATTGCTGCGTGAGCCCGCCGGACCCCGCGCCTTCCCCCCCGCCCCCCTTTGCCAGCCGTTGGCCCAGCCACGGCCCGGCGAGCAGGGTGGTGGGCAGCCCGACGAGCAGGGAGTAAAAAATGGTTTTGCCGATGTCCGCCCGGAGCAGCTCCACCGCGGCCAGCGGGCCCGGGTGGGGGGGCACCAGGCCATGGACGGTCGAGAGCCCGGCCAGCACCGGCAGGCTGAGGCCCAGGAACGAGCGGCCCGTCTGCCGCGCCAGCGTGAATACCACCGGCGCCAGGAGCACCAGCCCCACGCTGAAGAATACCGGCACCCCCACCAGGAACGCGATCAAGGCCAGCGACCACGGGGTCCAGGGGCTGTCCGGGGTGCGGACGAGGGTGGCGGCTATTTTCCCGGCGGCGCCCGACTCCACCAGCAGCTTCCCCAGGACGCTGCCCAAGGCGATGACCAGGGCGATGGAGCCGAGGACATTGCCCAGGCCGGTGGTGAACGCCTTCACCACCCCGGGCGGGTCGAGGCCGGCGCCCACGCCCAGGAACAGGGAGGCCACCAGCAGCGCGATGAAGGCGTGCCACTTGAACCGGGCGACCGCCACGACCAGGCCCAGGATCGCCAGGACCATCAGCAGCAGGCGGTAAACATCGGGATGGGTGGCCAGCCAGTGGATCAAAAGGTCAGCCTCCGTTCCCGGGCCGCCACGGGCCAGCGGGTGGCGGGCTTTCCGTGTTCGATGACCAGCGCTTCCGCATGGAGCGCCACCGTGGGGCAGATGTGCCAGGGCAAGCCATACAGGCAGTCGCCCGGCGTGAATTCGCCGGCCCGGGGCGTCGCGATCACCAGGTGCTCCTCGCTGTGGGCCACCGCCTGGGCGTCGGGCAGGTTCAGGAAGACCACCCGGGGGGGCGGCATCTCGGAGGCGATGGCCTTGTGGCCCAGGTCCAGGCAGAGGCGGCCCGGCCCGGGCAGGCTGACCACCCGGCACAAAACCAGTGCGGCCGGCAGGAAATCCAGGTCCGGCAGCTGGGTGGCATAGCCGGCGTCCCAAAATACACAGGTGCCGGGGCTGCACTCCACCCCGGCCCGGCGGGCATGGAACGGAAAAGTGGGCGTGCCGCCCGCCACGATGCGGGGGACCGGCAGGCCCGCCGCCAGCAAGGCCTCCCGCAGGGCGGCCACCGGGGCGAAGGCCGCCTCGCAGGCCACCCGCCGGGCCTCCGGATCGGGGTCGTGGAGGTGGCCGTCGTAGGCGTGCAGACCGCCGGGCTGGAGCCCGGGCAGGGAGGCGATCAGCCGGTAGAGATCGACGGCCCGGGCGTCTGGCGGCAGGCCGGTGCGGTGCTGGCCAAGGTCCAGGTCCACCAGCACTTCCACGGGCGGCCCGCCGGCGCCGGCCGCGCTGGAAAGAGCGCGCAACGCCCCGGCGTGGTCGCCCAGGACCGCGAAGCCGACGCCGGGGTGGGCGCGGGCCAGCGCGAGGAAACGGGGGATGTTCGGCCCCACCGGCGGGTAGGCCAGGAGCACCTCCCGGGCCCCGGCCTGCGCCGCCATTTCCGCCTCCGCAATGGTGGCGCACTTGAATTTGCCGATGCCCAGGGCGGCCTGCAGCGCGATCAATTCGCGCATCTTGTGCGTCTTCACGTGCGGCCGCAGGCTCTCCGCGCCGCCGGCCAGGGCGATCATCCGCCGCAGGTTTTCCTCCACGCGCGCGCGGTAAACCAGCAGGCTGGGCGAGGGGAGGTTTTCCACTCCCGCCACCTCATACCAGGGTGGTGAAGGCAGGGGGGCCGTCATGGCCTGGCCCCCCAAGCGCCGCCGCGCCGGCCGGCCCGCGGCTCAGCCAATGGTCGGGCCATGGCTCAGGCGATTTCAAAGATGGCCTCGACCTCCACCGGGATGTTGCCCGGCAGGGATCCCATGCCGACCGCGCTCCGGGCGCCCACCCCGAGATCCGGGCCCCAGACGCCGGCGAACAGCTCGCTGCAGCCGTTGATGACCTTGGGATGCTCGAGGAAATCGGGCGTGGCATTCACCATGCCCAGGACTTTGATGACGCGCACCACGCGATCCAGGCTCCCCAGGCCTTTGCGCAGCGTGGCCAGGATCGCCAGGCCGGTCTGCCGCGCCGCGGCCTGGCCGCCCGCCAGGTCCAGGTCCGCGCCCACGCGGCCGGTGATCAAGGTGCCGTCCGGTTTCAAGGGCCCGTGTCCGGATACATAGACCAGGTTGCCGACGATCACCATCGGTTTGTAAACCCCCACCGGCTTGGGCGCCGCGGGGAGTTCCAGGTTCAACGCTGTGAAATTGGCTTCCGCATTCATAATCAGCCGGTTATTTAAACCATTCCCGCGCCCATGGCGAGCAAGATTGTGGCGTCCAGGGCCAGGGCGAGGAGGAAGGCCGCGGGCAGCGGGAGGTTTTGATCCGGCTCTAACTGAGCCAGCGGGTGGCCCGGTCGGCCAGGCGGCCCAGGGAAATCCGCCGCGCGAGCCAGGACTGGCGCAGCTCGATGGCGTGCTGCGGGCAGAATTCGTGGCAGCAGTAACAGCAGATGCAGCGGTGGTCCTCCACCTGGGGGCCGCCCCCGGTCCGGTCCGGATGAATGGCGGTGGGCTTGACCGGACAGCCGGCCGCGCAGATGCCGCATTGGGTGCAATGGGGCAGGATCCGGGGGCGGGCCGTCCAGAGGCGCCGGATCCACCGCAGCACAAAAGCCGGCAGGGGCACCAGGCGCTGCACGTCGGCCAAATGCGGCACGGGGGCAAAATCCGGCACCCGCAAGGAGCGCCAGTCCCCGCCCAGAACCTCGATTTTCCGGGGATCGGTGGTCCCATACTGCTGGCTGGCGGCGGCGGCCAGCACGGGCACCTGCGGGGGCTGCAGGCCGATCAGCTGGCAGGCCACCACATCCACGGACACCAGGCAGGCACCGGCCAAAAGGGCGCCGACCGGCCGGGGTTGGCCGGCGCTGGGCCCCGCCCCTTCCATGGCCACGACGGCGTCCATGATGGCGAGCGCCGGGCGGGCCACCCGGTCGATATCGAGGATCAGCGCCGCCATCCATTCCGGCTGGCGCAGGCGGAAGTGCCATTGGCTTTTGAGGGAGCCCGGGATCAAGCCATATTGGTTTTTCAAGGCGCCGGTCATGACCAGGTGCCCATGGGTTTTGAGCTTGGGCAGCGAAATGATCACGTCCACCTCCCGCAGCACGCGGGTCAAGGTCAGCTGCGGAACCACCCGGTGGCCGGGCACGGGGTATTCAGCGGCCTCGGAAAAATCGACCAGCCGGGCGCCGGTCTCGGCCAGCACCGGCTCCAGCCCGCACCGGCTGGCCACTTTGTCCAGGGCGCCCATGCCGGGGCTGTCGCCGATCCAGGGCTCGCCCCCGGCTTCCCGCACCAGCAAGGCTACGGCGCGGATCACCGCCGGGTGCGTGGTGACGGCGCGCTCCACGGGAAAGCCGCCCAGGAGATTGGGCTTGAGCAGCACCCGTTGCCCGGGCTTGACCCAGGCGCGGATGCCGCCCTGGTGACCCAGGCAGCCGCGCACGGCCGCCAGGATTTCCGCGGGATCGTAGGTGGCGGCTTTGGCCAGGGCCACAGGTGCGGAGGTGCTCATAAGTTCAGGGTCAATCAAAGGCTGCAGCGCCGGCCCGCAGCCAGGGACAGGATACCTCCCGGCCACCGTTGCGCAATACCGGGCCTGGGGAAAACCGCCTGGAAAAACGGGCTGGCCTCGCCTGGGTGCGGAGGGCCGCCCGCGGCGCTTTTCCCTGGGAGGGCCGGGGAATCAACCGCCGCGGACGGCGCCGCCCACGCCGGATTCAGTTGCATTCGCCGGGGAGGGCGATTATTGCTCTGGGGCAATGATGAAATGCTTCGCAATCCTGGGTGTGGGGGGCGGCCTGGCGCTGGCCGCCGCCGGGGCGGAAAACTGGCCGGAATTCCGAGGGCCGGCGGGCAACGGCTCGGCGGTGGCAGCCCGGCTCCCGCTCCATTGGAGCGAGACTCAAAATATCGCCTGGAAAACCGCCCTCCACGGGCGCGCCTGGTCCAGCCCGGTGATATGGGGCGCGCAGGTGTGGCTCACGACCGCCACGGAGGACGGCAAGCAGCTGTACGCGTTGGGGGTGGACCGCGCCACGGGCCGGATCCTGCAGGACCGGCTCCTGTTCGAGGTGGCGAAGCCGCAGTTCGCCCATGCCTTCAACACCTACGCCTCCCCCACCCCGGCCATCGAGGAAGGGCGGGTGTATGTGACTTTCGGCTCGCCTGGCACCGCCTGCCTGGACACCGCCAGCGGCCAGGTCTTGTGGCAGCGGCGGGATTTCGAGTGCAACCACTGGCGGGGGGCCGGATCCTCCCCCATCCTTTACCAGGACCGGTTGTTCCTGCACTTTGACGGCGCCGATTACCAATACATCGTGGCCCTGGACAAGGCCACCGGCCGGACCCTGTGGAAAGTCAACCGGTCCATCAATTACCAGGACCTGGGGGACGACGGCAAGCCGAAGGATGGAGGGGATTGGCGCAAGGCTTTTTCCACGCCCGTGCTGGCCCATTACGGCGGCCAGGCGGAGCTGATCAGCCTCGGCTCCAAGGCGCTCTACGCCTACGATCCCGCCACCGGCGCCGAGCATTGGCGCGTGGAGAACCACAACTGCCATTCCGGCAGCGCACGGCCGGTGCTGGGGGAGGATCTCATTTTCTACTGCGGCGGCTTCGCCAAAGGCGAACTCTGGGCGGTGCGGCCCGGGGGGCAGGGGGACGTCTCCGCCACGCACGTTGCTTGGAAGAACAAAAAGGATGTGCCGTCCAAGCCGTCGGTCGTCCTGGCGGAGGGGTGTATCTTCATGGTGGATGACAACGGGGTGGCCAGCGCCGTGGAGGCCCGCACGGGGGAAACCCTGTGGCGCCAGCGCCTGGGGGGGCATTTCTCAGCCTCCCCCATCCTGCACCAGGGGCGGATCTTTGTCTTCAGCGAGGAGGGCAAAACCACCGTGTTCGAGGCGGCCCGGCAATACCGCGAACTGGCGGTGAACCAGCTGGGCGACGGCTACATGGCGTCCCCGGCGGTGGCGGGTGAGGCGTGGTTCCTGAGGAGCCGCACCATGCTCTACCGGGTGGAAGAGCGGGGGGCGGAAAAATAAAAAGGCTGGGTCCGTCGCCGGCCCAGCCTGAAAGGTGATTGGCGGCTGATCTACTTCTTCTTTTTGGCGGGGGCCTTGGCGGGGACGGTTTTGGCGTCCGCCAGGGTTTGGGCCACGAGGTCGCCCACTTCCTTGGTGCCGTAGCCCATCTTGCCGGCCGCGAGGCTCTTGAGATGGTTGCGCACGGTCGAGATCACGGCGTCTTCGATGGCCTTGGCGGCCTCGGTCTCGCCCAGGAAATCGAGCAGCATCTGCCCGGCGCAGATGGCCGCCAGGGGATTGATGACGTTCTTGCCGGTGTATTTCGGGGCGCTGCCTCCGATCGGCTCGAACATGCTCGTGCCCTGCGGGTTGATGTTGCCGCCCGCGGCGATCCCCATGCCGCCCTGGATCATGGCGCCCAGGTCGGTGATGATGTCGCCGAACATATTGTCGGTCACGATCACGTCAAACCACTCGGGATTCTTCACGAACCACATGGTGGTGGCATCGACGTGGGCGTAGTCGCGGGTGATGTCGGGGTAATCCTTGGCGCCGACTTCGTGGAAGGTGCGTTCCCAGAGGTCGAAGGCGTAGGTCAGCACGTTGGTCTTGCCGCAGAGGGTCAGCTTGTTCTCTTTGTGGCGGCGGCGGGTGTAATCGAAAGCGTAGCGCAGGCAGCGTTCCACGCCGCGCCGGGTGTTGATGCTCTCCTGCACGGCCACCTCGTTGGGCGTGCCTTTGAAGACAAAGCCGCCGGAGCCGGTGTAGAGGCCCTCGTTGTTCTCGCGGACCACCACGAAGTCGATGTGCTCGGGCTTTTTATCCTTCAAGGGGCAGAACCGCTCGTCATACAGCTTCACCGGGCGCAGGTTGATGTATTGCTCCATCTCGAACCGCAGGCGCAGCAGGATGCCTTTTTCCAGGATGCCGGGCTTCACGTCCGGGTGCCCGATCGCGCCGAGCAGGATGGCCGGGAACTTCCGCAGTTCGGTGGCGGCGCTGTCCGGCAGCACTTCCTTGGTCCGCAGGTAGCGCTCCCCGCCGAAGTCATAATCCGTGTAATTGAGTTTCAGGTCGAATTTCTTGGCGGCCACATCCAGCACTTTGATCGCCTCGCGGACGACTTCCGGGCCGGTGCCATCGCCTCCGATAACGGCTATATTATAATTTTTCATGTCTCCAAATTTCTGGTTCCGATGCTCCCCGCACAGGGCGGTGAAAGGCCGGATGTTACGGCCTTAACCCGCGATTGCAATGCGATTTTTCCGGACCGCAACCGGCCTCCGTCGCGCCCCGCCGGCGGCCGGGACGCCCGCCGCCCGCGCCGCGGATCGATCAGCAAGGCTTTTGCAGCCGGCCAGTGGCCGGGTGTGGATGCATGAAATTAATGGCCCGGAGGCGGCCGCCCAGCCGGGTTTTTCAAAACCGGAACGACAGGCCCACAAAGGGATTCAGGTCGTCCGCGGCCGGGGTGACGCCAATGGCCACGCCGAAATCGAGCTGGAGGTTGGGGGTCAGTTCGCACGTCACACCCAGGTCGATCGTGCCCACCCAATCCGCGCCGTCATCCGAGCTCACCTGGCTGAAGAACTCCACGTAGCCGTCCAGCTTGCCCACCAGGTCGTGGCCGAGCGTGAGGCTGTTGATGAATTCCGGGTGGTAGCGGGAGTTGGCGGCGTTCTGCATGAAATCGTATTCGGTCATCAGCCCCGCACTGAAGCCCAGCGGCAGCTCGATCGCCAGCGGCAGGATCACGCCCCCCTCCACGGCGTCGTTGCCCAGGCCGTCCTGGTTGGTGGGGATTTTTACGAACGGCATCACGCCCATGGCGGTTTTTCCGCCGTCGTTGCCCCACAAGTTGACCTTGAGCCGGGGGGTCACATCCCCAAAGCCGGATTGGTGGAGGACCGTCCCCGCCACGCGGTCCTCGGTGCGCACCCGGTTCCAGGTGTCGAGCAACAGCTGCAGGTCCACCTGGTTCAGCAAGCCCACTTTCAGGTTCACCGGCATCACCGCGGAGCTTTCCACCCGGGTGTCGCCGCCGTTGGATTTATCCCGGTCACGGGCGTGGGTGAGGAAATCCATCTCCACCTGGAAGTGGCCCGCGTCCAAGGTATAGGGGCTCTCGGTTTTGTCGGGCCGGTCCGTGACCATTTCGCGCATCAACGCCCGGGGCGTGGGATGGAACAGATGATATTGGCTTTTATCCGCCGCCGCCGCGCCCGCGCCGGGACTGGCCTCCGCTTCCGCCCGGGATTCGGCCGCCGGCGCGGCCGGGACGGTGGCGGGGGTGGCCGGGGCGGTGGCGGTTTCCGGAGTTTCGGTCTCCGCGGCCGCCGCGGGCAGGGCCAGGCAGGCGCAGCAGTGAAGGGCGGCCAGGGGCCAGGCCCAACCCTTCCGCTGGCGCTCCCCAACGGCGGGATGGCTCCCGCCGTGCGCTGCGTCGAACAGTCGTTGTTTTATGCTCCGCGTCAGGCCAGCCCCCGGGGCCGGCACGCCATGTTCACCGCTCATCGTTGTGCCTTGTTTCGCTCTGGTTTTTGGCCTGGCGGCCCGGGCGGATCCACCCCCGCCCCCGGGCCACAGCCGTTCCCCCTGAATATCCAGGGACAAAGGATTATCGGCAAGCCCGGCCCAAACCTTGAAAAATAAATGCGTTTTCCGCCGCTGGGCCGGTTGGGAGGAGGTTTGGCCGGGGCCCCCGAAACCGTCCACCACACGCTTCCGGCGCAAATTTTCCGCCATGGAGTCCACTGAGTCCACCGAACGCTACGGGTCCCCGGCTGCTTGTGGCAGAGTGGCCGGGCTGGTGGCCGGGTGGCCATCGGCGGGCAGGATCACCCCGGCCCGGCGGCCGCGTGCGGCGCGGGGCCTGTGATCCGCAACCACAAGAAAGACAGCCATGAAAAATATCATCGAGTTCCTGAAAGGGAAGAAAACCTATCTCCTGGCCCTGCTGGCCGGGATCTACGCGGCCCTGGTGGGCCTGGGCCTGGCGCCCCATTCGGAGGTCATCTGGGGCCTGCTCGGCTCGACGGCGCTGGCCACCCTCCGCGCCGGCTTGAACCAGGGCCAGACTCCCGCCAATCCATGAGCCGGATCCGCCCCAACCATGACCGCCTGGTTCGGCTTCCTGACGGCCCTGGCCACGCTGGCGCTCTGGTATCTCCAGCGCACCCGCTCCCCCACCGCCGGCCAGCGCCAAATCGACCTCGCCGATGAATACGCCACCCTGGCCTCCCGCCTCGCCCAGGCCCGCCGTCGCGGCGACGATGCTGGCGCTGATGCTCTGCTGCGGCGGCTGCGTGCGCGCTCCGCTCCGGCCCAGCATCCAGGCCACCCCGGCGGGCAATGCGATCCTGGCGACGCTCCCGGCGGGAACCCGCCTGGCCTTCCCGGTGCCTGACACCGCCTCCGCCTTCCGCCGGTTGTTCGCCAACGAACTCCGGCCGGAGGCCCCCGGCGGCGGGCTGGCGACCAGCGCCCCGCTGGTCCTGAGCCAGCCCCTGAAAATCTGCACGCCCGCCTACCTGGCGGAGCGGGACAGCCTCGAGCTGGAGTGGCTCCGGCAGGTGGAGTCCCTCCAGCTGGAAATCCAAAGCCTGCGCCAAAAACCGTGAACCAGCCCGCCGGGCGCCCAGCGTGCCGGGCGGGCGCAACTCCTCCGGCCCGGCGTTCGCGCCGGGCCTTTTAGAAAATCCAACTGCCCCTATGAACATGCCAATGCTCAGTCAACTGCCTGATCCCGCCTCGGTCCAAACCATGGGCTGGGTGTGCCTCGCCCTGTTTGGCGCGGCCGGTGGCGTCGATAAAATCCTCAAGATCTGGGACCGCACCCGGGAGCAGCCGCCCCCGGCCCAGACCTACGTGGCCAAGGTGGATTGCGCCGCGGCCCGCGCGGAGCAGCGCCTGCACCTCGACCGTTTCGAGGAGGAGTTGCGCCGGATCCGCCAGGAGCTGCGGGCCGACCGCGACCTTCTATTGCAGGCGGGCGAAGCCCGGGCCGTGAAGCTCCACGAGCGCCTGGACGCCGTGCTCGCCGCCCTGGCCCGCCAGGGATGACCGGGAGGCCCCGCCAAATTCTTGAATGCCTATGCCATTACTATCCCTGCCTGCGGAGAAGAAAGAGCAGATCGCCGAATGGCTGATCCAGAGCGAGCCTTATCACGCCGTGCTGGAGAAGCTGCAGGCCACCGCGGGGATCACCGCCACCCTGGAAGATGTGGACGCCTTCTGGGAGGGCTATTGCCTGCCCCGCCTGGCCCGGCTGCATCAACGCGCCCAGGATCTCTGCGCGCAAATCCTCCCCCCCTCCGAAAATCCCGGCGCCCACAGCCTGGACGCCCTGGCGATCGCCCTGGCCCAGCAGCGAATCGTCGAGCTGGCCCTGCAGTCCCGCCCCTCGGAGGAAACCGCCGGGCTCCTGGCCCGGTATGTCCTCAAGCGGGGCGACCAGGCCCTGGCCGCCGAGCGCCTGGCCGTCATGCGCCGCTGCCTGGAGCTGCGCGAGGCCCGGAGCCCGGCGGCCCGGGAGGGGCGGACCGGCCTCGCCCGTGACCAGCTCACCCAGCAGGAATTGCAAATCATCGTCGATAACGTGGACCAAATCCTGGGGATCACTTGAGGCCCCTGCATCCGGCGGCACGGCTCCCCCGGCCGCCGGCCGCTCCCCTCACCCCGCCCCTGCCCATTTACCCATGCCCGCCATTTTGCCCGCGTTCAATTTCCCGCCGGACCCGGAGCTCGAACGTCATTTCCTGCCCTACCAGCTGGCCTGGATCCACGACGATTCGCCCCTGCGCCTGGCGGAGAAATCGGTCCGCATCGGCTGGACCTACGCGGACGCCTTCAAGAACGTCCGCAAGCGCCTGCTCCACCCGCGCCGGGATTACCTGTTCACCACCAAGGATTATCCGACCGCGCTGGAGTATGTGCGCACCTGTGACCGGTTCGCCAGCCTGTTCAAGATGGCCCGCTCCATCCTCTCCCGCGGCGAGGTCATCCTCAAGGTGCCCGCCCCGCCGGGCAGCGGCCTGGGCATCACGGGGGAAATCAAGGTGGGTATGATCCGCTTCGACAACGGCTCCCGCATCCTGGCGTTCAGCTCCAACCCCAACGCCTTGCGCGCGTTTGGCGGGGATGTCGGCATGGACGAGTTCGCCTTTCACCCGGAGGCCGAGGCGCTCTGGGCGGCGGCTGCCGGGCGGGTCACCTGGGGCTTCGACCTGGGCGTGTGGTCCAGCTGCCATGGGGAGGAGACGCTCTTCCAATCCTTCGCGCGCGAGGCCCGCACCGCCGCCGGCCGCTGGAGCTATTACCGCGTGACCCTCGAGGACGCCATCGAGCTGGGCCTCGTGGAAAAAATCAACCGCCGCCGCGCCTGCCCGGTCTCCCGGGACGGGTTCCTCGAGGAATGCCGCCGGCGCGCCCGGTTGCCGGAGGTCTTCGAGCAAGAATACCTCTGCCAGCCCCGCGGCGGCCTGGAAGGCATGGTCCCCTGGGCTGTGCTGGCCGGCTGCCAGGCGGATTACGAGCTGGAGCGTTGGCACCTCGAAGCGGCCGGGGTGGAGGGCCAGTTTGGCGCCTGGCAGCCGGGGCGGTCCCCGGAGCGCGAGCGGCGGATCCAGGACGCCCTGGGTTGCCGTTTCGCCCGGCTCTTCGCCTCTCCGGGCCCCCACCGGATCGGCTTCGACGTCGCCGCCAGCGGCTCCGGCGACCTGGCCGCCCTCTACGTGGACCAGGAGGACCGCGGCCTCTGGCTGCGCGGTCTTTTCACCTGTCGCACCCAGGATTGGCATTTCCTCAAAACGGTCCTCGCCACCTTCCTCCAGCGCCTCCCCGCCGCCACGGCCGCGGGGGACGAAACCGGCCTGGGCCGCCAGATCTGCTGGGAGGCCGCGCGCGAGTTCCCCGGCCGCTTCCAGCCGGTCAATTTCCGCTCCGAAAAACCGGCCCTGGGTTTTGCCCTCATGCACCAGCTGAGCCTGGGCGAAAAACATTTTCCCCGCGCCCACCCCGATATTGCGGCTGATTTTTTCTCCCTCCAAAAAACCTGGCGCGGCGGCCACTGGGTTTTCACCGAATCCGCCAACTCGCTCAATCCGGCCAGCCATGGGGACATCGCCTGGTCCGGCGCCTTGAGCACCCGCGCCGCGGGGTTGGCGGCGCCCCCCGGCCGGCCGCGGATCCTCGAAAACCGGCCGCCCCGCGCCCAGGCCCGCCGGGAGCGTTCCGCGATGGGGTGAGCGGCCGAAAGCCAGCCTTTGCCGAAGTCAAAGCCGTCGCGCTTTTCTTCAACTCTGCGGTCAACAACTACACCGTCCCCGCTGGCAAGGTTTGGCTGATTGAGCACTTGTCGGCCACCTACGCGAACAACACCCCGACCACGCCCCGGATCATCGTTCAAACCAAGATCCAGAACATGGTCAATAATGGGGTCCTCACCTCGCAATGGGGCTACCGCGTGGCCGACAAATGGGAGTCGGTGACCCTAACGCGGCCCCTGCGGATTCCCGCGGGTGGTGACGTCGGCATCTACTACACTTCCGACGCTGGTTACAATGAAGTCCGCATGCTCGGCCTGCTCATCGATGCGAGCGACCTCTACGCCGCCAATCTCGATGGGGACACCACGGGTGCCGCGGTTGCCGACGGCATGCTGATGGCCAAGGTGACCCTGGCCGATGCCCGGCCGGCGCGCATCACCTCCGCCACCTCCAGCGACCTGGCCGGCTGGTCAGCCAATACCACGGGGACCAAACAGCGGGATGCGAATCCCCGGCAATGGACCGTGGGCACCAAGGCTGAAGGCGCCACCAAGTTCCTGAGCGTCACCGCCAAGGCCCCCGAACAGCAGCCATAAAATAGATTCGTTCGCTTGCGGCCCGGGCGATTCCATATTTGACAGTTTGTGCTTGTGGTTGATGCCCGGCAGACCTAACGTCCAGTGCATATTAATGAGCATGTACCAGGGACGCATACTAGTGGCCGACGACGAACGGACCGGACGGGTTTATATCACCAGCATCCTGGAGCAGGCCGGCTTTGAGTGCGACTGCGCCGCGGATGCCCTCACGGCCGCGGGCCTGCTCCGCACCCAGCCGTATGACCTGCTGATCTCGGACATCCAGATGCCGGGCAACGAAAACCTCCGGCTGATCCGCGAAGTGCCACAAATCCGGCAAGGGCTGCCGGTCATCATCATCACCGGGCATCCCACGCTGGATACCGCCATGCAATCCATCCAGCTCTCCGTGGCCGGTTACCTCACCAAGCCCGCCCAGGCCGCCGAGTTGGTGCGGGAGGCCCAAAACGCCATCCAACGCTACCGGACCTACCGGACCATGTACAGCAGCACCGAGCGCCTTTTGGAATGGCGCCGCCAGTTGGAACAGATCCAAGCCCTGCTGGCCGGCCGCCCCGGCGAGCCGCCTGGGGAATCCCTGGGGTCCTTCGCCCACATCACCCTCCAGAATATCCTGGGCGCGCTGGTCGACCTTAAACGCTTTTCCCTGGCCAGCACCCAAGGGTCCCCCTTCTTCAAGCATCTGGATGCCATCAGCGAAACCATTGACCTCCTGGAACGGACCCGGTGTTCCTTCAATGCCATGGAATTTGGCGAACTGCACCATAAACTGGGGAGCCTGGTGGAAGCCTGCGCCCAGGCCAGCCACCCGCCGGCCCCCGGTGAACCGGCGATATCATAAGCCGTGTCCAGCCGGAGGAAAATCTCCGTGATTCTCTTACGAAAAAGCTCCGCAGGTCGGCGGGTGCCCGCGTTTTGGGTGGGGAAACACATCGGTTGCAGGCGCAAACCCAACGCGGGTATATGACCGCGCATCAATAGTACTACATCAGGCGCGGCAAAAATAGGGGATCAAGAATCCTTGAATGGATTCCGGACACGGTTCCATCTCGCGGAAAGTGGTGAACAACGACTCGCATAAGGCTTCCGGTTGGTCGAAAAACCGATTATGCGTGCTCTTGTTTCGCGTATGATGCCACAACCACCCAATGCCCGGATGTGGAAAAAGGTGGAAACCGGTGGTAGCGGGTGGTTCATTCCGAAGCCCGGCGGGAGTAAAAGCGCGCCAGGCGGGAAGTTGCGGGCAGAAACACCACGGATGGCGTCAGTGTCATAGAATTGTTGTTCCGCATTCAACCCGCGCCAGTCATTGGCGCGGAGCAGTTTCAAATCCGCCAGGGTGAAGATGGCGTAATTAACCTCCGGTGGCAAATCACCCACGGTGGGCGCGTTTCAGGTGCGAACAATGGAAAAAGGGATTGACCCGGGCATGCTTGGAATAAAGAAAACAGGGCCTGGTTGGGCGTGGAATTACCATTTATTGATAAGTAATGGTAATGATAGATTCGGTAATGGTTGATTTGGAATAACTTAAGAAAACCCTTAAAATAATTAAAAAGGTTTTACATCGTGGGGTAAAAGATTATACTGTGGGAAAGTGTTGAATTTGTGAATTGCGGCGCCCGGCCGTAACAATTGAACTGGACCACCAAAGTGACTTGACGAGGTGAATGGGCCAGGGTCAAGGGTTCCAAACCCGGCGGGGGATTTCCTATGTCCGCCCATCCGCCAACAGGTGGAAATAATCTTGGATAAAAAATTCATTATCAGACGCTTATGAACCCATTCAAGCTTTCATGCACAGCGTGCCTCGGGGCCTTATTCCTAAATGCGGTCAGTTCGCTTCAAGGCGCCGCCACGGTGATGTTAAACAACTACGACGCCAATGTGCCGATCAAGCTGATCTGGTGCCAGGAGCCGCCCACCAATGTTTGGTATGAAGTTTTGGGCGGGCCGGTGGGGGGCGAGCTGCAGCCGATCCTCCCCCTGGGAACCACCAACAGCACGCTCAGCAGTTGGGCCACGGCATCGCTGCCGGGATTCTTCGACGGCGGGATGGGGATAGTGGCCGGAGTGGCCGATGGCGCCCAGGCGGACTTCCTGGTGCGGGCCTGGGCGGGCGCGCCCGGCTCCGCTTACGAGGCCGCCGAAGTCAAAGGCGCCACGGCGCGCTGGA
>CAIMWS010000386.1 GCA_903845125.1 uncultured Verrucomicrobiota bacterium
CCGACCGCACCCTCTCCCTCGCCCAGGCCACCAGCCTGGCTGACGGCTATCTCTCCGCCGCCAACTGGACCACCTTCAACAACAAGGAAAGCGCCCTGACCTTCAGCACCCCGCTTAGCCGGAGTGCCAATACCATCTCCCTGCCGGCGGCTACCGGTTCGGCCAACGGCTACCTCGCCAGCGCGGACTGGACCGCCTTCAACAACAAGGTGGGCGGCAGCGGCACGGCAGGCTATCTGCCCAAATTCACGGCCAGCGGCGCCGTGGGCAATTCCGTCCTGGCGGAAAACGGCGGCAAAATCGGCATCGGCGTCAATCCACCGCTTTACATGCTGGACATCGCTTCCGGAGATGTGGCTGGAATTCGGCTGGGACCTAACGCCTCTTATGCCAGATCCCTATTGCTGGGGGGATGGAATACCAGTGATTTTTCCGAAGCCAGAGTGCAAGCATCGGATGGCAACCTTCACCTGGATTCGAAGGCGCCTGAAACGGGCAACCTTCACGGCATCCACCTCAACTATCATCATGCTGGCGCAATCACTCTTGCCCGTGGAGGCGGCTACGTCGGCATTGGGATCCCACCCGGCCATTTGCTGGACCTTAAAGGCGGCGCCTATTGCGACGGCACCGGCGCCTGGATCAGCGCCTCGGACCGCGCCTACAAGCGCGACATTGCGGACCTGGCCGGCTATGGACTGCGCCAGGTGCTGGCCCTGCGCCCGGTAACCTACATCCACAAGCAGGATGCCGCCGGTCATCGGCAACTCGGCTTCATCGCCCAGGAGGTCCGGGCGGTCATTCCCGAGGTGGTGGAGGGGAAGGAAGGCTCGCTGGGCCTGGCTTATGACCGCCTCGTGCCGGTGCTGGTCAATGCCGTCAAGGAACTCAAGGCCGAAAATGACACCCTCAAGGCCGGGCAGGAAGCCCTGCGCAAGCGCCTGGAGGCCCTGGAGGCCAGGCTCGGCCAATAGCCGCCAATCCTCAACCCGGATGCCGCCATGAAACCACTCATCTTTCTGCCGCTGTTGCTGCTGTGGCGCCCGCTGGAAGCATACGCCATGAACATCTACGTCCGGACACCCGCCGGCCAGATCGCCGCCCTGGAAGTGGCAGGCGCCGACACCATTGTCAGCGTCAAGCAGAAGATCCAGGACCAGCTTGGCGCCTTGCCCGCCCGGCAGCAGCTCACCTACGCCGGCCAAGCGCTGGAGGATGGGCGGACGCTCCAGGATTACAGCGTCCCGGGGGACGCCCTGCTGAGCCTGGCGCTGCCGGCGGCCTGGGCGCTCGAAAGCGCGGTGTTCCCGGCCGGCGGCGGAGCCGCCGCCGCCGGGGCCTACACCCTGGCGGATAATGCAGGCCAGGCCTGCGCCGGGGCCGCCGCCGCCGCCAGCAGCTCCCTGGCCGATGGTTTCTGGCCCACGCTCTACGCCGCGCCGGTGGCGCCCGGCCGCGTCTCCACCGCGCGCCCCGGCCAGCTGGTGGAGATCTCCACCGCCAAGCTCCTGGCCCTCGCCAGCGACGAGGACGGCGATACGCTCACCATCACCGCCGCCAGCGCCGCCAGCACCCGGGGCGGCACGGTGGCCCTGGCCGGCGGGGTGATCCGCTACACCGCCCCCGCCGGATTCTCGGGCCTGGACTCTTTCGCCTACACCGTCACGGACAGCGGCGGCGATGTCGCCACCGGCTGGGTGACCCTCTCCGCGCTGGCTCCAGCCAGCCCCAACTTCATCTCCGCCATTTACGCCTCCGGCCCCCCCCCGTCCATGATCCTGAAATATGCGGGCATCCCCGGGGTGGCCTACGTGGTCCAGGTGTCCACGGACCTGGCCAGCTGGGCCACGGTTGAAGGCAGCCGGGCGGTGGTCCCCGCCAGCGGCGCTTCGGCGGGGGTGGCCTCCTTCGTGCATGAGAATCCGCCCAATCCCACCGCCTATTACCGCACCGTGCAGTCGCCGTAAGCCCAGGATGCACCCAGCCATGAGCCCCAGCCACCCCAGCCACCCCGTGTTCCGCCCGCTGCTGGCCGCCGCGCTGGCCTTGCTCCTGCTGCTGGCGCCGGCGGCGCCGGCGGCCATCATCATCCAGAAATTCACCACTGGTTTCGCCAATGATGGCGTGGTCCCGGACATCGACTCCTCCGGTTGGCAGAACACCCAGAGGCTCGGCGCGGGCGCCGGCCTGCAGGTGGACCACGTGACGGTCACGCTGGATCTCTCCGGTGGCTGGAACGGGGATCTTTACCTGACGCTCCGGCACGAAACGGCGGGCGGGGTGGGTTTCGCCGTCCTGCTGAACCGCGCCGGAACTGCGGGCGGAATCGGCCTGGGGTATGGTAACCCGGGGTTTGGCCCCGATGCCTCGGGAACGGCGTTCCGGTTGAGCGATGCGGGCGCCTGGGATGTGCACTACTACCAGGACCATGCGCCGGCCTACAACGCCAGCGGCCAGCTCACCGGCACCTGGAAGCCCGATGGCGATTCCTTCGTCTCCTTCCAGGGGTTGGACGCCGGCGGCGCCTGGACGCTTTTTGCGGCTGACCGCAACGGCGGCGATGTGACCACCGTGGTTTCCTGGGGGCTGGAGATCACCACCGTGCCCGAGCCCGGCCCCTGGCTGGCAATCCCCCTCCTGCTCCTGGGGGTGGCCCTGGCGCGGCGCGTCCGCAGCAGACGGGCCTGTCCCTGCAAATCGGGAATCTGAATCCTTTGAAAATCCCGAACCTGCTGGATCGGCAAGGCAGCCGGCAGCGCCCGGACCAGAAATCACCATCTGCCCTCGCAAAATCAACCTGAATAATACGTTTGTGTATTTTTGAAACGGCCCACTAAGTAAGTTCCATTCGCCCTATGGTTGTGTTCCTTCAGCAAGTGATCTGGCGGCGTAGTTGAAGCCGAACCCGGGCCTAATTGGGGCCCACAGCCCGCTCGGCCGCAATGACCTTCAAATCGGGCGTGAAGGTTACCGTGAGATTCTCGTGGCCCTGGAGATGGCGCACAACCAGGACCAGGTTTTTGTCCTCGACACTCAGCCGGCGCAAGGAAAGATCCGCGCCCTTGGCCAGTGCTTCATCGCCGTTGAACAGGCTGGCGATTTTTATGGTGTGCGAGGGGACGATGGCCCCGCCCGACACCGCGGCCTCCACCTGGGCCTGCAATTTTTTCAGTGCCGGCGCCGTTTGGCCCGGCTCCATGGATATTGGCGCGCGCGGCCCTCCGAAAGCCAGCAGCTCCCGGGTCTGGGGGTTGATGGTGAAGCCTAAGACCTGGTCATCCACCAGGGCTAACAGGCATTTGGAGGGGCCGCTCCAGACCTGCCCGGAGGGCAAAACCGCGACGCAAAAGCCGGGCGCATAGGGAATCACTGGCTGGCTGCCCTTGCCCAAACCCGGCACGTCCACGGCCCCCGGTGGCAGGAATAACCGTTCGCACGCATCCGCTGGCACTGGGCCGCTGGCGGATTGAACCATTATCTTGCGCTGGGTCCAGGGATTTGGGCTGCCCGTAATTTTCCCATCGACCAAGACCGGCACTGGCCGGCCATTTAGGGAAGCGGACACCAGTTGGATATCGGAAGAAAAGGCCATTTGGAATTGGTTGCCATTGCGAGTTTGGAGGTTAAACACGGTGGTTTGGTTGGTGAACTGAATGCTCGTGATGGCCAGGGCGGTAGCTCGCTTGCTGGAGGTGGGATCGAGCAAGGGTTTCACGCCAAATATCGTGGCCAAATCGAACATAACCATACCCTGCGAAACGATTTTCCCCTGGATGACCTCGGTGATCCATTGGTTGGCATACTCGCCCACTGTTTGGCCGCCTGGCACGGAACGGGGTCCGAGCAATTGCAAAAGACTGCCACCATTGCCCTTGGCCGACCAGATCGCCCCATTGATGCTGAAGTAATTAGGCATTCGGTCGCCAATCCATACCGATTTATATTCTGGATAGTAAATTAAATCGATAAATGAGTGGCGCCCACCATTGGGCACACGGCAGGTTTTTTTTATGGCCGGCATGGGGCCGTTCTCGCTGGGGAGGTTGATTGACTCCGGTTCCGACCAGACGCCAGGGCTGGTTGACTCACCGGCAATCAAACCGAAACTGCTGCCCAGGAACAGCGCACTGGCAAAACAAATAGATCGATAGGAATTCATAGTAAAAAACATTAAGAAAGTGGATAGTCCAGAGTCAAATACATAATATTGTGGGTTGGCCCCAGCGGTGTTTAATTAACTCCCATCGCGAGCGGAATCCGCACTTGGCCAGCACGTGATGAACATGGGTTTTCACCGTTGGCAGGGAGACGCCCAACTGGCTTGAAATGTCCTTGTTTGGCAGGTCTTTGAGCAATAGCTGCAGCACTTCCACTTCGCGCCGGGTGAGCTCGGAAGCGATACCGGTGGGTGGGGCGGCGGGCCTGACGGGGAGTGGATTTTCAATAGTTTTCAAAGACAATTTTGAATCCGGTGTTTGACCCGAAAACGCCCCGTCCGGGATGCTCGGCAGTGGCCGTTCCGCTCGAGGTTGCCTGCCGGCATCCCAGCCTCGGCTTACGATTTCCCGACCTGTCACATACGATTTCCCGACCTGTCACATACGATTTCCCGACCCCGAGCCAGGTCCGTGTTCGTATGGCTGGCGCAAAATGGGCGGGCGCCAGGCGGAAACACTTTTTAAATGCTGAGGCAAAGCCAGAGAGGTGGGCATATTGGAGTTTTGCGGAAACATCCGATAATCTGGCGCCTGCCCAGAGGTAAAAGGCCGCGGCAAGCATCCGCACCTGATGCAGCCAGTCCTTGGGGGGCCGGCCAAAATACTTTTTCCACAGGCGCTCCAAGTGCCGGGCTGAACAGCCGCAGCGATCGGAAAGCAGTTCCACATGATAGCGTGATTCCTCCGCTGCCCGGAGCAGGAAGCATGGCGTCATTTCACGGCGATCCCATTGGAGGAACGCGCCGGATGCCAGAAAAAAAGGTATTAATAGGCCGGGCGCGATAGCCATCAAGGCGTCCGCCACCGGCGCTTGGGTTGTCACCGGCACGCGCCGCAAACATGGCTCGAATTGGGCCAGCGCTTCGCATAGGCCGCCAGCAGTGAGTGGCACGCACAAAATTGCATCGGCGCCGGCCTGGCGGACCTGCTCAAAGGCCTGGCCAGGCAAGGCGCCGGCGGCCAGGACAATGGCCAGCGATGGCCAGCTCCGGCGCAAGCGGCGGATGAATTCCAGCCGGTGGCTGGCCGACCCAGCCAGATGGACCAGCGCCAGATCCGGCCTCATGCGGCCGGCTAAATGAACCGCTGCCTCGCCGCCAGCCACAGCCGCCACACATTTCCAAGCCTGACATCCCATAACCGTCTTCCGCCATGAAAGGCGCAGGTTTTCGTCATCAACAATCAAGATGGCCTGGTGCTTCACCGGTTTTTGCATAAGCTTCTTTACCTCCTTTTCCGGATTGCTGGTTGTGACTGGTATTGCTTACCAGACCATGGTGCGCCTTTATCGATATCATGGCAAATAAAAATAATGGCCGGGAAAGGAGGAAGGCATCGCGGGCAATGGTTGGCTGGGATCAACAATACCCTATCCAAATGCTCACGAACCTGCCACGGAGGCTTGGCGGGCGGCCCGGCAAGCCCCCCGCTGGGTTTTGGAGCGGGCAGGACTGGGGGCCAGGAGGGTTGGGCGTGGGTGCCTGGCCTGCAATGGCTGAAGCCAGCCACTCCTACTGCTCTTGGGAGAGCGCCACACTGAGCGTTTTACCTTTCACCTTGCGGGTTTATTGGTAGCAGGGGCCTCCGGCACCGGGGCCGCGGTCCTGCACATAATCCTCACTGATCCAGTCCGCCTGGGCCAGGAGTCCACGCAATGGCGCGTATGGAGCCTGCCAGCGGGCCAACTGTTTTTCGTCCACCATGAAAAAAGACTGGCTGGCTGCCCCCAATAACTTGGTCCTCCTTGAAAAGACCATAAGCACGCGCCACCAAGTGGGTCCGCTTTCATGAGCAGAGGCGGGTCATTTTTCGTGAGCGCTAACGATAAACCTGGAATTGCTTTGCATACGCGGATTAGGGGGAAAAATCCCAGCCAATCCCGCCGCGCGAAAAATTTTTCCTTACACCCGGGCGGTCACTCACTGGATTTATTGGCGGGCAGGGAAAAAGCCGCCTGGAGCAGCAACCAAAGGTTCAGCCCCACCAAGGCGGCCAGAACCAGAACACCCGCCACGGAAGCCAGGGTCAGCAGACGGAGCAGCCAGAATCCACCCACCGATGCCGCCAGGGGCACCAGCAAAAGGGAGGCAGCCAGGAACAGGGAACCGCGCCGAAACCTCCCAGGAGGCAACGGCTGGGGCGGCAGCCACCGGGCGCCAGGCAGCAACCAGAGGAGGGAAACCACGCCGCAGCCGAATAATTGCCCGCTCACGGTGCGCAAGCATGGCCCTTGGGGAACCCAATGGTATCCGAAAGGCACCATGAGCAGGATGAATACCCCGGGAATCCACAAAGCCGGCCAAAACTGTCGGTGACGCGCCCAGGCCAGAACCAGGCAGGCCAGCAGCGCCCCGGCGTAAAGGCCGGTGCAACGCTGGCAGCAGGGCATGGTGAATCCAGGCGCCTGCCAGACGTGCCCGGGCGCCTGACCGCAAAGCTCGTCAAACACCCGGTGAATCCAATCGGCCATGGTTTTACTGGCCGGCCTCCTCGGGGAACGGATTGGGCAAGGCCGCCTTTTTGACCGGGCGCTCCGGCTTCGCTAAATCGACCAGGTAAAGCGTCGAATCCGGCCTGGCTTCCGGCCCCTGGATGGTGGCGGCCAGCAATTTGCCATTGGGTGAAAGCGCGATGAACACGAGGCTTTCCTTTTCCGCCTTGCGCGAAGCCAGGGTGATTTTGCGGATGGCGCCGCCTCCCACCAGCGGGATTTCCAGGATGCCAAACTGTTTTTGGTCGTCCTCGCCCTCCGCGATGAAAGTGACAAACAAGGCTTGTTCATCCGCCGACCAGGCCATCAGCCCCGATTTTTCCTCCACCTGGAGTTGCTGGTCCAAGGGAATGCGTTTTTCCAGCTTGCCGTTCCGGAAAATGACCACGGAGAAACGTTTAACATTTTCTTTGTCCTCCTTTTCCTGGAGCAAGGCCAGGCGTGTGCCATCCCGGTTGGGGAAGCAGATTTCCGCAAAGGTATCGTCCGTTTCCAGCCGGTAAACCGGTTTTAATTCGAGCGTTGACAGATCCACCCAACCGGCTTCCCGGACGGTTTTTTCATCCTTATTTTCATCCTTGCTATCGCTGACCTCCTTTTCCGCCAGATACAGCAGGCGGTTATCCCGCTGGTAAAGGATGAGGTTGGAGGTATCGTCCGGGGTTTCGCGGGTTTCGAGACCGCCGGACTTGAGATCGATCCGGTTCAGTTTGTCGCCCGCCAGGTAAACCTGGTTGCTGATGATCGGGGCGGAGAGGAGAACATTGTTGACGATGTCCTCCCCGGAGAGCGTGGGGAACCTCATCAAACGGGTGGCGCCAGCCTGACCGGGAGCGAAGAGCGCCATGAGCAATTCTTTTTCACCGGCCTCCAGGGCCACCGCCTGCTTGCCGTCCGGCAGCCATTGGGCGCCCAAGGCGGTTATTTCCCCACCCGCCTGGGTCAAAGCAAAGACCGTTTCGCTTTTTCCGGTGCGCAGATCGTAAAGAGCGATGGAGGCCTTGCCTTGCGGGCCCAGGATGGGCACGAGGAGGCGGTTGCCATCCGGGCTGAAAGCGGGGCTGCAGGCCAGGACATACATGGCCAGGGCCCCCATCCCTAATACAGACCATAAACGGTGGCGGGAAGGTGCTTGCTTGTTCATAAATTCATCAAACCTTAATTTGTATACTGGTATCCTGTTTAAATCTCCGGTTCCATCGGTTCCATCGGTTCCATTTCTGCCGGCTACCCCATCCCAGCCAGCCTCCGCTGACATCTCTTTTATCCAAACCCCGCCTCCTACTGCCGCGTCAAACGGGGAAGTGGCCCCACACCCACTGGTCCCCCCTCCCCTACACCGCCGGGCCGGCCAACCAGCCCGCAGGCGGATCACCGCCGATCTGCCCGGCGCCCTCGGCACCCGTGCGGCAAATCCAATGTAACAGCTTGCAGATGAGTAAGTCAAACCACACCCGGCGCCCAGCAACCGGAGGTCGAACGGTTTCGACGCTGGCAGCATCGGTTTATTCAATATTGTTAACAGGTTTTTTAATATTCCGCATCGAATATTTTCCCAACGCCAAAGTCAATGTCAGTAGAGAAAGGAACATGAATATGAAAACCGCACTGATCGCCGTAACCATCGCCCTCCTGGGGATGCAAATGCTCCCAGCCCAGCCGCGGTTCAATCCGCCGCAGGGGCCTCCACCAGCCCGCCTGCAGCCACCGCCGCCGCCAGCTCCGGAGGAATTCCCAGCGATGCGGCCCCCCGCCCCACCCCGGGCACCCCAGCGACCGCCTCCCCCGCGGCCCTGGTTCCAAGGGGCTGAACGCGAATTTCACATGGCATATGGATACGGCCCCGGCCATCCCCCTGCCCCCCAGCGGCCGGAACCGGCCGCGCCGGGCGTGGATAAGCCAACCGCCCCGCGACAAACCCCAGTGCAGACGCCACCCGCCACGGGCGGACCGGCTGGCGGAACTGGCAACCGGCCAACTCCCCGGACTGCCCCCGCCCGGTAAGCGAATTGGAGCAGCCGACAACCCGGCAGGCTAAAAAAAACCAGCGCCGTTGGGCGCTGGTTTTTCATGGGCGCCAATCCAGCCACATAAACAACTCCACTGCAAGGTGTTGGATGTTGATAAATCGGGAACTGACCGGGAAATTTCCAGCGGGATTAAAGGGTGAAAATGGGTAAAAGGTGGCACCAGTTGAAAATTAATCTTGTCAGGGCGCCCCGGGGTGCTAGATTCCTCGACCTTTGTTGAAGAATTGACGTTATGGCTAGAATTTGCGAATTAACAGGTAAGCGCCCGATCAAGGGCAGCATCGTTTGGCGAAGTGGTAAAGCTAAAAAACGGGGTGGTATCGGTACCCACGTTACGGCGATCACCAAACGCCGGTTTTTCCCCAATTTGCAGAATGTCAAAGCGGTGGTTGACGGGGAAGTGCGTTTCATCCGCGTGACGGCCAAGGCCTTGAAGCGTGGTTTGGTGACCAAACCACCCCGGCGCAATTACAAGAAAGCTGCGGCGGCCGCCTAAAGCGATTTTACAAGACAAACCGGAAAGGGCCAGTGGTGCTGGCATCCTTTCCGGTTTTAATTTTTTCCTGCCTGCCCCCTGCTTGCCCTATTTGCCCTTTTGGTGGTGCATCAAGGCACGCCTCAATTCACGGTCGGATTCATCCTGCTTGAGAGTTTCCCGCTTGTCGTATTCCGCCTTGCCTTTGCCCAAGCCGAGCGACACTTTCACGCGGTTATTCTTCCAGTAAAAGGAAAGTGGCACCAAAGCCTGCCCCTTGCCCTGTTCCCACTGGGCCAGATGGCGCATTTCGTTTTTGTGCACCAGGAGTTTGCGGGCGCACTTGGGCTGATGGTTTTGCCGGTTGCCGAAAGAGTATTCATCGATGTGGGCATCGTGCAAAAACAACTCGTCACGCTCCACCCGGGCGTAGGCATCGCGGATCTGACCCAAACCAGCCCGCAAAGCTTTGACCTCGGTGCCCTTGAGCACAATCCCCGCTTCGATGGTTTCTAAAATGTGGTAATCCCGCCGCGCTTTGGAGTTGCTCAGGATGTTGGTACCCGCCATCAGTTTCGCTTGCGCTTTTTACCTGCCGCATCGGTCAATGGGACTTCCTCGGCGGGGTCAAAAGTTATTTTATCCTCAAAAATCTCCATCAAGGCGATATCGGCCGCACCAAAACCGGCAGTTTCCGATACAAACGGGCGGCTCCCAGCGCCTCCCCCGGTGCTCAGTTGCCTGACCCGCCGGGAAACCAGATTCACCAGGATGTTGGGATTCCTGACTTTCTCTAATGCTTTTCTGCAAAATTCTGCGTTCAATGTCTCACACTCCTAATCTAATTGGATCGATCAGCCTACCGGCTTCGGGCGCAGAATCAATGATTATTTTTCCTCGCACGCAGCCTTCGAGTTGACTCAAATTAAAAGACACCGGGGACCTGAATCTGAGAGGAGGCAAAACGGGTCGTTGACTCATGGGAAAAAGACACCGGA
>CAIMWS010000387.1 GCA_903845125.1 uncultured Verrucomicrobiota bacterium
ATCATAGATGTAATTCACCGTCGAAGACAGATACCAACCACCGCTCCACGAGTATTCCTGCCGCTGCCGCAATCTCCCCAAACCGTCATACTTGAAATCCGACTTCCAGATACCCGTAAACACCACGCTCAACAGCCGGTCCTCGTCGTCGTAACTGTAACCGTAGGCATAATAGTTCACCTGCGAGGTCAGGTTCCCGTCGTTGTCGTTGGTGTTTGGACTGTAGGGGCCGGCGGCCAGTTGATTCAGGTTATCCACCGTGAAACGGGTGGCCGTGCCGTTGTTGTAGTTCAGGTTCCAGGCCCAACCAGGCGGCAAGGTTTTGCCGTTTAGGGATGAGGAAGGCACCTTGGCGTCCAAGTCCCCCCCTCCCAGCAGGCCAAGCAGGCACGCCAGCCAGAGCCATCCGGCAACCCGGTCACTTATTATCCCAACGCGCACGATTCGTTGATAACAAAGATACCCAGCCCAATCCAAGCCGGTTTTTCCAGGCATCTTTATCCGGGCTTTCGTGCTTCGGGCTAATCGGAGGCGGCCTGGGTTGGCGCTTCGCACCCAGGAAACGAGATTCAAGCGTGTGGAGCTTAGGGGGGGGTGAACAGCGACCATTATAATCCACGGGCCGGTGGATTAAAATTGTCGATGTTCAGGAATCACCCTTTTCAGGCGCATCCTGGTAAAGCCGTTCCGGAGATGAGTTTCGCAAGTTATAAAAGCGGTTCCGCTTTGTAATTTTCCAATCCCCCCTCCGGCCGCATGATGGTCCCCGGCAATAGAGCATTGCCCGGCTTCACCTAAGCCTGGTAATGGCCCCTGAGCCGCTTGGGATTGATAGCCAAAAAGCTCGGAGGCTTAAACGGAACCGCCGAAGAGCGGTTCTGAACCGATTGGAGCAAGCTTATGACAGTGATATCCAAATTCTATGGGATTGCGATCCGCATGCTGTTTTCCCAGTCCTTGACGGCGCGTTTCCACGCGCTTTACGGGCAGTGGGAACTCGTGGTGGGGATTGCCCCCTTGCGTATCATCCAGGGGGAAGCCCCGGCACGGGTCTGCTCGATGGTCATGGATTGGGCGGCACAGCATCGCCACGAATTGCAGGAAAACTGGGAACTCTGCCGCTTGGCGGCGGGCCCCAAACCGATCCTGCCATTATATTAGTTAATGCACCGGGAATGGCTTGGCCGGGGCCTTGGCCGGTTTCCGCGCCCCCGCTGGCCCAGGATTTTCCCACCGCAGGCGGCTGTTTTTCTTTGCCTTTCCCCGCTGGATGATGTTCAATGACAGAGTGATCCAGACCATGCCACTGCCTGAGGCCAGACCGGAGGAACAATCGGTTTTGCTCATAAGGACGGCTTCAGCCGTGGCGTTCCCTAATCCAATCCATGAAACATACTCATCACCAATGCCGTTGCTGTTACTGCCCTGAACATCAGCCTGCGGGTCTTCCGCCAGTCGGACCGGAGGTCAGCCGCCGCGAATTCATTTATGGGGTGGGCATGCTGGCCGCCGGAACGTTGGTGGCTCCCGCCTGGGGGGCCAAAGACGATGCCTCCGGGCCTGCCCATCGTCTGCCAGCCAAACCATCGCTCAAAGTCCAGCCAGTGTTGACTTACAGCCTGCCCAAGCGCCGCGAAGCCACCAGCTGGCGGGAATGGGGCGGCCTGCAAACCCAGGCGGATGTGGACCAGGAAATGGCTCGCCTGACCGCCGAATTGGCGGCGCTGGCCAGGAAAGCCGATTTCAACCTGGAAATGCTGCCGCTGGCCCCGGTCCAAACCCAGGACCAGGCCACAGCCATCGCCCAGGGCAAATTCGATCTCCTGATCCTGTTTGCCGCGGGTGGCAGCGGCCGGCTGTTGGAAACCATGGCGGTCAAGGACCGTTGGAGCCTCATGTTTGTCCGGCATTTGCCGGGGCCCGCCTACCTCTGGTATGAAATTGCCCATCCCCGTTTTCTGCGCAAAACCGTGGATGAATATGGTCAGCCAGGCATGGCG
Organism: uncultured Verrucomicrobiota bacterium; assembly: GCA_903845125.1. Lineage (GTDB taxonomy): Bacteria > Verrucomicrobiota > Verrucomicrobiia > Limisphaerales > UBA1319 > CAIMWS01. Next base: position 2,001 of record CAIMWS010000387.1, read on the forward strand.
GTGGAGGATGTGGTGGTGGACCAATTCGATGACCTGCTTTGGCGCATGCGCGCCATCCATGGCTTGAAAAACAGCCTCGGCAAACGCATCGTGGCCATCGGTGGCGCCGGCGGCTGGGGCGCCGGGGGCCGCAACGCCCCGGAGACCTCGCGCAAGCTCTGGAAAATGGATTTGCCGGATTATCCCTATGCCGAATTGGGGCCGCGGATCCAAAAGGCGCGGCAAAACCAGGCCCTCGTCAAATGGTGCGAGCAGCAAGCCGCCAAATACCTGCGCCAATCCGGCATTTCACTGCATACCCCGCGGCAATTCGTAAACAATGCCTTTGTTCTGACGGAAGTGTTCAAGGATGTCCTGGACGATCACCAGACCGATGCGCTCACGATCAACTCCTGCATGGGCACTATCATGCCCATGTCCCAAACCACCGCTTGCCTGCCCTTGAGCCTGCTGAACGATGATGGTTACCTCGCCTTTTGCGAGTCGGATTTCGTCGTCATCCCCTCGGGTGTGCTGTTGCACTACATATCGGGCAAACCCGTGTTTCTGAATGACCCCACCTATCCGCACGACAACGTGGTGACCCTGGCGCATTGTACTGCCCCGCGCAAAATGGATGGCCGACGCTACGAGCGCACCAAAATCCTCACCCATTTTGAATCCGACTATGGGGCGGCGCCCAAAGTGGAAATGCGGCTTGGCCAAATCACCACCAACCTCGTTCCGGATTTCGCCTCGAAAAAGTGGGCGGGCTTTGCCGGCACCGTGGTGGGCAATCCCTTCCTGGATATTTGCCGTTCCCAAGTGGACGTTCGCATCCAGGGGGATTGCGCCACCTTGTTGCAGGAAATGAAAGGCTTCCATTGGATGACCGCTTACGGAAACTATCTGCGCGAAACCGGTTACGCGCTGAAGAAAATCGGGGTGGATTGGCTGGATGTCAGCGCCCCCAAAATTGTTGCTTGAACCACTGCGGAGCAACAATAGCCTTCGGATTCCGGGCGAAGCCGTTCCCGGCTTCGCTTGGATAATGCGGCAGGTGCCATAGGCTGCCGTCCAAATATTGCTGGCTTTGGGCCGGGCATCCAATGCAACATGGACCCACCGGCTGAATGAGGACTGCCCAATGGCCGTCAAAGTATCCAATAACCGGGCCAAAAAGCCTTGGCTTGGCGGCCAAAACTGTTGCGCCCTGGCTGATGAGCAAACATAACCGAAATTAAACAATATGATGCAATTAAATCGCCGCTCCTTCTTCACTGCGGGCGCCATGGCCAGTGCCATGGCCGTAATGCCCGCGCCCACCACCCACGCCGTAACTCTGCCCGATCCGGAAAAGAAAGCCCGCTTGCGCCTCTCCTGCCAGGAAGGGGTGGCCCCGGGCAAATCCCTGGCTGAAAAACTGGATTTCATGGAAAAACTGGGCTTTGAAGGCATCGAGCCAGGCGGCGGCGGATTGGCCAGGCGCGTGGAGGAGTTCCAAAAGGCCTTGTCCGGTCGCAATATCAAAATCAGCGCCATTTGTGCCGGTTTCAACGGTGTTTTGATCTCCGAAAAAGAGGAATCCCGCAACCAGGCGGTTTCCTCCATGAAAGACATCATGACCGCCGCCGGGGCCTTGGGCTCCACCGGCTTGATCATGGTCCCCGCCTTCAACGGCCAGACCAAATTGGGCCACCAGGAATCCCGGGAGATCCTCATCAAGCTGCTGACTGAACTGGCCGAGCATGCCGCCCAAAATAAAACCCGCTTCCTGCTCGAACCCCTGAACCGGGGTGAATGCCACTTCTTGCGCCAGGTGGGGGATGGCGCCGCCATTTGCCGGGATGTGGAGCAAAGTTTGAAAAAATCCAAGGGCGCTGAGGCCAACTGTGGCGGCGTCGGCCTGATGGGCGATTTCTGGCACATGACTTGGGAGGAAACCTCAGATCTGGCTGCCTTCCTGTCGGCTGAGAAATACTTGCACCATGTCCATATCGCCAGCCGCAAACGCCGCAGCATGCCCGGCGAGGATGCCGGCGATAACTACGTGTCCGGGTTCAAAGGCTTGAAACTGATTGGTTACCAGGACTTTATCAGTTTGGAATGCGGCTCCCAAGGCAACAAGAAGGAAACGATCCCAGCCGCCGTGAAGCTGATTCGCGAGCAATGGGATATGGCCTGATCCAGGTTTTTAACTGCCCCTGGCAAACCGCCCGGCTCACGCCTGGCGGTTTTTGCTTTTCCAGAAGCCTCGCGATTAAAAACAACCAAGAGCCAGCCGGATTGATTCCAACTGGCTCCTGCTCAAAACTTGCTGATGGGCCACCCCAAACAGCGAAGGCTGGGGTGGCTATCCGCGTCCGCTAAACCACGCCTTGTTCCAGCATGGCATCGGCCACCTTCACAAAACCGGCAATATTGGCGCCCATGACATAATTGCCCGGCTGGCCATAATCCTTGGCGGTGTTGTAGGCGTTCTGGTGGATGGTCTTCATGATGTTGTGCAGGCGCTGGTCCACCTCCTCACGCGACCACGATAACCGCATTGAATTCTGGCACATTTCCAATCCGGAAGTGGCCACGCCACCGGCATTGGCGGCTTTGCCCGGGCCGTAGAGGATCTTCTTGCCGAGGAAGATTTCGATACCTTCCGGTGTGGTGGGCATGTTGGCGCCTTCAGCCACGACATAGCAGCCATTATTAACCAAGGTCTTGGCGTCCTCCGCGCTGATTTCATTCTGAGTGGCGCTCGGGAACGCCGCGTCACACTTGATGCCCCAGGGAGTTTGTCCCTCGACATATTGGGCGCCAAACTTATCGGCGTATTCCTTGATGCGTCCACGGCGCACATTTTTCAGATCCATCACCCAGGCCAGTTTTTCCTGGTCGATGCCGTTTTTGTCATAAATGAACCCGTTGGAATCGGACAAAGTCACCGATTTGGCGCCCAACTGGTTGAGCTTCTCGATCGTATATTGAGCCACATTCCCGGATCCGGACACCACGCAGGTTTTCCCTTCAAACGATTCGCCGCGGGTCTTGAGCATTTCTTCGGCGAAATAGACCGCCCCATAACCGGTGGCTTCCGGACGGATCAAGGAACCACCCCAGGTGAGGCCTTTACCGGTCAGCACACCGGTGAATTCATTGCGTAAACGCTTGTACTGGCCATACATGTACCCAATCTCGCGTCCGCCAACACCGATGTCCCCGGCGGGAACATCCGTATCCGGCCCCACGTGCCGGCACAGTTCAGTCATGAAGGACTGGCAAAAACGCATCACTTCCGAGTCCGATTTGCCCTTGGGATCAAAATCCGAACCACCCTTGCCTCCGCCCATGGGCAGCGTGGTCAGCGAATTCTTGAAGATTTGCTCGAAAGCCAGGAATTTCAGGATGCTGGCGCACACCGTGGGGTGGAACCGCAATCCCCCTTTATACGGCCCGATGGCGCTGCTGAACTGAAAACGAAAACCGCGGTTCACCTGGATGATTCCCCGATCATCCACCCAGGGAACCCGGAAAATCAGTTGCCGTTCCGGTTCCACAATCCGGTCCAAAATCCGGCCATCCCGGTATTTTTTATTCCGCTGGATGGCGGGCTCGATCGAGGTCAAGACCTCTGTGACTGCTTGGTGGAATTCCGGTTCATTGGGATTCCGCTTTTTGACAGTGTTTAAGATGTCAGCTATCAGGTCGATCATAATGAGTGACTCCATTAGGGTATTTACATTTCCGACATCAAGCGCACCCAGGATGCGCCGATGTGATCGAGTTCTTAATGAACCATCCACTTTTATAAGTCCATCTTTTACGTGCAAAACCATCAAAGTATAAGTAATCCATAGTTATATATCCGCAATATATTACCATTTCTTATCATGAACCCGAAATCCGCTGCTCCCGCAGCCGTGCTTTAGAATTTTTTATAATACCCACTCCAAGCCCATTAAGCAAAGGTTATTACTAATGCGATTTTAGATAACCATTTCTTATATTTATTCGCTTATTTTTTAGAACTTATTATATAGTATGGCGGACGCCGTTTCCGCTTGCGTTGTTCGGCCATCCGCTTATTACTCCTGCTCGAAGAAAGGACGCCGGGGCCTTGCTGGATTTGCAAAGCAATCAAACAGGATTCGGGGAAAAACGATCCCGGCAACAAATTCTTTGCGCAAAGCCAAATCTGGTGGATTATTAAGCGCTGGCAGGCAGGGTTGGATCCCCCCCGGCTGGGATCGAAAAGACCGGACCGGATATAATCCCGATTAATGAGTGGCGAAAGTTGACGATGAGCATTAATAAAAGTAAAATTGAGCAAACAGTCCGGCGGCAGCCGCCTGAAAAACAGGGATTGTATGACCCGCAATTTGAACACGAATCCTGCGGGGTTGGATTTGTCGTTAATGTCAAAGGACGCCGCTCGCACGATATTATCCAGAAGGCGCTGACGATCCTGGTGAACCTGCGCCACCGGGGCGCCTGTGGCTGTGAGAACAATACCGGAGATGGCGCTGGTATCTTGCTGCAGATGCCGGACGCCTTCCTGCGCCAGGTGTGCGGTGAAATTAATTTGCAGCTGCCGGCTTTCGGCGAATATGGATCCGGCCTGGTGTTTCTGCCCACCGACGAAGGGGACCGGCAGCGCTGCAAAGATATTTTCGCCCAGATTGCAGCGGAGGAAAACCAGCGCCTGCTCGGATGGCGCAATGTTCCGGTCAATAATTCCTCCCTCGGCGAAACCGCCCGCGCCGCGGAGCCAATCATCCAGCAGGTCTTGATTGCCCGCAATCCGGCCATGCAGGATGTCATGGCCTTCGAGCGGAAATTATATGTGATCCGCCGCCGGGTTGAAAACGCCATCCGCTACTGCGGCGCCAAAAGCTGCGGCGAATTTTATATTCCCAGCCTCTCCTACAAGACTTTGGTGTATAAAGGCATGCTCATGGCGGAGCAGTTGGAGCAATATTTCCCGGAACTCAGCGATCCGGCCATGGAAAGCTCCCTGGCCTTGGTCCATTCCCGCTTCAGCACCAACACTTTCCCGAGCTGGGCACGTTCCCACCCGTACCGTTACATCGCGCACAACGGCGAGATCAACACCCTGCGGGGCAACATCAACTGGATGCGCGCCCGTGAGGCCCTGTTCCAGTCCGACGCCTTCGGCGACGACATCCAGAAGATCCTGCCCATCGTCGATCCCGACGGCAGCGACTCTGCGATGTTCGACAACGTGCTCGAATTGCTGGTGCTGGCCGGTCGTTCGCTGCCGCACGCGATGATGATGATGATCCCGGAGCCCTGGGCGAATCACGAGTCGATGAGCGACGAGAAGAAGGCCTTCTACGAATACCACTCCTGCCTGATGGAACCGTGGGACGGCCCCGCCTGCGTGGCCTTCACCGACGGAGTCCGCATCGGTGCCTCGCTCGACCGCAATGGTCTGCGCCCGTCGCGCTACTACGTCACCAAGGACGATCAGGTCATCATGGCCTCGGAGGTGGGCGTGCTTGACATCGCGCCCGAGAACATCGCCCAGAAGGGGCGCCTGCAGCCGGGCCGCATGTTCTACATCGACACAGCCCTGGGCCGCATCGTCGACGACGCCGAGATCAAGGAGCAGATCGCCAGCGAGCAACCCTACCGTCAGTGGCTTAATCAGCACCTGATCGAGCTGTCCACGCTGCCCGATCCCGAACACCTCTCCGAGCCCGGCCACTCCACGGTGCTGCAACGCCAGCAGGCCTTCGGGTACAGCTTCGAAGATCTCCGCATGCTGCTGGTCCCCATGGCCCGCGACGGCGTCGAGGCCATCGGCTCCATGGGCACCGACACGCCGCTGGCGGTGCTCTCCAACCAATCCCAGCTGCTCTACAACTACTTCCACCAGCTCTTCGCGCAGGTCACCAATCCTCCGATCGACTGTATTCGCGAAGAGATTGTAACCAGTGCGATTACCACCATCGGCTCCGAGAAGAACCTGCTCACCCCGTCAGCGGAGAGTTGCCACCTCATCGAGTTGAAGTCGCCGGTGCTGACTAACGAAGAACTGGCCAA
>CAIMWS010000388.1 GCA_903845125.1 uncultured Verrucomicrobiota bacterium
TCAAATCCACCAGTGCAGCCTTGGTTGGCGGAGCGCTTTCCGCCTATATCAGCGTGCCCCAAAAAACCTTTGCCGCCAACAGCGATACCCTTCGCATTGGTTTGATTGGCTGTGGCGGGCGCGGTTCCGGAGCGGTGCTCCAGGCATTGAAGGCGGATAAAAACACCAAACTGGTGGCCATGGGGGACGCCTTTAAGGATCGCTTGGACCGGAGTTTGGATAATTTTAAGAAAAACGAAGAAATCAAGGATCGCGTGGATGTGGCCGAGGACCACCAATTTGTGGGGTTTGACGCTTATAAGAAAGTAATCGAAAGCGGAGTGGATGTGGTGCTTTTGGCCACCCCGCCGGGATTCCGGCCCATTCATCTCAAGGCGGCCATCGAAGCCAACAAACATGTCTTTTGCGAAAAACCGAGGGCCTCCGACGCTCCTGGAGTCCGATCCGTGATGGAAACGGTAAAATTGGCCCGGGAAAAAAAACTCTCCTTGGTGTCTGGTTTTTGCTGGCGGTATAATTTCGCGGAGCGGGCCGGCATCCAGCAAATCCATGATGGGAAAATCGGGGATGTGCTCGCGGTTTACTCCACCTACAATACCGGGGCCTTGTGGTCTTTCCCGCGGCAGCCCGGGTGGTCCGATATGCAATGGCAGATGCGCAATTGGTATTATTTCGCCTGGTTGTCTGGCGACCATATTGTGGAGCAAGCCGTGCACAGCATCGATAAGATGATCTGGGCGATGAAAGACCAGCATCCCGTGCAAGCGGTGGCACATGGCGGCCGTCAAGTCCGCACCGATCCGCTGTTTGGCCATATTTTTGACCATTTTGAAATCGTTTATGAGTTCCCGGATGGGGCCAAAGGCTTCCTTTTCTGCCGTCAGCAGGATAATTGCTCCAACGATAACTCGGATACGATCATGGGCACTGAGGGAGTGGAGCGAATCCTCGGTTTCCGCGGCCCGCCGGAGATCAAAGTAAAAGGCGACCTCAAATGGCGTTATCAAGGGCCTCGCCCCGACATGTACCAGGTGGAGCATAATGAGTTGTTTGCCTCGATCCGCAAAGGCGAACCGATGAATGATGGCAACTGGATGGTCCAAAGCACCATGATGGCTATCATGGGGCGCATGGCGGCTTATACTGGGAAAAACCTGACTTGGGAAGAGGCGCTCAATTCCCAGCAAAAGCTCGTGCCGGATGAATTTGCCTGGGACATGTCCCTGGCGACACCTGAAGTGGCTTTGCCCGGAAAAACCAAATTTATTTAAAACATTCCCCGGTGCTCAGCCCATAAATTTGGTTTGAGTGGAGAATCGGTTGTGCACGGGTGTGCGGCATTGCATGCCCGTGTTCTGTTTTGTATAAGTCGTGTTTCTGTAGCTAATTGCGTGGGTTTAATTCGGCCCGGACAAAGAAAATCCCGGCTTGGTGGGGGTATATTGCTCTGGTGAGCTTGGGGCTGCAGCCGATAACAAGGGATTTTGGCTGCCCGACCATGCCGGGGTATATTATCCGATGGTTTATCGGCAGGTTTGGGAAAAACTTTAGCGGCAAAATGCGAACATCGTGACTTTTCTTCCCATTGCGGAACGGGAATTGAGAGTGGCGGCACGCCGAAAGAACACCTTTCGCCTGCGGACCGCCGCCGCCTTGCTTGGATTGGGCGTGGTTGCCTATATTTTCCTGGTTTCGCAGGAGCGTTTTACTGCTCCACAAATAAGCCAGTCGATTTTTTTTACGCTGGCCGGCTTTTCTTTTTTGTTTTGTCTGGCGGCAGGCACGCGGATTACCGCTGATTGCCTGAGCGAGGAAAAGCGCGAAGGAACACTCGGGTTGTTATTCCTCACCGACTTGCGGGGCTTTGATGTGGTTTTTGGCAAACTCGCTGCCACCTCCATGAATTCCGTGTATGGCCTGTTGGGTTTGCTGCCAATCCTCGCCATCCCACTGATGCTCGGAGGGGTGAGTTCCAATCAACTGTTGCGGATGATACTGGTGCTTTTGGTGACTATGTTTTTTTCCTTATCCGCTGGCATGGTGGTATCCGCCATTTGCCAAAATGAACGCAAAGCGTTGGGTGGGACGTTTCTATTGATTTTCCTATTTACGATTGGCTTTCCGGCGGTTGGGGTGGTGTTTATGCAGTTTGGGCTTCGCGCTTATGACCAGAATTTGATGCTGCCATACCTGGTGTTGAGCCCCGGATATTCCTTTGGTTTAGCCGCTAATTCACCGACGACTAACCCCCTTCCTTCCAATGTCATGGATCACTCTTTTTGGTGTTCGCTTTTGGTTTTATCCCTTATTAGCGGTTTGTTTTTGTTTCAAGCCTGCCGCATAATACCCCGGGCCTGGCAGGATAAACCGGCCAGCATCGTCCGCTTGCGCTGGCGTGAACGCTGGGAACGTTGGTGTTATGGGGATAGCGCCTTCCGGTTGGAGTTGCGCCGGAGGTTGTTGGACAAGAACCCGTTTCTCTGGTTGGCGGAGCGGCATCGCCTTCAAAAATCTTTGCTTTGGGGGTTCCTGGCCTTAATAGGGGTCGGTTTCTTATGGGGGTATGTGGAATGGCGTGAGGATTGGTTGAGTGCCCCCGTCGCTTTTTTAACCGCCTTCGTTTTGCACTCCACCATCAAAATGTGGGTGGTTTCTGAAATCACCCGGCGCTTTATGGATATGCGGCGGGATAACGCTCTGGAGTTGATCCTCTGCGCACCACTTTCCATTAAGGATATTCTGGCCGGGCAATGGATGGCTTTCCGGCGACTTTTCCGAACCCCCATCTTCCTGATATTACTCGTGGATGTCCTGATGTTCCGGATGGCCTGGCAGGAATTCACACAACCTGACGAAAAAGAGGTGGTTCTGGCTTGTTTTTTGGCCGGGATGATCCTGTTTGTCGTTGATGCCTTTGCCTTGGGGTGGGTGGGCCTGTGGATGGGCTTGTCTCAAAAACAGATAAAAAAGGCGGGTTCCGCCACCATCAACCGGATACTGGTTCTGCCTTGGGTTGTTTTTCTTTTGTCAGTCATGCTTTTGGTCTCGACTACCAATCTGCCCAACGGGCTTTCCCCTTTAATTGCAGTGGGTTGGTGGTTCTTCCTCGGATTGGCGTTTGATTTGTTTTTTGCCGCCTCGGCTTATGGTAAATTACATTCGGAGTTCCGCACGCTTGCCATGCAACGTTACCATCCGGCACCCATGGGCTGGCTGCAAAGGTGGTTCAAGGGTAAAACTGGATAATGGTTTCGCCTGCTCAGTGGGCTGGGTAGGGGGCTGGGATCCGCCCTGTCGTGAGTTTTTACCGCCTGATTTAAAGGGGTAATAATGCAGGTGCCGTTCCCGCCCGAATGCCATGGATTGTTTGATTAATCCTTGGGAATAAGCCCTTAAGAAAAGCGGGCGGGATCGGACCTCAGATTCGGACGATCACCAAAAAAGCTTGCAATGAAGCGCGATTGTGGTAAATTTGTTTCCAATGGTGGTTCTGTATCTGTCGGATGGGAACTGATACTGCTGGTAGTATTCTTCATAAGTGATTGCAAGCTAGTAACATACAACTGATGAATAAGTGGTATGGCAGGTTTTGCTGGACGGGTGTTATCGTCGCTGGTTCGCTTTTCAAACCGGCGCTGACTAGCCTGATTTCAGATCGGGGTTCTACGGCCATAACAGGGAATGAGTCTCAACACATGGTCTGTGGGAAAAGCGTTTCAGAAGTGCAGTGCAATACCAAGGTCAATGTTCTTGGTTCAATTGGTGGATTAGTTTTACCGGACCAACTCGGCATTGACTTGGCCCCCAAAGCGACCAAAACCAGTCTTCCTGGGAAAGATTTGATTATTCCGCAAATTGAGGGTGAGGGATTCAGGCAAA
>CAIMWS010000389.1 GCA_903845125.1 uncultured Verrucomicrobiota bacterium
ACCTTCTTAATTTCCAGCAATTTACTCAAATCCAGATCTTCCGGAGTTGGCGGCATAGAATCACCTAAGGTATTCGGTTAAAAATCCCTGCATTTGTTGGCGGGCATAAAAAAGCCTGGAACGAACCGTGCCCACATTACAGTCCATTATTTTGCCGATTTCTTCGTGCGACAACCCTTGAATATCGTGCAAAATCAGGACCAACCTATGCACCTCTGACAGCTTATGCATGGCTTCGTTCAATTTGCCTTTCAATTCGGCGAGATTGAGATCGCGGCGGGGAGTTTTTTCGGAGATTAATTCCACCACATCACGATCGTGTTCAGCGTTAAACTCAACATCATCAAGGCTGTAATGGGAGCGGAGTTTCCGCTGCTTGAGGAAATTGATGGTCTTGTTGATGGCAATGCGATATACCCAGGTGAAAAAACTGGATTCCCCCTTGAAACTGGCTAGAGCCTGAAAAGCTTTGATAAACGATTCCTGAGCCAGATCACCAGCGTCCTCATGGTTGGAAGTCATGTGGTAGATCGTGGCGTAAATACGCTCTTGGTAGCGGCGGACCAATTCGTCGTAGGCCGCCAGATCACCCTGCTGAGCGCGTAAAACCAGCTCCTGTTCATCGGTTGGCGCCGGCGAGGGCGCGCTGGTACTGGCGGGTTCAAACTTGACTGCCGGCTCAGTCATCATGGCAAGGCGGTAAGCCAGGAGGGGGCATAACCGGTCAGGTCCGGCTTCCGCCAAGCCCATCCGTTTGCTGGGATAAAAAATCCACAAAGCGGTTCAGCGCAGCGCGCCCTTGGTTGGACGGTAATTGAGCCAGATTCGAGCGGGCACCCAGCAGATGTTGATGGATGACACGCTGGGATTCGCACAAAGCATCGCAACGTTCCAATATCTCCATGACTTCAGGAAGCGAGGAAGAATGCCACGGGTGCAAGAGGGCCTGAAATTTGTTTAATCCAAATTCATTGGCTTTCTCCAAGGCGATCAAAATGGGGAGGGTGATTTTGCCGCTGGCGAGGTCGGAGCCGAGAGATTTTCCGGAGGTGGATTCGTTTCCGTAAAGATCAAGGCAATCGTCGTAAACCTGATAGGCAACGCCGATGGTCATGCCAAACTGGTGTAAGGCATTGCGAATGGCAGGTGGAGCGCCAGCCAAACTGGCTCCCTGTTCAGTAGAAAGGGCAAACAAAGCCCCTGTTTTGAGTCCCAGAACGTGAAAGTATTCGGCGCGGGTCAGGTTGAAATTAGTGCGTTGTTGGATTTGAACAATTTCCCCAGTGCAAACCGCTTGCATGGCCGTGGCCACTGCACGGCAAACTTCAGGGGTGGGAAAACTGGCGGCCATTTTAACGGCATGTGCGCAGAGGCAATCGCCAAGCAGGACGGATACTTCATTGCCCCATCCGGCCCGAAGGGTTGGTTGGCCGCGCCGCAGATCGGCTTCGTCCAGGACATCGTCATGAACGAGAGTGGCCAGGTGGATCATCTCGATGATAACGGCGACCCTTACCATGTCCTCGTTAATGCCGCCAGCGGAGAGCCCGCTCAAGGCCAGCAAAGCGGGGCGGATATGTTTGCCTTGGGAGGCCAAAGCATCGTGGGCGCCGGATGCTATGGCGGGTTCAAATTCCTTGATTTGGGCAAGCATCCCAGCAGAAACAGCATGCACGAAGGGATCCACCACCTCGAAAATCTCTTTCCAGGAAATTCGAGCCCCATCACCAGGCGTTTCTTGGTGAGAAGAAACTGCCGCTCCGTTTTCTGCAGCCAACATTATCTTAATATTTACGGTCGCTCCAATTTCAAGTCAACCGGTTTACCAGTTTAGGCATTAGAATTAATCCGGCCAATCCAGGTTTCGACTGATGAATTGGATCGGGTTTTACCCTGATTTCAATTGGTATAAAGCAATGGCCCCCAGGGGTTAATACGGCAATTGAGGTTGTTCAAAGACGGGTTTCGTTCAGACCTCTGGCGGAGCCGGTAGAATGGTGATGCGGAAATTGGTTCCCTGCTGGGGCAGGGATTGAATGGAGATCTGGCCATGATGCCCTTCCACAATCCGGGCCACAATTGCCAAACCCAAGCCAGAACCTTTGTTTTTTGTCGATTTAAGGAGGGATGAAAAAATCTTGCGTTGTTGCTCCTCACTCATGCCGATGCCCGTATCCTGGAATTGGATTACCACCAAGTCAGGATTGCGTTCAAAGCGGGTGGTAATGGTTAATTCACCACCGGAAGGCATGGCTTCCATGGCATTCAAGGAAAGGTTAAGGAATGCCTGCTCCAGTTGCACGATGTCACCCAGCACCAAGGGCAAATGAGAATCCAATTTGAAGGTGAGCTTGAT
>CAIMWS010000390.1 GCA_903845125.1 uncultured Verrucomicrobiota bacterium
ATTTCACCACGGCGGGCGGGAATTCCGCCAACTACATCGCCAAGTGGAATGGCGCCGCCTGGTCGGCCCTCGGCTCGGGGATGAACTTTTATGTCAATGCGCTGACGGTGGATGGCGCGGGCAACCTCTACGCGGGCGGGGATTTCACCACGGCGGGCGGGAATTCCGCCAACTACATCGCCAAGGCGTTGCTGTTCACGGCGACCACCACGGCGCTGGCCTCCAGCAAAAACCCCTCCACCTTCGGGGAAGGCGTGACGCTTTCCGCCACCGTCTCCCCTGCCGCGGCCACCGGCACGGTGACCTTCAAGGATGGGGGCGCCACCCTCGGCTCGGCGGTCTTGAGCGGGGGCACGGCCACCTATGCCACCAGCGCCCTGATGGCGGGCACCCATACCCTCACGGCGGTTTACGGGGGGGACAGCACCTACGGCGCCAGCGCCTCCTCCGCCTTGAGCCAGGCCGTCCGGAGCACGGATGCCACACTGTCCGCCCTGGCGCTCAGCGCCGGGACGCTCAACCCCGGCTTCGCTTCCGGCACCGTTGCTTATGTCGCCTCAGTGCCTAATGCCCCGGGCACCATCACGGTTACGCCCACGAAGAACCAGGCGGGGGCATCCATCAAGGTGAATGGTGCCTCCGTGGATTCGGGAACGGCCTCCAGCGCGCTCAGCCTGGTGGTGAATGTGGCCCAGGAGATCCTCATCGAGGTGACGGCCGAGGACGGCGTGACGACGCAGACCTATACGGTCACGGCCACCCGGCAGCCGGGCGCGCCGGTGCCGGCCACGGTGGGGGCGGTGGCCATCACCTCGCGGAGCGCCACGCTCCAGGGCACGGTGAACCCCAACGGGGCCACCACCGCGGGGTATTACCAGTATTCCACGGATCCGAATTTGCAGGGCCCGGTAGCCGTCACGACCGTGGCGGGGACTAACACGGGTGGTTTCGCTAATGGCACGGGCAGCGGCGCCCAGTTCAACTATCCCGTTGGCCTGGCGCTGGACGGCCAGGGCAACCTGTATGTGACGGACAGCTCCAATAACCGCATCCGCAAGGTGGTCCTCGCCTCGGGCGTGGTCACCACCGTGGCGGGGACTGGCTTAATGACGTCCGCCGATGGCGCTGCGCTTACGGCGGCGGCTTTCAATGGCCCTATGGGCATTGTGGTGAAGAATGAGGGTGCCAGCACCATCCTCTACGTGGCTGAATACCGGACTGGGGATTATCTGCGGAAAATCGATCTCTCTGCCGGGCAGGTCAGCACCATTTCGGCGGTAGGGCCGTTCAATGGTCCCGCACTCCTGGCTATGGACAGCACCGGCGATAACCTTTACGTGGCGGGGTGGTTGGATAATAAGGTTTTTAAGGCTGCTTGGAGCGGCACTGCCTGGAGCCTGTCCACCCTGGCGGGCACAGGCACTAGCGGTTTCGTGGATGGCGCGGCTGAGTCTGCCCAGTTCTATGATCTGGGTGGGGTGTCGGTGGACAGCGCGGGCAATGTTTTCGTGGCGGACAACAATTCCATCCGCCGAATCGCCGGCGGGCAGGTCAACAACCTGGCGGGCACGGGCGCTGCCGGCTTCGCGGATGGCGCCGGCACGGCGGCGATGTTCTGTAATCCGCGCGGCGTGGCCTTGGACAGCGCCGGGGCCTTCCTTTATGTGGCGGACACCTCCAATAGCCGCATCCGCAAGGTCAATACCACCTCCGGAGAGGTCAGCACCCTGGCGGGTGGAGGTGGTTATCTGGATGGGCCAGTGGCTGACGCACGGTTCTCCTGGCCAAATGGGGTGGCGGTGGACGCCGCAGGGGTGGTCTATGTGGCGGATTCCAATAATAACCGTATCCGGCGGATCGGGCCGGGATTGGTGGTTCCCGTCCTGGCCAAACAGGCGGGCGGGGCGGACGCCACCGGCCTGACGGGGGTGAGCGCCGTGGCGGCGGAATTGGCGGTCACCGGTTTGACGCGCAGCACCACCTATTATTACCGGGCGGTGGGGAGCAACAGCTTCGGGGTGGTTTACGGGTCCACGCTCACCTTCACCACGCTGGCCAACCAGGATCCGACGGGCCTGGCGCTGGTCAAAACCAGCGTGGATGAAAACCAGGCGGCCGGGACGGCGGTGGGAACCTTCAGCACGACGGATCCCGATGCCGGGGACACGTTCACCTACACCCTGGTGGCGGGCACGGGGAGCACGGACAATGGCTCGTTCACGATCAGCGGCAACACGCTGAAGACGGCGGCGAGCTTCGATTATGAAACCAGGAACAGCTACAGCATCCGGGTGCGGACGACGGATCAGGGCGGGCTGTATTACGAGCAGGCGTTCACCATCACAGTGAACAATGTGAACGAGGCGCCCACGATCACCGCGCCCGCGTCCTTCACGGTGACGGAGGATGTGGTCAGTCCGCTGGCGGGCATCGTCTTCGCGGATGTGGATGCCGGCTCGGGCAGCCTGACCGTGACCCTCACGGTGAACAGCGGCACACTCAAGGTGGCGGATGACATCAGCGGGGGCTTGGGCGCCGGGGAGATCACCGGCAACTCCAGCGGGAGCGTGACGCTCCATGGCACGCTGGCCCAGATCAACGCGACCCTGGCCGGGGCCAACGGCCTGGTCTACCTGACCGCGCTGAATGACAACACGAGCCGGACGCTGACCCTCGGCATCAACGACAATGGCAACACGGGAACCACTGGCTCCCAGACGGCCTCAACGACAATGGCCATCACCATCACGCCGGTGAACGACGCACCGGTGGCGGCGGCTGACAGTTACACCACGGCGGAAGACACCCTTTTGACGGTGGTGGCGCCGGGGGTGCTGGCCAACGACACGGATATGGACCTGGACACCCTGACGGCCATCCTGGTCACCGGCCCGGCGCACGGGACGCTGACCCTCAACGCCAGCGGCGCGTTCACTTACACGCCGGCCCTGAATTGGCACGGCGCCGACACCTTCACCTATAAAGCCTATGACGGCCACGCGGACAGCGCGGTGGCCACGGTCTCGCTCACGGTGACGCCGGTGAACGACCCGCCAGTGGCGGTGGATGATGTTTACACGCTGCGGCAGGGGTCGACTTTGGCGATCGGCGCGGAGTTCGGCGTGCTGGCCAACGACTACGATGGGGATGGCGACCGGCTCAAGGCGGTGGTGGTGTCTGGGGTGTCCCACGGGGAACTGGCGCTCAACGGCGACGGCAGCTTCACCTACACGCCCGTGGCGGGGTGGACCGGGACGGATTCCTTCGTCTATGTGGCCAACGACAACTTCGCCGACAGCCAGCCGGCGGTGGTGGACCTGGTGGTGGAGGCGCCCTCGAGCCGGCCGCTGGGCGAGCCGGAGGCCTTTGCGCTGGAGCAGGACACCGTCTTGAGCGTGCCGGCGCCCGGGGTGCTGGGCAACGATGCGGACCCGTTGGGCGGGGCGCTCACGGCGGCGGTGGCCGCGGCTCCGGCCCACGGGACGGTGGTGCTGCAGGCCGACGGGAGCTTCACCTACACGCCGGACACGGGCTACCTGGGGGCGGATTGCTTCACCTACCGGGCCGGCAACCCGGCCGGGGTGGGCAGCGCGGCGGTGGTGAGCCTGGTGATCCGGCAGGCGAACCTGGCGCCGGTGGTGGCGCAGGCGGTCCCGGCCCAGACCGGGGCGTATGGCGGGGCCTTCAGCTGCGGAGTGGGGGCGGGGACGTTCACCGTGGTGGACGGGCAGGCCTTGATTTGGAGCAGCAAGGGGCTGCCGCCCGGGCTGGCATTCGATCCCAACACCCGGACGATCAGCGGCACGCCCACGCAGCCCGGGGTTTACCTGGCGGCGGTGGTGGCGAACACGGCGGCCACGCCGTCGTTCACGGCGGAAGCGTGGTTCACCTTCACGGTGTCGAAAGCCACCCTGACGGTGACGGCGGCGGCCAGGAGCCGGGCCTACGGGGCGGCCAACCCGGCGCTGGCCTTCAGCTACAGCGGGTTTGTCAACGGGGAGACGGAGGCGGTGCTGGGAATCAAGCCCATGGGAAGCACCACGGCCACGAGCGCCAGCCCGGTGGGGGCTTACCCCATCAACGTGAGCGGCGGGGCGTCCGGCAACTACGAGTTCAATTATGTGCCGGCGGTGCTGACGGTCTATAAGGCGGTGCTGGCGGCGCGGGCCGAGGCGAAGAGCCGGGCCTACGGCGCTGCCAACCCCGCGCTGACGATCGGCTACAGCGGGTTCCTCAACGGGGATGACGCCACAGTGATCGATGCGCCGCCGACGGCGAGCACGACGGCGGTGGCAAGCAGCCCGGCCGGATCCTATCCGATCACGCTCAAGGGCAGGGTGGACAACAACTACAAGATCACGCTGGCCAACAGCACGTTGACGGTGGGCAAGGCGCCGCTGACGGTGACGGCGGCGGCCAGGAGCCGGGCCTACGGGGCGGCCAACCCGGCCTTCACGATGGCCTATGCCGGGTTTGTCAACGGGGAGACGGAGGCGGCGCTGGAGGCCAAGCCCGCGGGGAGCACCCCGGCCACGAGCGCCAGCCCGGTGGGGACGTATCCCATCACGCTGAGCGGCGGGGCGTCCGGCAACTACGAGTTCAATTATGTGCCGGCGGTGCTGACGGTCTATAAGGCGGTGCTGGCGGCGCGGGCCGAGGCGAAGAGCCGGGCCTACGGCGCTGCCAAC
>CAIMWS010000391.1 GCA_903845125.1 uncultured Verrucomicrobiota bacterium
CGACCATCGAAAATACCCAGGGCGCCAGCGGCGCCGTCATCTTGCTCAACAGCCAGAACGACACGGTCGACAACGCCGGGACGCTCAGAGGCGCGGTCAACATGGCCGCCGGCAACGACACCTACATTCTGCGCCAAACCGGCACCCAGACCGGTTTGGTGTATGGCGGCGATGGCAGCGACCTGTTCCAGTACGACGTGAGCGGCCAGCGCAGCTTTACCGGCGGCGACTTCACCCAATTCGAGACCGTGCGCAAGACCGGTACCGGCACCCTGACCCTTGCGAGCGGCACGCTCGATGCGAGCACCACCCTGGTGGATATACAAGGCGGCACCTTGGTTAACCAGGGCATCGTCGGGGGCAGCGGCAGCATCGGCCTCAATGCCGATCGCACCACCCTTGTCAATGCGCTCGGCGCTGTGGTGCAAAAATCGGTGGTTGCGGCCGACGGTGAGCTGCGGCAAGCGATCTACAACGAGGGCACCATCAGTGGTGCCATTGACCTCAAGGCCGGCGATGACCTGGTCAGCAACCGTGGCAGTATCGGCGGCACCGTGAACCTGGGTATCGGCAATGACGCCTATGTCTGGTGGCTCACCACCAACAGTGATGGTCTCGCTAACGGTACCGGCGGAGCCATCACCGCAGGTACGGGCACAGACGCCCTGTTGCTGGGCGTGGACATCGGCCAAGAGCGGACGATCACCAACACGGGCGATCTTACTCCCTCAGGTGCTCCCAGTGGCTTTGAAGCCACCGGCAAGGGGGGCGGCGGTAGCCTGACCTTCGCGTTTGCCAATCCCTATGATACCCAGGGCCTTTGGATCGACGGCGGCGCCCTGGCATTAAATAGCGACGTCAATGCCAATTTAAGCGGGCCTGGCGCCACCGACGGCAGCGGCTATGTCTACCTCACGGGCCCGGGTGCAACCCTCATCAATCGTGCCAACCTGTTTGCCGGCGACCGCGTGGTGCTGAGCGGCAACAACGTGGTAGTGCAAAACTCCGAAAACGCGACGCTGAAAGTCAAGTCCGACGGCAGTGGCGCCATTGTCCTGAATGGCACCGGAGAGATGGTCAGCAATGCTGGAACAATCCTGGGCGAAATCGACCTGAACGCCGTCGGCACGGTGCAAAACAGCGGTACGATCATCGGAATTCGCGGTATTTATACGACCGGTGATCTTTTGATAACGGGGGTGGGCGGCAGTGCGCTGACGGGCACCATCACCGGTACGAGCGGGGACGGGATCAGAATTGACGGGAAGTTGTTGGGGGAACTGGTCAATGGGGGTACCATCAGTGGTGCCGTCAATGGAGTAACGGTTGCCAATACGAACGGGTATACGGTTCATAACCAGACCGGCTCGAACATTCAGGGAGGAATCGGAAGTGGCGTTCTGGCAAATATGATCGGCGGTAACAGCGTGGCGGTAAACAATGCGGGGAAGCTGGAAGGGGCGTATGGAGTTCTGGTTCAGGGATTCGGGACGTTGAGCCTGACGAACCAGAATGGTGGAACGATTGGAGGGAGCAGCGGAAGTATCCAGGTCAACGACAGCACCAGCGCAACGGTCAACGCCAGCATAAGCAACCTTGGTGCGATAGCTGGCCATGTAAGGCTGGGTTATGGGAGCGATCTTTTGGATAACCGGGGCACGATCACCGGCAACATCGCCCTTGGTGGCGGCGACGACTACCTTTCGAACCGGGGTACGATCACGGGCGACGTGGATATGGGAACAGGTAAAGACACGTACGTGTGGTGGCTGACGGGAGAACAGGGGACGCAGAGCAGCATTTCCGGTGGTGAGGGGATCGACGTTCTGGCCTACGGAGTGGACACAGCTCAAAGCGTTACATTGAACAATCCGGTCTCCGGCCCCGCAGGGTTCGAAGCCATCGGCAAGGACGGAGGCGGTACGCTGAGCGTCGCCTTTGGCGGGGCGACCGAAACGCAAGGGTTACGGATATTGGCGGGGAGGCTGAATCTCCAGAGCGACGTGAACGCCAACAGCAGCGGGGTGGTGGGTGACGGGAGCGGGTTCGTCGAGGTGACAGGAGCAGGATCGGTGCTCGACAACCAGGCGAACCTGTTTGCTGGCGACCGGATCGAACTGAGCGGATCTGATGTGCACCTGCTCAATGGCGACGGCGGGAGCATCACGGTCAAAGCCGATGGCAGCGGTA
>CAIMWS010000392.1 GCA_903845125.1 uncultured Verrucomicrobiota bacterium
GGCACGGTGGCCAGTGCCGCCGCGACCTTGAGCCTGAACACGGCGGTCACCATCACCCAGCAACCGGCCAGCCAGACGGTGAATCCGGGGGCCAACGTGACCTTCACGGTGGCGGCCACCGGGACCGGACCATTTACTTACCAATGGAAATTCAACGGTTCGCCGGTGGCTGGCGCCACGGCGGCCAGCCTGACGCTGAACAATGTGTCGGCCGCCCAGGCGGGCGCCTACACGGTGGAGGTCGGCAACGTGGTGGGCACGGTGGCCAGTGCCGCCGCGATCTTGAGCCTGAACACGGCGGTCACCATTACCCAGCAACCGGCCAGCCAGACCGTCAATCCGGGGGCCAACGTGACCTTCACGGTGGCGGCCGCCGGGACCGGACCATTTACTTACCAATGGAAATTCAACGGTTCGCCGCTGGCTGGCGCCACGGCGGCCAGCCTGACGCTGAACAATGTGACGGCCGCCCAGGCGGGCGCCTACACGGTGGATGTGAGCGGCCTGGCGGGAACCGTGAATAGTGCGGTGGCGGCCTTGAGCTTGAACACGGCGGTCACCATCACCCAGCAACCGGCCAGCCAGACGGTGAATCCGGGGGCCAATGTGACCTTCACCGTGGCGGCCACCGGGACTGATCCGCTCACCTACCAATGGAAATTCAACGGTTCGCCGCTGGCGGGCGCCACGGCGGCCAGCCTGACGCTGAACAATGTGTCGGCCGCCCAGGCGGGCGCTTACACGGTGGAGGTGGGCAACGTGGTGGGCACGGTGGCCAGTGCCGCCGCGACCTTGAGCTTGAACACGGCGGTCACCATCACCCAGCAACCGGCCAGCCAGGCCGTCAATCCGGGGGCCAACGTGACCTTCACGGTGGCGGCCGCCGGGACCGGGCCGTTCACTTACCAATGGAAATTCAACGGTTCGCCGCTGGCTGGCGCCACGGCGGCCAGCCTGACGCTGAACAATGTGACGGCCGCCCAGGCGGGCGCTTATACGGTGGAGATTGGCAACGTGGTGGGTACGGTAGCCAGTTCCGCCGCGGCCTTGAGCCTCGTCACGCAGGGCTTGGCCATCACGCAGCAACCGGCCAGCCAGGGGGTGAATCCGGGGGGCAGCGTGACCTTCACGGTGGCGGCCACGGGGACCGCGCCGCTCACCTACCAATGGAAATTCAACGGTTCACCCATCGGGGGCGCCACTTTGGCCAGCCTGACGCTGAACAATGTGACCGCCGCCCAGGCGGGCGCTTACACGGTGGAGGTTGGGGATGTTTCGGGCACAGTGGCCAGCGCCGCGGCAGTCTTGACCTTGAATACGCCCGTGACCATCACGCAACAGCCGACCAGCCAGATGGTGGCCCAGGGCGGCAGTGTTACATTTACGGTGGCGGCCACGGGGACGGCGCCGCTCACCTACCAATGGAAATCCAATGGCTCGCCCATTGCGGGTGCCACTACCTCCAGCCTGACCCTGACCAACGTGGCGGATGGCGACACCGGGTTTTATTCGGTGGACGTGGGCAACGTGGTGGGAACCGTGGCCAGTTCCAGCGCCGTGCTGGTTTTGAGCCCCTTTGTCAACATCACCCAGCAACCCGCCAGCCAAATGGTTGGCGCCGGCTTTGACGCCACGTTTTCGGTGGTCGGGAAGGGGCCGGGGCCGATCACTTATCAGTGGCGGTTCAATGGCGTGCCGATCCCCGGGGCGGTTTCCGCCACCCTGGTGGTGAAGGGGGTGACGAAGGCCAATGCCGGGGTTTACACAGTGGTGGTGGGCAATCCGGCGGGAACCGTCACCAGCGCGGCGGCTAATTTGGTGGTGACGGCGGCTTCCACCCTTTCCACCGTCCTGGTGCAGAGGCCGGAAGGCGTCTTCATGCAGTTGGTGGTGGAAGGACCGGTGGGCGCCACCTGCCGGATTCAGGCGGCGGCCAATCTGGGTCAGGCTGGTCTGTGGCAAACCAGGGCCACCTTGATACTCACCGGCGGCTCCATGGTCTGGCTGGATCCGGAATCCATGACTCAACCCCGGCGTTTTTACCGGCTGGAAGTGACCCAGTAAGGCCATTCCGGACGCTCCCGCCGGGCGGAATCAAATTCCAGGCGATGCCGGTGCTTTAAAAGTTGCCCGGCACCGATGCGCGTGGCCTGGTCAACCTTGGGTGCAGCCCCGCAAAGCCTGGCCGGTGTGGCTGGCGGGGCATTGGGCCACTTGGGCGGGAAGGCCTTGAGCCACAATCTGGCCGCCGCCTTCGCCCCCTTCCGGCCCCAGGTCGATCACCCAGTCAGCCGCCTGGATGACCTCCAGGTTGTGCTCGATCACCAGCACCGAATGGCCGGCGTCCACCATTTTCTGGAAGACCTCAAGCAGAACGCGGACATCATCGAAATGAAGGCCGGTGGTGGGTTCATCCAGCAGGAACAGGGTGGACCGGCTGCCGGCCTTCGGCGTTTCGGCATGGGTGGCCAGGTGGCGGACGAGCTTCAGCCGCTGGCTTTCCCCGCCGGACAAGGTGTTCAAAGGCTGGCCCAGCCGCAGGTAGCCAAGGCCGACTTCGCGCAGGAGCTGCAGGGCCCGGATGGCACACCGGGCCTGGCGGCTGTCCGGCAGCCGGCCGAGCAAGCTGACGGCAGCGTCCACGGTGGTATCCAGGAGGTCGGAAATGCTTAACCAAACCGGTTCAGCCGCCGCGCCCGTGGCGCCTGCGTTGCCAGGCCAGGGGGGGAATTCCATGCGCACCTCCAGGATTTGGGCGCGGTAGCGCCGGCCATTGCACTCCGGGCAGCGGACAAAAATATCGCTCAGGAATTGCATTTCGATTTTTTCGAAGCCCGCCCCCCGGCAGCGCTCGCACTGGCCGCTGCGGGAGTTGAAGCTGAAATCGCCGCGGGTGAGTCCCCGCTGCCGTGCTTCCGGCAGCTGGGCAAATAATTCCCGCAGCGGTTCCAAGGCCCCGGTGTAAACTGCCGGATTGGAGCGGGGCGTTTTGCCCAGGGCCGATTGATCGACCATGACCACGCTGCCCAAGGTTTCCCAGCCTGCCACCTGGAATCCCGGGCAGGATGCGCGATCTTCAGCTTCAGGCTCCGGTTCCTCCACCGCATCCGGGCCGGCCGCGCCGGCTCCGAGTTGGTCGTTCAAGGCGGGCAGGAGCAGGTCGCGGATGAGGGTGGTTTTGCCGGAGCCGCTCACGCCGGTCACGCATACGAGGCGCCCCAGGGGGATCTCCACCGCCAAATCCCGCAGGTTGTGCAAGGCGGCATGTGCCAGGCGCAGCCGCGGCGTGGAAGCCACCACCGGGCGTTCCCGGGAGGGGGGGATTTTTAACCGTCCCGAAAGGTATTTGCCGGTGAGTGATGCGGCAGATTTCAAGATCTGGCGGCCGGATCCCTGAAAAACCACCTGGCCGCCATTCTGGCCGGAGCCCGGGCCCAGGTCGATGAGTTGGTCCGCGGCGTGCATCACCTGGGGTTCGTGTTCCACCACCACCACGGTGTTGCCGGCGTGGCGCAGGCGTTCGAGGATGCGTACCAGGCGCCCGGTGTCCCGGTGGTGCAGCCCCACGGTGGGCTCGTCCAGGACAAACAAGGTGTTGACCAGCCGGGAGCCCAGGCAGGCTGTCAGGTTCACCCGCTCGGTCTCGCCGCCCGACAAGGTCCGGGTGGCCCGGTCCAGCGTCAAATAGCCGAGGCCGGCTTCCACCAGGTAGTTCAGCCGCGCCCGGAGTTCTTCCAACGCCACGTGGAGGGGATCATTGGGCGGGTGCGGGGCTTGGGCGGCCCAAAGCTCCGCCTGCCGGGCGGCCCGGGAAATGGGGAGCTGGTAAAAGTCCGCCAGCGACCAGGCCGGGGCGGCTGCCGGGTCCGCCGCGGGGACCCGGTAGAGCAAAGCCTCCGGTTGGAACCGCTGGCCACGGCAGGCCGGGCAGGTGGTGTAAGCACGGTAGCGGGAGAGCAGCACGCGCACATGCATCTTGTAAGTCTTGGATTCGAGCCAGCGGAAATAGCCCTTGATGCCGTACCAGGCGTGCGGCCATTCATGGAGCTTGTCTTGCCCGTAATCGGGGTCGCCCTCCATGACCCAAGCCTGCCATTGGGCCGCCAGCTCGTTGAAGGGCACCTGGACCGGCACGCCGCGCTGGCGGCAGAACGCGAGCAAATCCGCCTGGCATTCCTTGGAGGCGCCGCTTTGCCACGGCTTCACGGCGCCGCCGGCCAGGGTTTTAGTGCGGTCCGGCAGGGCGAGGTTGTAGTCGATGCTGATGATCCGCCCGAAACCTTTGCACGCCGGGCAGGCGCCCAGCGGGTGGTTAAAACTGAACAAGGCGGGGGTGGGTTCCTGGTATTCGAGGTCGCAGCCGGCGCAATGCCAATGCCGGGAAAAGAGGCGGCTGGCCAGGGGCATGGCCCCCTCGGCGGGGGCGACCGCCGCCGGCCAGCGAATGGCCAGCCGGCCTTGGCCCAGGTGGTAGGCTTGTTCGCAGGCTTCCACAAAACGGGCGCGGTTGGCCGGCAGCCTCCGCACCCGGTCCTGCACGATCGTCAGCGTGGTTGCCCCCTGGCGGGCCAGGATGGCTTCGGCCTGGTCCACGGGGACGATCCGGAACCACTCCGAGCCGCTGGCGGTGGCCGGGGCCACCCCTCCGGTTGGCGTGATCTCCGCCGGCGCGGCCGGCACCAGCAATCTTTGGAAGCCTTGTTTGGCGACCAGGCCGAGCGATTCGGCCAGGGATAGCTTCGGGGAAAGCGGCACGGAGAAGGTCACCATGAGTTCCGGCGGGGAAGTGGCGGGGGGCTGGGGATCCGGCGCCAGCCGGCCGCCGGCCGCTACGGTGTCCCAGATCAACCCCGGCGGTTCCTGGGTGACCGGCTGGCCGCAGCCCCGGCAGTACAGGGTGGCCAGGTGCGGCCAGACCAGCTTGGTGTATTCGCAAATCTCGGTCATGGTGCCCACGGTGGAGCGCGTGGTGCGAACGGCGTTCCGCTGCTCGACCGCGATGGCGGGCGGGATGCCCTCGATCGAGTCGGCCTGGGGCTTGTCCATGCGGTCGAAAAATTGGCGGGCATAGGGGGTGAAGGTTTCAATGTAGCGCCGCTGCCCCTCGGCGAAGAGGGTGTCGAACGCCAGCGAGCTTTTCCCCGAGCCGCTGAGCCCAGTGAATACGATCAGCCGGCCGACCGGCAAATCGAGGTCGATATTCTTGAGATTATTCTGCCGAACCCCCCGGAGCCGGATCACCGCGTTCGCCTGCTTTTCATTCATCACCACGGAATGTACTTTTGGGGTGGGGCCTGTCAATTCGCCGCCCGGGAATAAACCGCGGAGAATGACTCGGGGAGGAGGGGCTGGTTTTCGGGGGGGGCTGGGGGCATCCACTCCTGGAAAAACACTGTTGATTTGGATAAGGAATCCTTTAGGATGGTGGCTATGGCAGGCCATAACCGTGGTGCCATGAATGTGGTTTTTGCAATTATTTTTTTGTAATGGCGGAGAATGTTTCCACTACCAACGTGCCCAAGCCCAAGGGTGTCCTTTGCGGCAAATGCGAGCATTTGAATCCCCCTGGCAGCCGCGTTTGTGAGCATTGCGAGGCCAAGCTCTTCTTTGACTGCCGTTTCTGTGGCAAGGAAATCCAGGTGGTGGCGCCGCGGTGCCCGCATTGCAGCCGCCGTTTGACCGGCCGCCATACCCAAAAGCCTTCCACTTTGCAGAGCATATTCAAGGGCGGCGCCAAGCTGACTTTTGGCCAATTCATTCTCATGCTGCTGGTTTCCGTGGCGTTCTATTTCATGCTTAAAACCATGTTCTGAACCCAACCCCGGTGGCCGCCATGGAAACCGTTGGCCAATAGGGGCTTAAAGGGATCCGGCACCCCTGGCAGAAGGGCCGTCCAGGGGCGGGGGCGGGACCACCCGAATCATGCTTCTGAACGTTTTCCACGCCAACCGATCATCCGCATAGCTGCTCCAGCATGGCTCAGCCCGAACTCAACGAAGCGTATCTGGCCAATATTGGCGGGTGGGAGGCCTTGAAGCGAGCCCGTGGCTTGCTGGCCACCGGCAGGGTGCTGAGTTCCGCCTGGCAGCCGCCCATCTTGCGGGGAGTGGTCCAGGAAGGCACCATTACCTATCGCGCCGGCCTGGTGATCAAGGGAAGCATCGAGGTGGAAAACATGTGCGGCTGCCGGGAATCCCGCAATTGGGGGACCATCTGCGCGCATTCGCTGGCGGTGGGATTGCACTTCTTGAAGGCGCCGATGATCGCTCCGGAGCCAACCCCGGCGCCGGCGAAAAACACCCATGCCAAACCGGGAGCGCCAGCGGCGCCTCCCGCCGCGTCCAAACCCGGCCCGGCCCCCAATGCCCGGCGCTGGCGCCGGGCCGAGGAGGGCGAACCGCTGGAAATCCACCTCCTGCTTCCCCCCAATCTGCCGGAAGCGGTGGGCCGCGGGAAAATCATGCTGGTCCTGGAAGGGCAGTGGGCGGGTGGCCGGAGCCCCTTGAACGCCTTGCCGGCGCACAAAACCTTTCGCCTGGATCCAACGGACAACCGGTTGCTGGATTTCCTGGAGCCTTTGACCGGGGGTGAAGCACCCGCCATGGTGCAGCTGCGCGGCGACCAGTTTGCCGGGGCGCTGGACCAGCTCAAGGGCCACCCAAGAATATCTTTGGGCCGCTCCAAGGCGTTGCCCGTGGGGACGACATCGTTAAAGGTGACGCTCAAAGCCCAGCTCCGGCCGGAGGGGGAAATCGCCTTGTCCCTGGCCAATCCCGGAACCTGCTGCCTGGGGATCGAGCACGCCTGGCTGGTGACCGCCAACGGGATTCAGCCGGTGGATTTGCCCAAGGCCTACTGGGTTCTGTTCAGCGGCCCGCTGGTGGTGCCCCGGGCGCAGGTGCCCCAATTCATCAACCGGGATTGGCCGGCCTTGCGGCAAACCTGCCAGCTGGAGGCCAATTTCGTGGCGGACGACTTCACCCTGGAAAATATGGTGCCCCGGTTCCAGCTGAAACTCGCCGGGGGGATGATGCAATTGGAGGGCCGGGTGATGGCCGTTTACGGGGATCAGCAGTTTGCCTTGGGGGCCGGTCCCGGGGCCATGGACCTGTTCCTGCCGGATCCCGCCCGCCCCACGCATTATCGCACCCGGGACCTGGCGGCCGAGCAGGCTGCCTTGGGCCGGCTTTTGAAGCAGGGGTTTTCCGCCCCGGACCACCAAGGATTAATGCGGCTGGCGGGCCAAAATGCGGTGCTCAATTTCTTCGCCCGGGAATATCCGCGGCTGCAAAAGCAATGGCAGGTGGAAATGGCCGAGCAGCTCCAGCGCAGCACCGAGCGGAACCTGGAGCGCATCGAAACCCGGTTCCAGGTGATCCCCTCAGGACAGGATTGGTTTGACCTGTCGGTGCAATACGCCACGGCCTCGCAGGAACTTTTTTCCCCGGCGGACATCCAGCGCTTGCTGTTGTCGGGCCAGAGCTACCAGCGCCTGAATAACGGCCGCTTTGCCTTGCTGGATACCGAGGCCCTGGAAGACATCCAGGAAGTGCTGCAGGATTGCGCTCCCCGGCAGCATCCGCAGGGCTACCGGTTTGCGGCCCGGCAGGCCGGCTACCTGGCCGCCTCCCTGGCGGAAAAAGCGGGTGGCTTTGAGGCGCCCAGCGGGTGGCGGGAGCAGTTGGCAGGCGCCCGGGCGCCCCGGGAATGCTCCGCGGCCCAACTCGGCGCATTGGACCCGGTTTTGCGGAGCTACCAGAAGACCGGGGTGGCGTGGCTGCACTTCCTGCGCCAGAACCATTTTGGGGGCATTCTCGCCGATGAAATGGGCCTGGGCAAAACGCTCCAGACCCTGGCTTTCATCCATACCCTCAAGAGCGGGCCGGCCGGCCCGGATTCCGGCCGGCCGCGGGGCGAGGCATCCGGCGAGCCGGTGCTGGTGGTTTGCCCCACGAGCCTGGTCTTTAACTGGCGCGCCGAAGCGCAGCGTTTCACGCCCGGTATGAAATTGCTCGTCATCGACGGCCCCAACCGGGAAAAGCTGATTGCCTCGGTGCCGGAGTTCGACCTGGTGATCACCAGCTACGCCCTCATGCGCCGCGATGTGGATGCGTACCGGGACCTTCATTTTGACCTGGTGGTGCTGGACGAGGCCCAGCACATCAAAAACCGGCAATCCCAAAATGCCCAGGCCGTCAAAGCGATCCGGGCCCGGCAGCACCTGGTGCTGACCGGCACGCCGTTGGAAAACTCGGTTTTGGATTTGTGGTCCATCTTCGATTTCCTCATGCCCGGCTACCTGGGCAGCGCGCGGGATTTCCATGAGCGTTACGAGGTGCCCATAGCCCGCGAAAAAAATGTGCCCGCCCAGGCCCGCCTGGCCCGGCGGGTCCGGCCCTTCCTGCTGCGGCGGATGAAGCGCGAAGTGGCCACGGAGCTGCCGCCCAAAATCGAGCAGACGGTTTATTGCGAACTCACCCCGGCCCAGGCCGGGATTTACCGCCAGGTGCTCGAGTCCAGCCGCGCGGAGCTGGTCCAGGCGGTGGAGGGTCAGGGCGTGGCCAAAAGCCGCCTGCTGATCTTCACCGCGCTGCTGCGGCTGCGGCAGGTCTGCTGCGATCTGCGCCTCCTCAAGTTGGAATCCGGCGAGGCCACCGATAGTTCGGGCAAGCTGGACCTCTTCAGCGAACTGCTCGACGAAGTCCTGGACGGCGGCCACCGGGTGCTGGTGTTCAGTCAGTTTGTCGGGATGCTGGGTTTGCTGGGCGACCGGCTCACGCGCGACGGCATCGAATATTGCTACCTGGACGGTTCCACCACCGACCGCGAGGCGGTGGTGCAACAGTTCCAGCGGCAGGCGGCCCCGGTATTCCTGATCAGCCTCAAGGCCGGCGGGTTGGGTCTGAACCTGAGCGCCGCGGACACCGTCATCCATTTCGATCCCTGGTGGAATCCGGCGGTGGAGGCGCAGGCCACCGATCGCGCCCACCGCATCGGCCAGACCAAAGTGGTCACCAGCTATAAGCTGATCACCCGCGGCACGATCGAGGAAAAAATGCTCCAACTCCAAGCCCGCAAGCGCGAGCTCTTCCAAGCCGCACTGGGCAACGACGAAGATCTGGCCGCCGCTTTAAGCTGGGACGAAATCCAGCAGCTCCTGGTGGAGTAACCAGCCCTTCTGGCCGGCGGCGCGGGCGTTCCAGCCAAAAACTATGGCTGGCTGCCCGACATTTCGGCAACCAGCTTGAAAAACCCCCGTTTCCGCGCGCTGGACAAGCCCCAGTCCACCGGCACACTCTGGTAGCCTTCGGCAAAACCCTCGCCCTTCAGGCGGTAGTCAAAGAAGCCCCAGGAAACATGTTCCGTGACGGCGGCGACGAAATTGTTCAGCGGCTTTTCAAAATCAAAATGATCGTCCTCATTGAACACAATGGGCTGGCCCCGATAGCCTGGCACGGCCCGGGTTTTGGCGATCATATCGGTGATTTTGGCCGGATTGCCCACGCCGTTGCCATGCAGCAGCAGGAAATCGGCCGCTTTCACCACGTTTTCCCGGGGTATGGATCCACCCCCATAGCTCGTGCTGACCAGGAACCGGCGGCCGTCCCGTGCCATGCCTTGGACCCGGGTGATCAGTTCCGCCACGCGGTCCGGCCTGAGGATGGCATGGTCGTAAGCGGACACATTGCATTCGTTGTCGATTTCGATGAGGAGGTTGCGCCAGCCCCCCTCCAGGAGCCAGCGGGTGGCGTTGTCGGTGGCCCGGAGGACGGCGGCTTCATCCGCCAGGCGCTGGTCCTGGCCGAAATAAAAAAAGCCGACGATGGCGACCATGCCCAATTCGTCCGCCCGGTCCAGGATGCGCCGCAGCCGGTCCCGGTAATCCGCCCGCAGGGATCCATCCGCTTCGAACGCGGAATTATGCCAGGGCTGGTCCCGGGAATATCCCTGGGGGGATCCCCCTTGGAAATTGATGGTGAAAGCCAGGAGGCCGTGGCGCCGCCACAGCGGCATGGCCTGGATGAATTCCGAGGTGTTCCGGTCCGGATCCCAGCGGCCAGTGTCCGGGTAGGCCCATTGGGCGGCGGTGGCGGCATTGCGGTCATCGAAAATCCCCTGGACCAGGCGGGCATTCAAAAGCAGGCCTTCCATGCGCCGTCCCCGCCAGGTGCGTCCGGCGCAGGTGGGCTGGCCGTTGATCAGGAAATCACCGCCGCGGATGGCAACGGTGGTTTGCGGTTCGCGGCCGGTGGCCCGGAGGGCAGGGGATGGCCAGCACAGGATCAGCGGCAACCAAACCCAAAGCGCCCCGGCCAGCGTGCAAGCGAGAGATTTCATGGTAAATAAGGTGACATGGCCGGGCCTTTCTGGCAAGGGTAATGCCCGTGCCTTTGGGAAACATGATTGGAACCGGATTGAGATCGCGCCATGAATAACGCTGCCAACCGTGCTGGAGCCAGCCTCCGCGAGGCCCTGGACTACGAACCGCAAACGCTGCGTTTTGGAACCAGCGGCCGCCGCGGGGAGGTGGTTCACCTCTCCCAGCTTGAGGTTTATATCAATGCCCTCGCCGAAATCGAGTATCTCCAATCCCTCCCCCGATCGGCAGGGGGCATTGCGCCCGGGGATCCGTTTTATTTCGCCTGCGATTTGCGCCCCAGTTCGACGGCGTATGTGGCCGCCCAGGGCGGCCGGGGCGAGCTGGCCCAAGCCATCCAACAGGCCATGATGGATGCCGGCATGCGGCCGGTATACCTGGGGCAGATCCCCACGCCCGCGCTCACTTATTACGCCCTGCAGCAAGGATATGGCAGCATCATGGTCACCGGCAGCCATATCCCTTTTGATCGCAACGGCTACAAAACCAATTCGGCCCGGGGGGAGTTGCTCAAGCAGGATGAAGCCCCCATCAACCAGCGGGTGGAACAGGTCCGGCGTCGCCTGTATGAGCAGCCGTTTTCCGCTTCCCCGTTTGACGCGCACGGCCGGTTCAAAGGGGGGCACCAGGAATTGGTGGCGGAAACCAGCGCCGCCCGGACGGCGTACCTCAAGCGCTATACCGATTTCTTTGACGCCGGCGGATTGCGGGGGATGAAGTTGGCCGTCTATCAGCACTCGGCCGTGGGCCGCGACCTGCTGGTGGAAATCCTGGCCGCCTTGGGGGCGGAGGTGGCTCCCATGGGGCGCACCGGGCATTTCGTGCCGATCGACACGGAAAACATCGACCAGGAACGCCTGGACGAAATCCAGTCCCTGGTGGTGGAACTGGAAAGCCAAAAAGGCCCGGTGGATGCCGTGGTGTCCCTGGATGGCGACAGCGATCGCCCCCTGATCCTGGCCGTGGAGCATCCCGGGGGCGCGCCGCGCCTGCGGTTTTTTGGCGGTGATCTCGTGGGCATGGTGGTGGCGGAATACCTCGGGGCGGATGCCGTGGTGGTGCCCATCAGCTGCAACGACGCCATCGACCTCGGCCCCCTGCGCCAGGTGCTGGAACCCAAAACCCGCATCGGTTCTCCGCAGGTCATCGCGGGCATGCAAAAAGCGCTGGCCAAAGGGAAACGGCGCGTGTGCGGGTGGGAAGCCAACGGCGGATTCCTCACCGGATCGGACCTGCAGGCCGGGGGGCGCACTTTGACCGCGCTGCCCACCCGGGACGCCCTGCTGCCGATCCTCGGCGCCTTGCTGGCGGCGGGGGCCCGGCGGCTCTCCTTGAGCGGGCTGTTCGATCAATTGCCCAGGCGATTCAGCCGCGCCGCCCTGCTCAAGCAATTCCCACGCGCAGCCAGCCTGGAAATCATCCGCCGGTTCAGCCCCGCCCGGGAGGGAGTCACGGAGATTGCCTACGATCCGGAGCCGGCCATGAAGGATGAAAATGGCGCTGTGGTGCCGGCGCCTGCCGCCGCTTTGGCAGAGGCGTGCGGCTTTAAAACGGCCTTGGAACAGGTGTTTGATTCCGGCCATGGATTTGGCCCGGTGGCCCGCATCAACTATACCGATGGCGTCCGCATCCATTTCCGCAATGGGGATATCGCCCATGTGAGGCCCTCCGGGAACGCGGACGAGCTGCGGATCTACGCCGTGGCGGATACCCAGGCCCGCGCGGATGCCGTGGCGCAAATGGGAATTCAGGAGCCGGACGGATTGCTGCGGCGGCTGGCGCAAAACCGCTGACGTCCGCCAAACCTCCACCCCGGTGTCATTCCGGCTGCCCGGTTTGTCCCCGGGTTGGAGGTGGATGCGTCCGGGCGGGCTTTTGGGCCGGGCCGGCCAGCGGCCCGGGCCTCCAACCTTAGGTCCCGGGATTACCGCACTGGGCCCGCTGCCGCAGCGCGTGGTCCACCAGCACCAGGGCGGTCATGGCCTCCACGATCGGCACCGCCCGGGGCAGGACGCAGGGATCGTGGCGGCCCCGTCCCTTCAAGGTGGCATTCCGGTAATGGATATCCACGGTTTCCTGCTCCACCATCACGGTGGCCACCGGCTTGAAGGCTACCCGGAAATAGATTGTGGCCCCATTGGAGATGCCGCCCTGGATGCCACCGCTGAGGTTGGTGGTGGTGGCGACCTTGCCCGCGCGCGCCCGGAAAGGATCGTTGTGCTGGGTGCCGGTCATCAGGATTCCGCCGAAACCCGATCCGATGTCGAAGCCTTTGGCGGCGGGCAGGCTCAACATCGCCTTGGCAAGGTCCGCCTCCAGCTTGTCGAACACCGGTTCGCCCCAGCCGGCCGGAACCCCTCGAGCCACCCCTTCCACGATGCCGCCCACGCTGTCACCCGCGCGCCGCATTTTCTCGATCAGCTTGATCATCCGCTCGGCAGCCTGCGGATCCGGGCAGCGGGCGATGTTAGCTTCCACTTGTGGCGCGGTCACGGTTTCCGGGTCGGTATGGGCCTGGATCCGCTGCACCTGCTTTACATAGGAAAGCACTTCCACCCCGAACTGCTCGCGCAGGATCTTCCGGGCAATGGCCCCCCCCGCCACCCGGCCGATGGTTTCCCGGGCGCTGGCCCGGCCGCCCCCCTGCCAGTTCCGGATCCCGTATTTCGCAACATAGGTGTAATCGGCGTGGGAAGGACGGAATTTTTCGGCCATCTCGGAATAGGCCTCCGGCCGGGCATCTTCGTTTTGCACGAGCAGGCAGATGGGAGTGCCGAGCGTTTTCCCTTCAAAGGTTCCCGAAAGGATCCGCACCGTGTCGCTTTCCTGGCGGGGGGTAACAATCCGCGATTGCCCCGGGCGCCGCCGGTCCAACTCCGGCTGGATATCGGCCTCGGTCAAGGCCAGCCGCGGCGGACATCCATCCACCACCACCCCGATCCCCCCGCCGTGGGATTCTCCCCAGGTGGTGATCCGGAACAAATGACCAAACGAATTCGGCATGGCGGCATTCTTAACCAACCCGGCGGGCAGGTCAAAACGAAACCAGACGGGATCCAGGGGAGACGCGGATGAAGTTGAGAATCCCAGGTTTTTTACCCATCGGATCCCGAATCCAGTCGTTACGCCAGGCTGCCCTGCCGGAAGGATTTCGCGCCCCAGGTCAGAACCACCCCGCCCAGCAGGCCGCCCAAGTGGGCAAAATTGTCCACCATCGGAGAGGCGAACCCAGTCACGATCTGGTAGCCAGCCCACATCGCGAGCACCAGGCCGATGCGCTTGTCGCGCACGTAGAACCGGTCCTGGTTCCGATAAAGAAAAGCCACCACGCCCCCGACGAGGCCAAAAATGGCCCCGGAGGCGCCGACTGACGGCCCCGAACTGGCCACGATGCTCAAGATCGAGCCGCAGAGGCCGCTGCCGAAATAGACCGCCATGGTTCGGCGGGTGCCCGCGCCGTGCTCCAAGGCCATGCCGACGATATACAGGACCAGGCAGTTCCCCACCAGATGGCCGATTCCCCCGTGCAGGAACATCGCGCTGGCCAGCCGCCAGATTTCTCCTTGCAGGACCAGTCCCCGGTGCAAGGCCCCCGCGTGGAGGATCGCCTCCTGGCTGGCCAGGGCGTCAGCCGCCAGCTCCCAGGCGAAAACCGCTATATTCGACACGATCAGGAGGATGGTGAAACCCGGCAGATAAGAAATGCCCGACTCAAAATCAGCGCGCGATCCGCCCGGTTGGCCGGTGGGTGGCGCCAGCATGTCCGGCGTGATGGCCAGCGGCTCTTCCCCGGCAGGGGGAGGGGGCCAAGGTTTCAATCCGCCGGGCGGTTCGGGCGGGGTCATAAGGCTACCGGCGTTCGCCGGTGTCGAGCATGACGCCCAAGGCCACGGCCAGGCGGCGGTCCAAGGCTCCCCCAGGCCCATCGGTGAGATTCAGCGCATAGCGGTCGAGGATGGTGAACTTGCGGTTGAACTCGCCCAAGACCTGGATCTCATCCGGGGCAAACAAAATGAAATTCGTCCGCAGCAGCCCGAAAAAAGGGCCCAGGAGCCGCCGCAGCAGCGAAAGGATGGCCGAATCCTCCCGGGCCACGCAAACCAGCTTTCCGGTGGCATCCGTGCAGTTCCAGCGTTTGCGGAACAGGTTGTAGAGGTAGTTTTTATCCAGCCGGCCCAGCACTTGGCCGCCGGCGTCGGCGATCGTGTAGGTGGCGTGGATGAGGGCGATTTTCTGGTCTTGAAACACCTGCAGCACCAGCTCCCGCCGGGTGTCGTCGCGATAGAAATGCACATCCCGCTTGCGGGAGAGCGCCACGGCCACGGCGATCAGCGCGGCCAGGCCTGCCATCCCGGCGGCTACCAGCCCCAGGTTTCGGGCTCCTCCGTGGGCAGAATTTGGCTCAGCGCGGACAGGATGGTCCCCAGGACCAAGGCCGCCAAGATCCCCCCCACGATCGCCGCCAGGTTGCGCAACAGGTGCGCGGGGCGCTCCACAAACAGGATGGACCGCCCCTGTTCGTCCCCGACGTAATACTTTTCCGAAACGGACAGGTGCTTCTGCCGGAGGAGGAATTGGTCCCGCGCGAACGCCGGATCCCCGCCGGTGGCGCCGGCGGGGATTCCCGGGGGAACTCCGGCCCGGCAGCTCTGTCCGCAGCGGGGACAGACGACCAGCCGTCCGGCGTATTCGTCTTTGAGCTGGTAAGTGGCGCCGCAGGCGCAGGTGGCTTGGATGTTCATCGTAGTCTCATCAATCGTTTAATATCTGTCGGTCCGAATGGCCTGGTCTGGCCCCTGAATCAAGCCGGTTTGTTCAAGGCAAAAGCCAGCCTTCCGGGTACGAAAACCGGCCCTCCTGAATGGCGCCCATGCGCTCGCGGACTTCCATCAGAAGCTTACCCAGCACATTGCTGCCCCGCAGTTTGCCTCTGCCCATGGCCAGGCACCCCAAAAAGGTGTCTTTATTCGAGACGGCCACAATCGGCCGTTCGCCCGTTTCCAGCAGCACTTTGCCGAAAGTGAACGGGTTCCAATACAGCTTCAGTTCCAGCACCCACAGCATGGCCTGGATGCGGACCTCGCGCTCGGGATGTTTCCAGTCCCCGCGCACCAGGCCGGCGATTACGGCGCAATGCTGGGTCATGTTGGAGCCGCGGGCATTGGTGCAGTTGCGGATGCGGTTCCGAACACACGGGTCCGCACCGGGATTGGCCTCCGGCAGGCACTCGACATCGGTCCCGTATTTGCAGGCGTGATACAGTTGTTCGCTGGCGCACCATTCGTTTTGGCGTGAGCGCCGCAAAGGAAAGTAAATTGGCATGCTGCCCGCTGAATTGGAGAGCGCCCAGCGCGGATCGCTCTTGGAGCAAAACCAGGCCGCGGTGCATTCCTGATAGGTGCACTCCGCTTTGAACCGTTCAAAGTCCGCCTTGCCCAGCCTGGGTTCTTGCGTCACCTCAAAGCCCCCCAGGTTTTCGCCATTTCCGGGCGCCCGGCTTTTGGGCTTGGCCCCTTTGGCATCCGCGGCCCGTTTCCGGGACGGTTTCCCTCCGGACTTCCCGGAGTTTCCCGGTTCTTTCCCGGTTACCGCATGGCTCTGGTCAGCCAAGGCAGGCAGATGGTTTTTCATGGTTTTCACATTTCCCGCCCGCCATCATAGTCAATTGGGTATGACAAATGTAGTCACACCAAAAATATCCAGAAAAACCACCCCTTGGTGGAGGGTATGTGACAGGCAATTCTGCATGGCTCCATGCTTATCGTCAAAACAGACTTCGGCAAGTCAAAACGACCGTGTTTTTAAATATTCGCAGGGCGAGTTGACTCAAATTAAAAGACACCGGGGACCTGAATCTGAGAGGAGGCAAA
>CAIMWS010000393.1 GCA_903845125.1 uncultured Verrucomicrobiota bacterium
CCTGGATGTTTTCAAACAATATGGGTTGTCGGAGGAGGAAGCCACCCCGATCACCAATGCGCTCAAGCAAAACCCCATCGCCTGGCGGGATTTCATGATGCGCTTCGAACTGGGATTGGAGGAGCCGGATCCCAAGCGGGCTGTGCAAAGCGCCGTCACCATCGCCTTTTCCTACGTGGTGGGGGGCTTGGTGCCGCTGCTGCCGTATATGCTCGTTGACGATTCCCGGCGGGGGTTGGCGATATCGGTGGTGGTAACCTTAATGGCCTTGGCGGGGTTCGGTTTTGGCAAAGGGCATTTCACCGGTGTTTCCCGCTTAAAAAGCTCGCTGCAAACCACTTGTGTCGGCGGTTTGGCGGCGGGAGCCGCCTTTTTCATCGCCCGGTTATTTGCCTGACGAATTATCCGTTTTGCGCTTGCATTATCATTGGAAATAGGGCAAATTGAAAGCGTCCGTTAACCCAGCGGCCAAGTTTATGAGTGCCCCCGGTTAAGTTGTGTATGGTGATAGTTCGTTTTCCAAAGTGGAGAGCGGTCGCCTGACGGACGCAAAAAAGTAAAAAAGATACAATGAATAACAAGTTGTTTGTGGGCAATCTAAGCCACGACACCACCGAAAATGATCTCCAGGATTATTTCGCCACAGCCGCCAGCGTGGTTTCCGTCAATATCCTGTTGGATCGTTTCACGGCCAAGTCCCGCGGATTCGGTTTCGTTGAGATGGCATCTGATGAAGATGCCCAGAAGGCGATTGACGCTTTCAACGGACGGGATTTCCAAGGGCGCAAGCTGACCGTCAATATCGCTCGTCCCCGCGAGGAGCGTCCCTTTGGCGGTGGCGGCGGCGGCGGTGGTGGCGGTCACCGCAGCAGTGGCGGCGGCGGTGGCGGTGGCGGCCGGGATTGGGGGCGCGGACCCCGGGGTCGCCGGTAATTTCCCCAGCGGGAAATCCGTTAGCATCAACCTTTAAAAACCCAGCCTTGTTGAGAGGCTGGGTTTTTCATGTACGCGGACTGAAATTTGTTTCCCTTTTGCCGGGCAGGGCTTATAAAAGTCCACATGTTACACAATCAAATACCCCGGAGGCTTCGCCCGGATGCCGAAGCTCCTGCATTGCCCACCAAACAGAAACCCCGCTCAAGCCTGAGCCGCCGGAATTTCCTGGCCGCCGTGGCCTGCGGCCTGGCCGCACCCAGCATCGTGCCCATATCGGTGCTCGGCCGCAACGGGACCGTTCCCCCCAGTGAGCGGATCATCATGGCCGGCCTGGGCATCGGCGGGCGCGGATCCGGCGTCCTGGGCTGGATGCTGCCGGAAAAGGATGTGCAATTCGTCGCGGTTTGCGACGCCAAGAAAGCCCAGCGCGAAGCGGTCAAACGGATGATCGACAACCACTACGGCACCCAGGATTGCCAGGTTTACCGCGACATCCGGGACTTCCTCGCCCGGCGCACGGATATCGACGCTTTGCTGATCGCCACCGGCGACCGCTGGCACGCCCTGGCCTCGGTGATGGCCATGCGGGCGGGCAAGGATGTGTATTCGGAGAAGCCATCCTCCATGACGGTGGCTGAAGGCCAGGCGGTGGTGGAGACGGCGCGCCGCTACGGCCGTATCTACCAGACTGGCACCCAGCGCCTCAGCGAGGCCAATTTTACCTTCGCCAACGAATTGCTCCGGCTCGGCCGCCTGGGCAAGGTGCATACCGTCCGCGCGCACATCGCCCCGTGGGACGCCGCGG
Organism: uncultured Verrucomicrobiota bacterium; assembly: GCA_903845125.1. Taxonomy (GTDB): domain Bacteria; phylum Verrucomicrobiota; class Verrucomicrobiia; order Limisphaerales; family UBA1319; genus CAIMWS01. The sequence continues at coordinate 1,742 of CAIMWS010000393.1, forward strand.
AAATGCGCCACGACTGGCTGCCGGCGCAGCCGGAGCCTTCCCGCGATGAGGTGGATTGGGACCAATGGCTCGGGCCCTGCCCGTGGCGTCCTTATAACGCCAGCTATGTCAGCGGCGGCTGGCGCGGCCATTACGACTTCCATACCAGCTGCATCGGCGAGTGGGGCGCCCACACTTTCGCCCAGTGCCAGGTGGCGATCGGCGCGGCGGACACCTCGGCGATCGAATACCAGTATGTCAACAACGCCTTTGGGGAGGGGATGGTCACGCGGTTCGCCAACGGCATCCAGATGGTGCTGCAGAAGGAGGGTTGGCGCGGATCCTGCGGCGTCCGCTACGAGGGCACCGAAGGCTGGGTATCGGTGGCGGATGGCTATTCCAAGCCGGACGTTTCGGATCCGGCCATGATGGCCGATTTCAAGAAATTGGTGCAGGATTATATGGCGCGCACCCAGCGGCCGATGAGCCATGTGCGCGATTATTTCAACTGCATCAAGTCGCGCCGCCTCACGGTGGCCAACCCCGTGATGATGCACCGCAGCATGACCACGGTGCATGCCGCCAACATCTGCATGTGGCTCAAGCGGGACATGAAGTACGACCCGGTGAAGGAGGAGTTCATCAACGATCCGGAGGCCAACCGGTTGCGCTCGCGCGCGATGCGCGAACCGTGGATTTTCTAAGCGATCACTCAACCAGGAAAGGATTAATTACCATGCATTTATTCTCACTTCATACCGGCCGGGCTTCCGCCCTGCTGCTCGCCCTGGCTTTGCCTGTTTTCGCCCAGAAAACCCCCGTCCAGGAACAAATCAACAAAAAGGTGGCCGATGCCTGCCGGCAGCTGGCGATCACCGGCACCCGGGAATCCGTGGCGCTGCTGGCGGCTTTGCTCAGCGACGAGGAGCATTCCCACATGGCCCGCTACGCCCTGGAAACCATCGCCGATCCCGCCGTGGACGCCGCTTTGCGCGAGGCGCTGGACCAGCTGAAAGGGCGTCCCCTGGTGGGGGTCATCGGCAGCCTGGGTGTGCGCCGCGATGCCCGGGCCGTGGAGGCGCTCGCCAAAAAGCTCAAGGACTCCGATGATCTGGTGGCCGTGGCCGCTGCCCGGGCGCTGGGCAAAATCGGCACCCCGCAGTCCATCCAAGCCTTGCTCGCGGCTTTGCCTGAGACCGCCGACACCCGGCAACTGGCTTTCTGTGAAGGACTGCTCCGTGGCGCCGAGGCCCTGGCCGGCCAGGGCGGGCGGGAACTGTCCGTCGCCATATATGACCGCCTCGCCGCTTTGGGCGAGGCGCCGCACCAGGTGCGCACCGCCGCAGTGCGCGGAGCCATCCTGGCCCGCCAGCGGGAGGGGGTGGCCCTGCTCCGCAAGCAGTTGCGCAATGAGGACTACCTCCTCTTCGCGGCCGCCGTCCGCACTTCCCTGGAGTTGCCGGGCGCCGAGGTGACCCGCGCCCTCACCGCCGAAGTCGCCAACCTGTCCGCGGATCGCCAGATCCTCGTGATCTGGGCCCTGGGCCGCCGCGGGGAAGCCGGCGGGGTGGCCACGCTGGCCAATCTCGCCAAAACCGGTGAGAAGGCGGTCCGTCTCGCCGCCATCCGGACCTTGCCGGAGATTGGGAACGCAGCCGCCCTCAAATCGCTGGCCGGATTGCTGGCCGACTCCGATCGCGAGATCGCCCAGGCCGCCCAGGAAGGCCTGGCCAGCCTCACCATCCCCGAAGCCGATGCGGCGGTGGAAAAAATGTTCGACAGCCAGGATGTCCAAGCGCGTCTGACCGCCATTGATCTCATGGGCCGCCGGCGCATGGCTTCCGCCGTGCCCGCTTTGTTGGAGGCCGCCACGGGTGCCGAGGCCCAGGTCCGCCCCGCTGCCCTCCGGAAGCTGGGTGAGTTGGGGACACCCGCCAAGCTCGATTCCGTGCTCGACCTGGCCGGCCGCCTGCGGGAGCCAGCCGACTTGGACGCGCTGGAGCAGGCCATCAATGATATCTGCGCCAAGGCCGCCAAGCCGGAATCCTGCGCGGATCCGGTGATCAGCCGCATCCGCCAGTCCGCGACCGCCCAGAAAAGCCTCCTGCTGCGCGTGCTCGGTTCCCTGGGTGGCGCCACCGCGCTGAAAACCGTGCGCGAAGCCGCCGCCGATGCCAATGCGGACCTGCACGCCACCGCCATCCGCGTCCTGGGCGCCTGGAAGACCGCCGACGCCGCTCCCGACCTGTTGCAATTCGCCAAGAATGCGGCGAGCGACAGCGACAAGACCCTCTGCCTGCGGGCCTTTCTGGGCATGGCGGCCAATCCCGACCTCCCCGCGGACCAGCGACTGGCCATGTGCCGCCAGGCAGTCGATATGGCCCAGGCCACCGACCAGAAAAAGCTCCTGCTCGGGGCATTGGGCGGCATTCCGAAACTGGAGTCCCTGGCCCTGATCATCCCCTGCCTGGACAATGCCGAGACCAAGGAAGAGGCCAGCACGGCCATCGTGTCCGTGGCCAATCCGCTCGTGCAGGGCAAGGTGACCACGGAGGCTGGCGCCAAGCTCGTGGAAGCCCTGGAAAAAGCCGGGCAGGCCACCGCCAACGAGGATCTCGCCAAGCGCACCCGGAACCTGGCCACCCAGGCCCGGAATAAAGCCGGTAAATAAACCTGCCGGGCGCTGATCGTTGAGGCAACAACCGCGGATGAGGCTGGGCCGCCTTATCCGCGGTTTTGCTTTCCCCGGCGATCTTCTTCCTTCGGACCCCTGGGGGGTGATTTCCGCCCCCTTGGCTCGGAAACCGCCAGGGAAGGCCCGTTCCTTGGGATTTCACAGACCGCGGCGGGCACCCCGGAATCCATCACCCTTTGATGGAAATCAGCGGGGTGTAAGCATCGACCACCCGGACCAGGTCGCGTTGGTAGCCGAGGATTTCCTGGATGTCTTTGTAGGCTTGCGGGGCTTCGTCCAGGATGCTGTCGTCCGCCCGGGAAACGATGCCTTCCATGGCCTTGAGGAAATCGGTCTTGCGGATGGTGGCCAGGGCTTTCGCCCGGGTCAGTTTGCGTCCAGCGCCGTGGGAGCAGGAGTGAAAGCTGTAGCGGTTTCCGCGGCCGCGCACGAGGTAGGAGGCCGTGCCCATGCTCCCGGGGATCAGCCCATCCATCCCCTCCGGCACTTGAATGGCCCCTTTGCGGTGCACATAAACGTCCGCGCCAAAATGGTTTTCGCGCGCGAGGAAATTGTGCGGCTTGTCCACCAGGGCGGCGAGGCAGCGTTCGAAGGGCGTTTCCTGGAGCGCCGGGACCACCTTCTGGAAGGCGGCGAACACCTGGCGCATTATTTCCCGCCGGTTTTCCCGGGCATACCGCACGGCCCAGTCCACGTGGGCCAGGTAAGCCTGCCCCGCGGGGGATTCCGCCTCCAGCATGAACACTCCGGAGGGATTGCCCGAGGAGGCGCATTGTTTCAGGAACCGGTTGCGGATATGCTGGCCCATGATCCGGGAGCCGGTGTGGACCATGATGTTCAGCTCGCCGTCTCCGTTTTTTTGCACCTCCACGAAGTGGTTGCCGCCGCCGAGCGTACCCAGCTCCTGCCGTCCGCGGCGCACATTCTCGTGGTTCAGGAGCTCGAGATCCTCGGTGAACAGCGGCAGGCTGGCGGCCTCCGCGCACGGGGTGATGTGCACCCGGCGTCCGCATGGCACCCGCTCATGGATCAGGCCGAAGAGGTCGCGCAGGTGGTCCGCCACAGTGTCGAAGCCCACGGGTAATTTCAGGCTCGCCATTCCGCAGCCGATGTCACCCCCGATGAGGTTCACATACAGGAGGTGCCGCGAGGGCAGCACGGTGCCATTCACGGAGGACTCGCCGATGTGATAATCGGGCATGATGGCCAGGTAGGGGTAAAGGTCGGGATAGCGTGACAGCTTGCCGAGCGCGGCGAGCAAATCCCGGTCGCCCCGGGCCTCGGGGTGCCACACCCGGATCAGCTTCCCATTCAAGATGATATCCCGCGACTTGGTCTGGTCATGGTAGCGCAGATCCTGGCCGTTTTGAGCGTAATCGAAGGTTTTCTTTTTGCTCAAAAGGGCGGGCGGCTTTTTCCATTTCCGTTCTTCGTTGAAGTTATGGTCGATTTTCATGTTGCTGAAAAAACAGTAAAAATAGTCAGGGTGGCTGGTCCCGGATCAATAATCCAGCAGGTGTTCGAGATAGACGAGTTCGCCCTGGGCGGCCGGCGTGGCGCGCAGCTCCTGGCGATAGGTGACCCGGGATTCCCGGCGGTCATGCTCCCGGCGGCGCGGCGTCTGGCCGACCTGCCGGGCGGTCTCCGCCAGGGCGATGGAGGCGATCAGCCGGTAGTGGTAGGGGAATTCCACCGTGGGCAGATCCAGGTTCACGAATTGGACGCTTTGGCCGAGCCGCTGCCAATCCTCCCGGCTGGCATCCATCCGGCTTTCATCCGGGATCACCAAAATCTGTTGGGGGCCTTGGGCCAGGCGGGCCTGGGGCAGGGGAATGCCCGGGTGCCGGGTGGTGACCACTGCCACCTCCTGGTAGGCGTAGCGGGTTGCCGGTTCGGCGGGGATCAGCCGGATCGGGTTGCGCCCGCGGCGCGCGGCTCCGCGCCCCTCCGAGCGGGTCACCCGATCACAGCCGAACCAGATCCGGGAGCGGTCCTCCACGAGAGCCCGCTCCCAGCCGAAGGCGCAGGCGGAGCGGATGGCACTGCCCAGCTCCACCTGGTCGCCGGCGCCCGCCAGCAGCAGGTCGGGACGGTTTTTGTGGGGATGGTTCGCGAGGGTGAGCTTGTGCCCGTCGCGGCGGGAGAGGTAGTAAAGCCCCACCGCCGCCGCCGCGGCCACATTCAGGCAATTCACCTGGCGGGAAACCATGGGGATCTGCAGGGCGTAACGGGCGCTGGAGCGGATTTCATGGGTGAGGCCCCGTCGTTCATTGCCCACCACCAGGGCTGCCGCTGGTTCCTTGGGCAGGCGGAAGCCATAGACATCGGCCGCCTGGGGTGAATTGTCGAAGGCCACCAGCAGCGGGCAGCGTTCCGCCATTTGTTCCCGGGAGAGGGCGGGCAGCTCGCCCAGGCCGGGCAGGGCCGCCTGCCATTCGCGGCCCAGTTGGCCGGTGGGATCGCGGAACCAGCACGCGCCGCCCAGCATGGCCGCGGCGTGCACCAGGGTCAGCGCGTTCCAGGGGTTTTCGATTTGGTCACCAAAAAGGGTGGGGGTGTTCATCAGGTTTGGGAGGCGGACAAAAAGCGGTCCCGGCAACGCCGGGCGAACCGGTCGGCTGCGGCCTCGTGGTCGCCGGTGCGGGCCACGCGCGCGGGGCGTTTGCCTTGGTATTGCTGGAGGAGATGATGGCCGATTTCGTGCATCAGCACGTCGAAAAGGATGAAATCGCGCAAGGTGCTCCCGGGCCAATCCACAATGGTCTGCAGCCCGCCACCCGCCGCCCGCACCGCCGCTCCTGCCCGGCGCAGCCATGCCTCCTGGCGCCCGGGCAGGGCTCCCGGGAAGATCCACGGGGACGGCGGATGATCGTAAAGCAGGATCCGGCCGGGGACGGCCAGCCTCCCCAATACCAGGCTGCCGCGGGTAGGGGGGCCGGGTGGCCGACGTAATTCAATGGCGCACAGCCCGTAGCAGCAGACCGCGCCAAAAAAGCGCAAAACCTGGGTGATTTCCCGGCGGGTGACCGTGAAACCATGACCGGGCCGCGGCTCGTGGATACGAATTACCGGCAAGGGCGCTTCCAAGGCTGGCCGGTTGCGGATGGGCTGGTGGGACAGGCCCAGTTCCTTATGCCTCCGCGCAGCGATTCGGTGGTCCGTGCGGTTGTGCGAACCACGCGGTTCGTCCGGCGCGCAAATCCTCCTGGCCGCCAGCAAACGCTTGGGGTCAGTATGCCTGCTGCGGGACATCAACGAAGACGTCGATCCGGGAGTGCCTTTCTCGAAGGATTGTGGTTGCTATTCTTTTTCAATAACTGCAATGGTGGTCAAGGTAACATAGAAGCCATCATCTGCCAATTTAAAAATCGCCAACGGCGGGACCGGCCGGCTTATACCCCTCAGCCGGAACCCTTTTTAACGCCCGAAAAAATTGCTGAATCAGGCCTGGGGAGGGGCTGGCGGGTTCCGGTTGAACGGCTTTACTCGCAGTATTTGGCCGCCACTTCCCGGGCGGCTTCGCGGAGGCGGTTGATCAGCTTTTGGGGGCGCTCGACAGTGGCGTGGCGGCCCCAGCCGAGGATCCACCGCTCCATCTCCTCCAGGTTGTTCAGGCGCAGGCGCATCCGGAGTTTCCTGCCGGGCAGTTCCTGGATCTCCTGGCTGCCGTGCCACTGCCGGCCGCGGATCAAGTCCGCCGCCCAGGCGTCGAACAGCACCACGATCTCGAAATCCTCCTTGCCCTTGAAAACGGAAAGGCTGCCCCGCAGGTATTCATCGGGATTGAAGTTTTTGGGCCGGGTAAAGCGTTGGTCGGTCAGTTCCGGACGGCTCATGCGGGTGAGGACAAAGGTGCGCATATCCTGCCGGGAGGGGTCAAAGGCGAACAGATACCAATGGTTGTCGATGCAGGCCAGGTGGTAGGGCCGCACCTGGCGCTGGTTGGCCCGGACAGTTCCCAGGTTGCGGTAGAGGAACCGCACCTCCCGGTGCTCCTGCAAGGCCCGGTGCAGAATCTCAAACAGCTCGAGGTCGGTGTCCTCCGGCGCGAACGGCCGGAACGACAGCACCTGGGCCAGCCCGTCCAGCGAGAGCGGAGTGGTGCTCCCCAGTTGGGTGGTCAGCTTCTGGAACGCGCTCCGCAGCGGTGTTTCGAAAGGTGTGCCGTGGTATTGCGCGATGGCTTTGTGCGCCACCAACAGGGCAAACAATTCCGTCTCCGTCACCGGCAGGCTGGGGAACTTTTCCACCGGCTTCGAGTAGTAAAACCCATATTTCAGATCGTCGTACTCGATTGGCAGGCGCAGCCGGTCCCGCATGAAATCCACATCGCGCAGCACCGTGCGGATGCAGACATCGATCTCCTTGGCCAGGGTGGAGCAATTGGGGAAAGCACCGCCCTGGATGCGTTCGTGGATGAGCATCATCCGTTCCCAGGGCGGACGCGTGTGCAAGTGTTCGGCAACTTTGGACATAAACTGTTCCGATGGATTACGCCGCCTTTGTGCCACCAGAGGCCGGCGGTGTCAATCCTGTGGTTGGAATTTTACGCCATCCTGCTCCCGGCAGTCGGGAGTGCCGGGCGGTGCTGGGGTGCGAGCCTGATCGGATTCTGCCAAGCTCTCCGTTGCCTTTCTCCAAGGGGAGGGTGCCTATCCGCCTGGCGCAGGCCGCCTTCGGGCAGGCTGGCGGAAAAGAAAGCCGGACGGCTACGGCACTTCGTTGACGCGGAAATAGCGGCCGGTTTCGCTGACATTGAATTCCTGGAAGACTTCGACCGTGGTGGCGAGGAAAGGGGGCCCGAGGTTGTCCCAGGTCCGGAGGTCCGCCGAGGCCTGGACCTGGTATTTTCGGGCGGGCTTGAGGCGCATCTTGATCTGGACGGTTTTCACAGCGATCTCCAGGGCGGGTGGTTCGGGAGCCTCATAGTGGTATAGATCCTCGACTTCCCGGCCGGATAAGGCGCGGTCGTAAATGCGGACCTCGTCCATTCTGCCTTTGAAGGGCAGCCAGCCAAAACCGGGCAGGTTGTAGGGCAGGCGGCCCATGGTGAGCAGGCCGGTATTGGGGGCCAGGGGTACGGCGGCTTCGTTAGCCGACTGAACCAGCTGGCCGTTGACATACAAGAAGGAGTGGGCGCCATCGGATACCCCCACATAATGGGCCCATTGGGATTGGTAGGTTTGAACGGGGAAATCCAGGAAACAGCGCGTATTGTAGAAGAGCAGACTGCCGTTCTGGCTGATCTGTAGCTTGGAATGCACCAACCCGTAATAATTCTCCATCCCCACGAGGAAATGATGAGCGCCAGCCGGCAGCTCGTTCAAAACCCAGCAGGAAATGGTGACGGCGGAGCTGAGCGCGAGGCTGGGCGAGCGGGTCACCTCGATGAAACTGGCGTTGCCATCGAATTGGGCGGCACCGTTCGGTTCGCCCGCGCGGTCCGCGGCGTAAGTCACCGAGGTGGCGGAGCCATGGTTTCCGTTCCCGCTTTCGTCGTTGGGATTGCCATTCAGCGGGTAATAGGCCACCAGGCCGTCGCTGAACGGTGGCTTGACGAGGGTGGGGGCGGAAATAATGACGAGGGGGGTGGCGGTGTAGCCGCTGCCGGGATGGGTCATCTCAATCTTATCGACGGCCCCGTTGGCGATCGTTGCCACCACCACCGCCCCGCTGCCGCCGCCGCCGGAAATGGTGACCGTGGGCGCAACCAGATAACCCGCTCCCCCATCGGTGACCCGGACCGAAACCAGGAAGCCGCTGATGACCGTGGCGACCGCCGTAGCCTGGCGCTGGGCCTGGGCGGAAACGCATAGCCAGGCGGCCGCGAGGGCGGAAAAAAACCAATGGTTCAACTTCATCTTACGGGTCCTTTCGTGGGGTTTGGAATGGCCATGGATAGTGGAAGGCAGCGGCGGGAATCTTGCCGGGCACAGTTTACGTCAGTTCCTGGCGGGCGTGGGCCACGATGTGGTCCACCTCGGCCGCCAGGTCCTCCGCCAAAGGCACCACCGTGTGTTGGGCGAGGATTTCGCCCACGCGCTGCCGCAGGCGGCCGGCCATGGTGGTGCGGCCGGTGTCATTCCAGGTGGCCCAAGCCTGGCGGGTCCAGGCCGCGCCGGGGGCCCACAATTCCCCGCGGAAATGGGTGATGGTGTGAGGCTCGGCGAGGAAATTGCCGCCGGGGCCGGCTGCTTGCACGACGTCCGCAGCCAGTTTTTCCGGGGTGACCTCGAACCCGCGGACCAGGCGTTTTACATAGGCCAGCAACTCATTGTCCGCAGCCAGCCATTCCAGCGAGGCGCCGTGGTCGGTGCCGCAAATGCCGGCGTGCCCGAACAACTCCCCCCCGGCGAGGGCGCCCAGGGTAAGGGTGGCGGCTTTTTCCATGCCGGCCTGGGTGTCGAGGGCTTTGGCATCCGTAAGGCCCACATTGATGTAGGCCGGGAATCCATACGCGCGGGCTATTTGTACCATGGCCACCGCCATGAGCCCTTGTTCCGGGGAGCCGAAAGAGCAGATGCTGTGGCGGGGATCCAGGATGTGGGGGATCCCCCCGTAGAGGATCGGGGTGCCCGGCCCGAGCAGTTGGGCGATGACCACCCCGGCGAGGATTTCCGCGTTTTCCTGGGCCAGCGTGCCCGCCAGCGTGCCGGGGGCGGTGCCGGAAGCCATGGCCATGGGGCCGATGCTCACCGGTTGGCCGGCGGCGATGAACTCGATCATCGCGTCCAGGCCGTCCCGGGGGAACTGCAGGGGGCTGATCGGCTCGAGAAAACATTCCGCCATGGGGCGGGCGCGCAGGTGGGCGGCGCCACCGGCGATGGCCCGGTAGATTTCCAGCACCCAGCGCGCGGTGGCCCGGTTGTGGACCCAGGTGCGGGTGGGCTTGGTGGATCCCTTCACCAATTCTGCGGTCAGCTCCACCTCGCGGTATTTCTCGCTGATCTCCCGGGGCTGCGCCATGGAACCGACGATGGTGATATGGCTCAAGGCGTCCCCCAGCCGGATGGCTTGGCGGGCATCGGCCAGGGTGGCGGGCCGCTGGGTCCCGGTTTCGGAGTCGATCCAGGCATACTGGCCGGGGCTGGACAATTGGTTCAGGTCGCCGAACCCGAAACGGGCGGTGCGGCCGGCTCCGCGGCCGTGCAGGACGAATTGTTTGCCCGCGCGGGCGACCGCTTCCATGACCATTTTTTCCGGCAGGCGGGCGAGTTGGCGGTCCCGATCCACTTGGCCGCCCTGTTCGCCGATCAACCGCAGGATGGTTTCGTGAGGCACCCGCACCCCGGCCTCCCGCAGGATGGCCAGCGAGGTTTCGTGGATGGCGTTCACTTCCGCCGGGGACAGGATTTGCAGCGACATGGTTGCCATAAACCCCGCCTTTATATACGACGGGGCAGGGGGCGCAAATGAGTATTAAACCTTGCTTTTTAACAGGGATGCGCGTTAAATATACATTCATGCCGTCTGTGCGCAGCCACTGCCATCGCCGGCCCGGAGTTTCCGGGCGCCGGCAGGCTGTGCGTCAACCTTGAAAAGCGCCGATCATCCTTTATAACGATTTGAGCATGGCCACGAATACGCTCCCATTGGAAGCCCGGATCACGCAGAAGATGCGGGAGGCGGGGCTGGCAACGCCCACGATCACGGCCTTTTTGGATGCGGTCCACAAAGTGCAACAGGGGGAAACCGGGTTGTGGCCGGAGGCGGCTATTGAGCCGGTAACCACCCTGCCCAGCCTGGAGGATCTGCAGCCCGAGGGTTTGCAGGCCCAAGGCCGCCTGATGAAGCTGGCGGTGATCAAGCTCAACGGCGGGTTGGGCACCACGATGGGGTTGGAGCGGGTGAAATCGCTCATCCCGGTGAAAGGCACGAACACTTTTTTAGACTACATCGCCCGGCAAATCCTCTTCCTCCGCTCCAAATACCGGGTATCCGAACCGGCGTTTTACCTGATGAACAGCTTCAACACCCGGCGCGACACGCTGGACTACCTGCAGCGTTATCCGGAGTTGTGGCAGGCGGGGGAGGTGGATTTCCTCCAGAGCCGTGTGCCCAAGCTGGACTGGCAAACCCTGGAGCCGGCCATCTGGCCCGCCGCGCCGGAACTGGAGTGGTGCCCGCCCGGCCACGGGGACATTTATCCCACCCTGTCCGGCAACGGATTGCTGGACCGCCTGCTGGGCCGGGGCATCCTGTATCTCTTTGTGTCCAACTCGGACAACCTGGGCGCCACCGTGGACTTAAAGCTTTTGGAGTATTTCGCCGCTTCCGGGCTGTCGTTCATGATGGAGGTGGCGGAACGGACGCCCTCGGACAACAAAGGCGGCCACCTGGCCCGCCGGAAAAGCGATGGCCGGTTCATTCTGCGCGAGGCGGCGCAATGCCCCAAGGAGGATGAGGGACCGTTCCAGGATGTTTCGCGCCACCGTTTTTTCAACACCAACAACCTTTGGCTCCGGCTGGATCACCTGCGGGAGGCGCTCGAGCAGCAAGGGGGCCTGATCTCGCTGCCGTTGATCAAGAATTTGAAGACCATCGACCCGCGGGATCCGCTCTCGCCGCGGGTATGGCAGCTGGAATCGGCCATGGGTGCGGCCATCGGATGTTTTGAAAACGCGGGCGCCGTGGTGACGCCCCGCAGCCGGTTCGCTCCGGTGAAAACCACCGGCGATCTCCTGGCGATTCGTTCCGATGCCTACGTGGAGACGGAGGACCATTGCCTGGTGCTGGCGGAGCGCCGGCAGGGAAAGCCGCCGGAGATAATGCTGGATCCACGCTATTACAAAGTAATGGCCGGCTTTGACCGCAGCTTCGCCCGGGGCGTGCCGTCGCTGATTGATTGCGATTCGCTCAAAGTGACAGGCAAGCTGTATTTCGAGCCGGGTGTGGTCTGCCGCGGCCGGGTGGAATTAACGCACGAGGGGGCCGACCCCGTCCCGGTGCCCGCCGGCATTTACCGGGATGGGATCTTTGACTTCTGAAATTTCCTTGAGTTGGATGCCCCAAGGGGTAGGCTGGATTCAAATCGAATGAAGATCGCGGGCCGGCTTGCCGGCTGGCTCGTGCTTTAACCCTGATACAATGATGAAATGAGCTATGAAACCTAAAACCTTGCTTTCATTGTTGGCGGCCTTGACGACGGTGTTTGCCCCCGGAATGCGGGCCGCCGCACCCGCCGAAACCCCCGCCCAGCGCGACGCCCGGATGCAGTGGTGGCGCGAGTCGCGCTTCGGCTTGTTCATCCACTGGGGGCTATACGCCGTGCCCGCCGGGGAATGGCAGGGCAAAAACAGTTATGGCGAGTGGATTCGCGAGGAGGCGCACATTCCGCTGAAACCGTACGTCAAGCTTCAGGAACAGTTCAACCCGGTGAAATTCAATGCCGAGGAATGGGTGAAGCTCGCCAAGCGGGCCGGCATGAAATATATCGTCATCACCTCCAAACACCACGACGGCTTTTGCCTGTGGGATACCAAGCTGACCGATTTCGGCGTCAGCAATACCCCCTTCAAGCGGGATATCCTGGCGGAATTGACGGCCGCCTGCCGCAAGCACGGCGTCCGGATGTGCTTCTACCATTCCATCATGGACTGGTATCAGCCGGACTACCTGCCGCGGCGGGACTGGGAAAAGATCGACCGCCCGGCGGGGGAAGCCGTGTTCAGCCGGTACATCGACCACATGAAAGGCCAACTGCGGGAGCTGGTCCAGAATTATGATCCGGGTGTGCTGTGGTTCGACGGCGAATGGGAGGCCACCTGGACCCATGCCATGGGCCGGGATCTCTACGCCTACGTGCGCGGGCTGAATCCGCGGATCATCGTCAACAACCGCGTGGATAAAGGCCGCGCCGGCATGGCCGGATTGACGCAGGAGGGGGATTTCTGCGGTGATTTTGGCACCCCGGAGCAGGAAATTCCGGCCCTGGGTTTGCCGGGAGTGGATTGGGAATCCTGCATGACCATGAACGGTCATTGGGGCTACAACCGGGCGGACAAGAATTTCAAAACCACCGAGGACTTGGTCCGCAAGTTGGTGGATATCGCCTCCAAGGGCGGCAATTACCTGCTCAACGTGGGGCCGACCGCCGAGGGCACCTTCCCGGAGGAATCGATCCAACGCCTGGAAGAGATCGGCCGCTGGATGGAGGTGAACGGGGAGTCCATCTATGGCACACAGGCCAGCCCGTTCGAGAAATCCGATTGGGGCCGCTGCACCCAGAAGAAATTGGACAATGGCAACACCCTGCTGTATCTGCAGGTTTTCCAGTGGCCGCAGACGGGCCAATTGATTCTGCCGCCCATGGAAAACGCGCCGGTCAAGGCCGTCCTGCTGGGCGCTACCGGCAGTCTGACCACAGCCAAATCCGGGGATCAAATTCAGATTCAGGTGCCCGCCACCATGCCGGACAAATTGGCCACGGTAATCGCCCTGGAAATCCAAGGCCAGCCCAAGGTCATCCAGGTGAACCCTTACGAAAAGGAGACCAAGGCCCAAAAAGATGCCCGCATGAATTGGTGGCGCGAGGCCCGGTTCGGGATGTTCATCCACTGGGGCGTCTATTCCGTGCCGGCCGGCACGTATAACGGACGGCGGATCAACGGCATCGGCGAGTGGATCATGAACCGCGGCAAAATCCCGGTGGCCGAATACCGCGAATATGCCAGGCAGTTCAACCCGGTGAAATACGACGCCGACGAATGGGTGCGCCTGGCCAAGGAAGCCGGCATGAAATACATCGTCATCACTTCCAAACACCACGACGGATTTGCGCTGTTTGATTCCAAGGCCACCACCTGGGACGTGGTGGATGCCTCGCCCTACGGCAAGGATTTGCTCAAGCCCTTGGCGGAGGCCTGCCAGCGGCACGGTTTGAAGCTCGGGTTTTACTATTCCCAGGCGCAGGATTGGAACCATCCGGGCGGGGCTGCTTCCGGCGGGCATTGGGACAAAGCCCAGGACGGCAGCATGGATGACTACATCCGCCAGATCGCTGTGCCCCAGGTGCGCGAGATCCTGAGCAATTACGGCCCGGTGGCGGTCCTGTGGTGGGATACCCCCACCGGCATGACCAAGGAGCGCGCTTCCATGCTCCTGCCTTTAATCAAACTGCAGCCGGGCATCATCATCAATAACCGGCTGGGCGGCGGTTTTGCGGGCGACACGGAAACTCCCGAGCAGTTCATTCCCGCCACCGGCTTCGGCGCACGGGATTGGGAAACTTGTATGACCATGAACAACACCTGGGGCTACAAAAGCTACGATGACAATTGGAAACCGGTGGAGGTGCTGATCCGCAACCTGGTGGATATCGCCTCCAAGGGGGGCAATTACCTGCTCAATGTGGGCCCCACCGCCGAGGGATTGATTCCCCAACCCTCCGTGGAACGGCTCCGCGCGGTGGGCCAGTGGATGAAAATCAATGGGGAGTCCATTTATGGCACCAGCGCCAGCCCCTTCCGCCGCCTGCCTTGGGGCCGCTGTACCCGCAAGGTTGAGGGCGGGCAAACCACCCTTTATCTGCACGTTTTCAACTGGCCCGCCGACGGCAAGTTGCTGGTGCCGGGCTTGAAAAATGAAATCGCGGGAGCCTGGCTGCTGGCGGATGCCGATAAAACCCGCCTCGGCACTCAGAAGGGGGCGGACGGGACGGTCATCAGCCTGCCCGCTGCCGCTCCGGATCCCATTTGTACCGTGGTGGTGGCCCGGATCCAGGGGGAACCGGAAATCGTCGCCAGCACCATTGTTCAGGATCTGGACGGCTCGCTCCGGTTGCTGGCTGAGGAGGCTGTTTGCCACGGCGGCCAGGTTAAATTCGAATCCGGCGCCCAGCGTGATTGCGTCGGGTTTTGGCTGGATCCGGCCGACTGGGTGGAGTGGCAGTTCAACGCCACCAAACCTGGCAAATACCGTTTGCAGGCGGAAATCGCCTCCCTCGGCACCGGATCGTTCGAGGTGAGTTTGGGCGGGCAAAAGGTTAAAGTCACCGCCCCCAACACGGGTGATTATGGCAAGTTCCGGCGCACGAACCTGGGCACCTTGGAAATCACCGCCGCTGGCAAAACTTCCTTGGCGGTGAAACCGGTTCGTGAAGGCTGGCAGCCGATCAACCTGAAAACCGTCACCTTCCAGCCGGTGCGCTAAGCAAAATCGCCGGTTGGTGACGGCCACCCAACGGAATCATCTGGATGATGCCAGCCGCCTGGCCGGCGGGTATGCCGGCCAGGAATGATCAGGCTATGATCAAGAGTGGATGGGTAGCGGCTGTATGGCTCCTCGCCATGCAGTGTGCTTTGGCATTCAAACTGCAGCAGGGATACCTGGAGCCCGTGATCGCGCGCGCCAACCGGCCCGGCCAGGTGGTGGCCATCATCCAGAACACTAATGCTTCCGCCGCCAGCCATCTCGAGGTGCGGTTGGAATTGCCCGCGGGCGTGGCCGGCATCGGCGCCAGCACGGGGCGGGTCTGGCAGGTCGAAGCGTGGAACGTGGGCGAGGTGAAGCAGTTCACCTGGGAGGTGCAATCCCCGGTGGCCATCAAGGCCACGGCAGCGGTGGTGGTGACGCAAGGCGGCGCCACGCGGTGGCGGGGGAGTTTCCCAGTGTGGTGGCAGGAGGCGGTAAACAGGGCGAACCTCGACTATGTGCCGCCGCCAGTGCCCGTGGATTCCGGCCGTTACCTGGTGGGGGCGATCATCTGCCCGTTCTGGCGCGATGCGGGTTATAATTCCATCCGAGGGTATCCGGACCGCAAGCCCGCGCTGGGTTATTACGACGAAGGGGATGCCGAGCCGACGGACTGGGAAATCAAATGGGCCTTGGACCATGGGATCTCCTTTTTCGTGCCTTGCTGGTATCGGGATCCCGCCAACGTGGGGAGCCGTCCGGTGGTGCCGCTGCACCATCGCTGGCTGGAGGGGGGATTTGCCAATGGCCGCTACGGGGGCCGGGCCAAATTCGCCATCATGAGCGTGGGCAAAATCGCCAATTCCAAGGAGGATCTGGTCGGGAACGTGTTCCCTTACTGGCTCGAAAATTATTTCCGGCGCACGAATTATCTCGTGCTCGACAACCAGCCGGTACTCTTTTTCTTCGAATCGCCTTTGAACCATGCCGCGATGGCTGCGGCACTCACGGAAATGCGCGCCGCCTGCCAGCGGGAAGGATACGCGGGGCTGTATGTGCTGGGGAGTTACAACGGCTTCACTGCCGCCGGCCCGCACACGAATAACCAGTGGATGAAGGAGGCCGGGATGGACTACAGTTTTGCGTATCATTTGCCAACCTTCATGAATATCCTGAGCGGCCAAACCCCGGGAGCCTCCGAAGTGCTGGCCGCCCATCAAACCTGCTGGGACGCCCAGGCGGCGGGAGTGGTGCCGAACCTGGTCACGATTTCTTCGGGCTGGGATTCGGAACCGTGGGGCTCGTCGGACAGCACTAAAAAATGGCGGCTCAATCCCACCGAGTATGCCACGCTTTGCCAGCAGGCCAAAGCCACCCTGGACCACCGCACGGGGACGGGCCTGGAGGCGCGCTTGCTCCTGTTGGATAATTGGGATGAGTGGGGCGAGGGGCATTTCTTCGGAGTGACGCGCCAATATGCCTGGGATTATTTGGACGTCGTGCGGCGGGTGTTCGCCCCCGGTGCGCCACCCCATACAGATCTTTGCCCCCAGGATGTGGGACGGGGAACACCTTATTACGATGGCCAGGATCGCGGCCGCCGGGTCCGTGCCTCCCCGGGGTTTTTGACGGTTGGCGCCGGTGCCGCCGGGACTTTTAAGGTTGCCTTGAGCGCACCTCCCCGCGGCGAGGTGGTGGTGCGCACCACCTTGAGCCTCGACGCCACCAATGCTGTTGTGTCGGATGGGGCACAATTGATTTTCACGCCTGGTAATTGGAACCAGGCGCAAAAGGTGGCCATCACCGGTGTTGCGCCCACCACCCGGAGCCTCTATGCGTTCAGCTCCGCGGACGGGACCACTGGCTATGCCGGCGACTGGGTGCAGATCCGGGTTTTTGAGGCTCCCACTCATCCGCCAACCTGGGGCGCCTGGTCGGTGGATGCCAGCGGCGCCTGGCGGACCCCGGCGAATTGGCTGCACGGCGCAGTGGCTTCCGGGCCAGCCGCCACCGCGTATTTCACCAACCGGATCACTGCCTCCCGCACCGTCACCGTGGACCACCGCCCGGGCCTGGTGCAAAACCTCGTCTTTGGGTCGCCGGGCACGCATGATTGGACGCTGGCTGGCGGTTCCCTCGAACTGCCGCAGGGCGGAATTTCGACGATCACGGTGCGGACCAACTGCGCCGTCATCAGCCTGGTTTTGACTTCCGGCGCCATGGTCGAAAAATCAGGGCCGGGAACTTTGACGCTGGCGGGCGCCAATGCTTATAGCGGCGGCAGCACCGTCCTCGAGGGGGTGCTGAAAGCCGGGCACACCAATGCTTTTGGCTCACAGCCGGTGACCGTGGCCAGCGGGGCGGCGGTGGATGTCAACGGCCACCGCCTGCACACGGATATGGTGGCGGAAGGGGCCGGTGTGGGAGGCCGGGGCGCACTGGTGAACACCTGTGCCGGGCAAGGCGGGATCCGGAATCTGACCCTGGCGGGGGACACCACCTTGTGCGCTGCGGCCAGCGGTTTGAACGTGTTTGGCCCGGTGGCAGGGGAAGGTTTCACCCTGACCATCCTGGGAAATCCGGGGGCCGGTTATGTTGGCGTGGGCAACGGAGCCAGCGATCTTGGGGATATCCATATCCTCAGCGGGGCTTTCTACGCCAATGGCTATTTGCCGGAGGTTGCCGGCTGCCTGGGCCGGGCCTCCAACACCATCACGGTTGCGGCCGGCGGCACGCTTGGCTTGATTGTGAACCGCCGGGTGGTCCACGACAAAAAAATCGTGCTCAATGGCGGGCGCATTTGGGAGGGGCTGACGGGTAGCCCAACCCTCGCCGGAGTCATTACGCTGAACCAGGATTCCCAATTTGATGTGGCCGATGCCCTGGCCGTCAGCGGGCCAATTGGAGGCGGCGGGGGCCTCATCAAGACCAGCGGCGGCACGCTGTTATTAGCGGGCACGAATTCCTACCGGGGCAACACGGTCATCAGCGCC
This sequence comes from uncultured Verrucomicrobiota bacterium, assembly GCA_903845125.1. Lineage (GTDB taxonomy): Bacteria > Verrucomicrobiota > Verrucomicrobiia > Limisphaerales > UBA1319 > CAIMWS01. The sequence continues at coordinate 19,541 of CAIMWS010000393.1, forward strand.
GGCACACTGCAGTTTGGGGCCGCAGCCTCGGTGTCCGGCACTCCGCTGATCGTGGTTTCCAACCAGGCGGTGCTGGATGTTTCCGCTTTGGCTGGGGGATGGGTATTGGGAACCAACCAGACTTTGGCCGGCAACGGAACCGTGAAAGGCAGTGTGGTCGTGCGGGGGGCGGTGGCTCCGGGCAGTTCCATCGGCCGCCTGGCTATTGAAGGCGCGGCCGTCCTGCAAGGGACGGTCTGGATGGAGTTGTCCAGGAGCGGTGAAACCACGACGAATGACGTGCTGGTGGCGGGCGGCCAGCTGGCTTGCGGGGGGTCGCTCGTGGTGGCCAATCCGGGGCCTGGCGGTCTCGCGGCGGGAAACCGCTTCCAGCTGTTCCAGGCGGCGGATTACACCGGCGTATTTGCCAGCGTGGCGCTGCCTCCGCTTGGCGCGGGGCTACGGTGGGTCAACCGCCTGGCCACGGAGGGCACCCTGGCGGTGGTGGCTGAGGCTTCCCAGGTCTTCCCCGAGCCAGCTTCCGGTAATAAAATGCATCGTCCTTGAATGAAGCCAATCGAACCTAACCGACGACTATGAAACGTGCTTTACTGCTGGTGGCCACCCTGCGAACCTAACCGACGACTATGAAACGTGTTTTACTGCTGGTGGCCACCCTGCTGGCCGTCTCGTTCCGCATATGCCCCACGCTGGCGGCGGACGTGCCAAG
>CAIMWS010000394.1 GCA_903845125.1 uncultured Verrucomicrobiota bacterium
GGCCAGGATGGCCAGGGTCAACACGTTTTCCCCGTGATAGTCGTTCAAACGCCGGTGGTATTGGTAGAGCCGCAAAGGCAGGTTTTGGTCCGGCCGGTGCTGCACTTCCACATGGATCAACAACCAACCCTGGCTGCCGTCCAGCAGTTGGACCTTGATCAGCTTGTCCACCCGCCGTTTCCCCAAGGCGGCATCCCGCACCACTTCCTGCAATTCCTTGTCTAAAAATTCCGGGTTGGTGCGCCAGTCGATGGCGTCAGCGATGTTGGGGAAACAAAACTCCAGCAGGGGCTGCAGGTATTTCTCCAGCGCCTCTTTCCACGGGCTGTCGAACTGGTCAGCTTCGCTTTTCATTGCCATTGGGCGGTTCATCCGGGTTGAGACGAAAGATTACCGCCCGCTGGCAGCTCGTCAACCGCCCTTTTTTTGGGTGACTTGGCGTCCAGTTCTCCAAAGGCGGATTAACACCGCCAGCAAACTCGGCCCCGTTATCCCCTCCAAATGTATGGGGGGGGGATTAATCCTCCGTGGTTGCCTGCGGCTCAAGGATGACCACATCGCGGCGGCGTTCGGGCGGAGTGACCTTGAGGAATTGGAGCTGGCCAGCGCGCCAGACGCCTTCGACGGTGGTGGCGAGCGGGGCGTGGAGCTTGAATTCGACGTCCCATTCGCGAGGCCAGGCCGGGAAAAGGAGGATTTTGGGGCCTTCGCACTGCATGAGCATCACCTGCAGGGCCATCTGCCCGTTGCCGCCGTGGTCCATGTCCGGGATCTCGTCGTTGTGCGGGCCCCACATGGCGGGGAAGGCGAAGGCGGGATTGTGGTTGCACAAGCGGCCCAGGACGTTGCGGGCGGCGGTGGCGGCCAAACCGAGGTAGGCGGCGTGGGTGTCGCATTGCCACCAGCAGCGGTTTTCGCGGTGCTGCCGGCGGTTGAAGGTTTCGATTCCGGTCTGGAGTTCGGGCTTGTCCACACCAAAAAGGCGGTAGGGGAACACGGCATACAGCTCGGGATTTTCGGCGTTGGCCTTGTTGGCGTATTTCCAGGCGGGCAGCAGGAAGGTGCTGCCATTCTCGGTTTTCCGGGGGACTTCCGGCAGGTCCCGGAGCGTTTTTTGCCAGGCGGCGCGTTGGGCCTCAGTGGTGAATTCGGCCGGGAGGCTGAGCATCCGGGGCAGGATATACCGCAGGCCGGCGATCTCCGGCAGCGGGTCCGTGGTGGCGTGCCACGTCTCCAGGGATTGGGAAGGTTCGAAACGGATCTTGCCATCGGCGCCGCGCGGCCAATGGCGGTCGAAAAACTCTACAAATGAGCTGGCCAGGGGCAGCAGCGTCTGGCGCAGGAAAGCCGGGTCGCGGGTGTTGTCATACTGGTCGAGCATCAGCGCGGTGAGTTCGAGGCAGCCGGTCCAATACCAGCGGATATAATTATTCACGGCGAAGCCCACGGGATGGTTGCCGCGTTCCCAGCCATAATCCGTATTGGCGTAGGTGCCCCAAAAACACTGGGTTTCCGGGAAGAAAGCCCCCTCGTGACCGTAGTATAGGCGGGTGCGTTGTCTGGCCATGGGCAGGTTGTCGAGATATTGCCGGTAGAAGGGGGCCAGGAGGTCGTAGTCGCCCGCGGCCACGCAGGGCCAATAAGAGACCCGGGCATTCTGGAACCATTGCGCGCCGCCCCAACGGCGGTAGTCGGGGTCTTTTTCCCAGGGGAGGGTGAAGATGGAACCATTGAATTTGACCCACAGGTTGCCGCGGCCGCCGCA
>CAIMWS010000395.1 GCA_903845125.1 uncultured Verrucomicrobiota bacterium
ATAGGTGACGCTGCTGGCCGTTTTGGAGGCATAGGTGGCGGCACGCACGGTCGAGCCAATGGTCAAGCCCAACGTGCTGTCGGTCCCGGTAATCGTTACGTTCTCGCTGAACGGCACCGTGAAACTCAGAGTCTGGCCGGCTTTGTAAGTTCCGTTGACAGGAGCCGTTAGGTTTCCACTCACCGCGGGCGCAGTCGTGTCCACCAAAATCCCCGATGTCGAGGGCAAATGGCCCGCCAATGACAAATCGGCATCATGGTTTATGGCGTCTTTGATCGTGGAGGTGTGCAACGCAAGACTTCCGATCGCAATGCCGTCGGCATCCGTGTCTCCCGCCTGCACGGTATAAGTGTAAGTCACGCTGTTGGCGGTCTTTGAGTTAAAGCCAGCGGCGCGGGGGGTCACACCAATCGTCAACCCCAGGGTGCTGTCCGTCCCGGTGATAGTCACATTATCGCTAAAGGTCGCCGTAAAGCTCAGTGACTGCCCAGCCCGATAGATGCCATCGCTGGGTACGGCGAGGTACCCGGAAACCGTCGGCACCACAAGGTGAACCTTGATCGTGCCGGTGGTGTATAATTCGCTGGTGTCCCAGACCAGGCCGCCACTGAGCGCCGGCAGATTCAAGGTAAAAGTACCGTTTGCCAGCGTGCCCCAGTCAAAAAGGTCGAAGGACTCCCCATCCGCCGGATTGAATCCATTAAGGAAAGTGACCTGCAACGTGCCGCCGGGAGTGAACGTGCCAACCACTGCGACCCGGTCAAACGTGTTGGCATTGGCAATCTCCATGACTGTGGAACTGCCTGTGGACAGAGTGAGATTTTGGTCGAAGGAGAGAATACCCACATTGTCCCCGGGTGAGAGCGTGCCAGCAATGGTGGCGTTGCCCATCACATGGCCCACGCCGGCAAGCGTGGCTCCCGAGGCGGTTGATAGCGGACCGGTGCCCGTCACCGAACTGCTTCCGCTATTGGCGAGTTTGAGCGTGCCGGTATTCACCGTGGTTCCCTCGGTGTAGGTGTTGGCATTGGTCAGAACGGTGGTTCCTGAACCACTCTGCCGCACCGCGAGTGTCCCGGTCATATTGGCTTCAAAAGTGAGGGTGCCTGTGTGGTTAAAGTTCACCAACTTGGAACCGGTGCCGGTGTTGCCCCTGACGGTTGCCGCCTGTAGCCAACCCGGAGCGGTGGCGGGGGAACCCACCGCCGCGCCGATGTTCAATACGGTCCCGACCGCTCCAGCCACGGTTGTATTACCCAGGATCACGGTGCCCGTGCCCCCGCCAACCACCACCGTGCCCCCGTCCTCGATCGTCAGGTTCGCGTTGGTTGAGGCGCTTCCGATGGCCAGAGTTGTGCCACTATTCGTCCAACTCGAACCCGCACCGTTCACAATCACTGTGCCCTTGCTGCTGGCGCTGGAGCCGATCATGCTGATGCCAGCGGAGGTTACGACGCCACCCGCAGAAATAGTCATCGTAGCTTGGCCGGAACTGCCAATGGTGAAGGTGCCGGAGTTAACCCAGCGCGAACCACTTCCGGTCACCATCGCCGAACCGGATGCACTCGAGGAGGATCCGACCAACGCGCCGTATCCAACATTCGTTACGGCTGCACCATTGGCAATCATCAAGGCGCCGGTGCCATACTGCCCAATGTAAAAGGCGCCAACCACTTTCGCCCAAGTTCCATTCCCGTCAAACGTAAGCGTTCCGACGGAACCATTACCGGACCCGACGAGGATCCCGCCAGAAGCGCTCAGGTTTTGATATCCCCCGCCATTCTGCACAGTCAACGAACCGGTCCCTTGATAGCCGACCAACACTCCGTAGTTGTCGTCCCAGCGGGAACCAGTCCCCGTGATCAGGAGCGCCCCGGTGGAACCGGCCGCATCACCCAAACTGTGTCCCGAAGTCGCGCCGCCGGGAGAAGTAGTGGTATTTCCGGAGTTGCCGGCAGTAGTGAAGATGGCGCCATTTGAGATGGTGAGTCGGGTGTTCTGGCCGCTGCTGGCATTGGTCCCAATCCACAGCCACTTGCACGTCGCTGAACCAGATGACACCACCGGTTGGTTCCCCGAATTGCGATTAACGACCACGTTCGAACTGGCCCCTGGAACCACGCCTGGACTCCAATTCCCGGCGGTATACCAGTCGGTGCTGGTAGCGCCAGTCCAATCCGACGCAGCAGCCGATGCGACGGCCCTCGCGAAAATAAAATCGTTGCACAGCATGGCGATCGCAAAAAGACGGATCAGTTTGGCGTTCAAATTCATTTCAAAGAGTATCATGGCCGGCTGGGTTTGTTGGTCGTTGGACAGGAGTCCCCTGAAGTTCGTTAGTTTGTTGGGGCAAATTTGGGGATAAGAGGCCAGGCTTGCCGGCGGGCAAACCGATGGCCTGCAGGACGAAATCATCCGCGGCCCTCGCTGGATGGTGGCTATCTTGTGCCGTTATCATTCCCGCTACGCATTGTTCATGGCCGAAAGACGGTGCCAAGGCGCAAGATGGCGGTCAAGCCCCCAAAAGGGATTTCCCAAAAAGCAATTGCCGGGCCTATCAGCAGGATTTTGGGAAAACTTTGGAGTTTTTTATGCCAAAGCGTGGTGGCCGCTGGCTGGTCAGGGCCTTAATCCGCCAGCCGATGCAGCGTCCTGGTTCGGACGGACCCAGTAGCTATATTTTTCGTCTTATGCACCCTGGCGGAAAGCTTTCTCGATTGTGCTTCGGTAAGGCCCATCGGCTGCGCCACAATTCCACCTCATCCCACATCGAGGAATCCCCCCCGGCAGGCCTCAAAGACCTGCTAATGTATCCGCTCCAGAGCTCCGTTTGGCACGATTTTAAAGGGGGGGCCGGGGGACTGCCATGGGAGGCCTTTGCCTGACCTCTGCTTTTCCACTGCCCTAGCCTTGTAATCCGTTCTCAGGCGGGCTAAACCAGTCCGGTTGAAATTCATGAAACAAAATCTGTTCCTCAATACTGCCTTGTTTTTGTGGGTGCTGGCCACCCGGCTGGCCGCCCAGGCGCCTGACACCGCGCAAGACTCCCGCCAAGCCAAGCCACTGGACTATTTCATCGTGGTCACCGGGGGCGAGCTCCTGGCGGGCGCTTATGCCGACGCCCATACCCATTACATTGTCCGCACCCTGCATCCGCTGGGCTGCCGGTGCGTCGGCTCGCTGATTGTGGATGACGAGCGGGGGGAGATCCTGGATGCCTGCCGGTACGCCACCAATCATGCCGCCCTGGTGTTGGTCACCGGCGGGCTGGGCCCAACCCCAAATGACATCACCCGCAAGGTGCTCGCGGAATTCACCGGCATCCCTTTGAAGGAAAATCCCGAGGTGGTAGCCAGCCTGGAACGGCGCCTCCACCAAACGCGCACCCAATTGCTGCCCAACCTGCTCCAGCAGGCGCGCATTCCCGAGCGCGGCGGCTTCCTGCCCAATCCCAACGGCACGGCGGCCGGCCTGCTTTTTGAAATGGCCTCCGCCACCGTGGTGGCCCTGCCCGGCCCGCCCCGGGAACTGCAGCCCATGGTACGCAACGAGTTGACCGGTTACCTGCGCCGGCGCTTTGGAGTGCGCGATTTCGGCACTTCCCTGACGCTGCGTTTTGTCGGCGTCGGCCAGTCGGTCATCGACCAGACTATCAAGGACCATGTCGCGGTGGCCCCGGATGTCACGATCACCTCGCTTTTTGAAGGCAGCCGGGTCGATTTTACCTTCAGCCTGCCAGGCAACCAACCCGCCGATCGGGAGCGCCTGAAGCAATTGGAGGCCAAGCTCCGCGAGCACCTGGAGGATTACGTTTATGCGGCGGACGGCTCAACCCTGGAGGCAGTGGTGCTGCGCAAAATCCTGGCTGGCGGCGGCCCGCTTACCTTGTTGGAAATCGGCAGCCGGGGCCATCTCGCCACCGCCCTGGGAGCCTCGCCCGAGGCCGCCCGGGGCCTCGCCGGCGCCTTTGCGGCACCCTCGGTGGAAGGCGCCGCGCAATTGCTGCGGATCTCCCCCACCGCCCTGGCCGCCGGCCACTCAGCCGCCGAACAAACCCGCATCCTGGCCGGAGCCGCTCTCGAAACCACCCACAGCCCCTGGGTGCTGGCGGTGGGCCCCGCCGAAACCGAGGCCAACAACAACCGGTCCGTATCCGTGGTCATAAAATTTCCCGATGGCCACTGGGATACCCAGAAGGTCGGGTTGCGCGATGCTGGCGAACTGGGCCGCCTTTCCCTCACCACCCAAATCCTCGACCTGCTGCGCCGGCAGATTAAATAGTCGATAAATAGTCGACCGCCGCAGGGGGCCCACGCCACGAAGCCGCGACCCCGCTCCAAAGCGCCAAAGCTATTGACTTCAACCGCCTCATCCGTACGCTGACGCGCCAATTGTTGCGGGATGCGGTGGCAAGGTGGTTTGATCGCTGGCAGGAGACAGGGCGGGGAAATTATTCAGGTTTGGCGGACAGGGTATCGGCAGGGATTGATGAGCCACGGCATCCCGGGAAAGGAATGAGTGAAAGAATTAATGTCAGGCAACGAGGCGATCGCCCGGGGCGCCTACGAGGCTGGGGTCAAGGTGGCGGCCGGGTATCCCGGAACGCCTTCGACGGAAATCCTCGAGGCTCTGGTTACTTATAAACCAGCGGTGTATTGCGAGTGGGCGCCCAACGAGAAAGTGGCCTTTGAGGTGGCGGCTGGTGCGGCGCTGACTGGCGCGCGGGCCATGACGACCATGAAACACGTGGGCCTGAACGTGGCGGCCGATCCCCTGATGACGCTGGCATACATCGGAACCGTGGGCGGGATGGTCGCCTGCGTGGCGGATGATCCCGGGATGCATTCCTCGCAGAACGAGCAGGATACGCGCCAATTTGCGCGGTTCGCCAAGGTGCCGGTATTCGAGCCATCGGATTCCCAGGAGGCCAAGGATTTCTTCAAGCTGGCGATCGCCGTCTCCGAGCAATTCACCACGCCGGTCATTTTGCGGTCCACCACGCGGGTGAGCCATTCGCGGGGGCTCGTGGACCTGTGCGATCCGGATCCGGCGTCACCCGCGGCCCATTTCGTGAAAAACCCACCGCGGTTTGTGCCCATTCCCGCCTGGGGGCGGAAGATGCGGGTGCAGCTGGAGGAGCGCCTGGCGAAGCTCCAGTTGGCGGCGGAGCAATCGCCCGCCAACCGCATCGAATGGCGGGACCGTTCCTTGGGGATCATCGCCCCGGGCATCGCCAGCCAGTATGTGCGGGAGGTCTTCCCGGAGGCTTCGCTGCTCAAGCTGGGCTGGGCTTATCCTTTCCCGGACGCCTTGTTCCGGGAGTTCGCCGCCGGGGTGAAGCGGGTGCTGGTGGTGGAGGAACTGGACGACATCCTCGAACAGCACCTGAAGGCCATGGGGATCGCCTGCGTGGGCCGGGAGTTTGTTCCGGGTATCGGCGAACTGGGCCCCACCGTCTTGCAGTCCTCGCGGGCTCGATTGGAAGGGCGCGAGCCCCGGGTGATCAGCCTGCCCTTGGACATTTCCACGCTGCCCGCCCGGCCGCCGGTGCTCTGCCCCGGGTGCCCCCACCGCGGAGTATTCGCTGCACTCACGAAGCACGACGTGGTGGTGACCGGGGACATCGGCTGCTATAGCCTGGGGGTGGCACCACCGTTGAACCGCATCGACACGATCCTGTGCATGGGGGGAGGGGTGTCGCTGGCGCACGGCATGCAGAAGGCCGGCGAACGTAAAAAAGTCGTGGGCATGGTGGGGGACTCGACCTTTTTCCACTCGGGCATCACGGGCCTGCTGGACATCGCCTACAACCGCAGCCTCTGCACCATCATCGTGGTGGACAACCGCACCACCGCCATGACCGGCCACCAGGATCACCCGGGCACCGGCCGCACGTTGATGGGGGAAAAGGCACCCGAGGTATCCATCGAGGAGATCGGCCGCGCCTGCGGCATCCGCCGCATCTTCACCCTGAATCCGAACGACCTGGATAACACCCATAAAATCATCAAGGAATGCCTGGATGCCCCGGAGCCTTCGCTGGTGGTTTCCCGCGCCCCCTGCCTGCTCGATATCAAGGAGCCGGCCGGGGAAATCCGGGAGATCGACCAGGAACACTGCCGCGAATGCAAGCTCTGCCTGAAGCTGGGCTGCCCGGCCATGGAGTTCACCGGCCAGGAAATCCACATCAATGAAACCTTGTGCGCCGGCTGCTCCATGTGCGAGCAGGTGTGCAAGTTCGACGCCATCCACACCCCCGCCCATCATGAATAAGCCAGAGACCACCAGTGTAGTGCTCGCCGGAGTCGGCGGGCAGGGAATCCTGCTGGCCAGCGAAATCGTCGCCCGGGCGGCTATGAGCGCCGGCTTTGACGTCAAGACCAACGAGGTGCACGGGATGGCCCAACGAGGGGGATCCGTGCTGGCGCAAATCCGTTTTGGGGCGCGGGTGAACAGCCCCCTGGTGGCGCTGGGGACCGCGCAGGCACTGGCTTCGCTGGAACGCATCGAGGGGCTTCGCCACGCCGAATACCTGGCCCCGGACGGGTTGGCGGTCGTATCGAGCCAGATGGTCATCCCGGTGACGGTCTCCAGCGGCTCCGCCCAGTATCCGGAGGATGCGGAAGCGAAATTGCGCCAGGTTTTCCGGCGGTTGATTTACCTCGATGCGGACCGCATTGCGTCCGAACTCGGCAATTTGAAGGCCAGCAATGTGGTGCTCATGGGCGCCCTCTCCACCGGGCTGGAGTTGCCCGTGGAAACCTGGCAGGCAGCCATCCGGAGGTCGGTCAAGGAAAGGTTCGTGGACCTCAACCTCCGAGCCTTCGCCACCGGCCGGGCGCAGGGTGGGGCCAGGGCGTAAATTTTTGGCTGTCGATCGGGCGCGGGATGATGGATCATGGGATCCATCAATCAAACTCATTATGAAAAAAACCAACCGGCTGCAGGCCGGCTTATACGGACTTGCACTGGGGCTGGGGCTGGCCGGCGCCATGATGGCGCCCGCCGCCGAAATAACCGTCCAATGGCGCCAGCTATCCAGCGCGAAAGGGGAGTTGCCGGCGCCCCCGGGGGGATCCGCCCAGCAGACGGGCGCGCTGGTGGGCGATTTCGACCAGGATGGCAAAAAGGATTTCATCCTCAGTTTCCGCCAGAAACCGCCGGCGCTGGTCTGGTACCGGCGCACCGCCACCGGGTGGGACCTCTATGTGATCGAAAAGGATTACCTGACGGTTGAGGCTGGAGGAACGCTGTATGACATTGACGGGGACGGTGACCTGGACGTGGTTTTTGGGGGCGACTGGCAAAGCAACGAAGTCTGGTGGTGGGAAAACCCATTCCCTGATTTCGATAAAACCCGGCCCTGGAAACGGCATGTGATCAAAAGGGGGGGAGCCACCCAGCACCATGACCAGGTGTTCGCCGATCTGCTGGGCAAAGGCCGGGCCGAGCTGGCCTTTTGGAACCAGGGCGCCAAAACCATATTCCTGGCGGAAATCCCACCGGATCCGCGGAAAGCCACCGCCTGGCCGCTGACCGCTATTTATACCGGTAGTGCGGGCGAGGAGGCTCGCGAATCCTTCAAATACCCGGAGGGCATGTCCGCTTGCGATATCGATGGCGACGGGAAAGTGGACCTGCTGGCGGGGAATACCTGGTTCAAGCATCTGGAGGGAACCCGGTTCAAGGCCACGCGCATCACCGAGGTGGGTGGACTGATCTTCGCCGGTTATTTCAAGCCGGGCAAATACCCGCAGATCGTGATATCGCCGGGCGATGCCTCAGGCCCGCTGCGCTGGTTCGAATGCACCGGCAACGCGGAAAATGCCAGGGACTGGGTGGGGCACGATTTGCTGGACCGGGATATCATTCACGGTCACAGCCTGCAGCTGGGGGATATCAACCAGGACGGCCACCTGGACATCTTCGCCGCGGAAATGGCCAAATGGCACGAGAGCCAGCCCCAGCCGGATAGTCCCACCGCGACGGCGTGGATTTTTTACGGCGACGGCCAGGGGCATTTCCGGAAGACCGTGCTGGCGCAGGGCCAGGGGTGGCATGAGGCCCGGTTGGTGGACCTGGATGGGGATGGCCGGCTGGATATATTGAACAAGCCATATACCTGGCAGGCGCCGCGGGTGGATGTCTGGCGCAACGGCGGACCGCGCGGCCAACCGCCCGCAGCGGGCGACGCCAGGTGAGGAATTTCGCCGGGCTGGAACCGGGATGGCGGATCCCGGCTGGGAGCGCGCTGGTCAGGCCCGGCCGCGCTGGCGGTTGACCTCGTAGAGGAAGACCGCCGCTGCGCTGCCCACGTTCAGGGAGTCCACCCCGCTTTGCATGGGCACCGCCACGGCTTCATCGCAGGCGTTCAAAATGCGGGAATCCAGCCCGTAGCCTTCGCTGCCGAAGACGAGGCAGCAGCCGGTGTCCAGCCGGGATTGCGACACCGTGCGGCGGTCCGCATGTGGGTGCGCCGCCACGGTTCGGATGCCGCGGCGCCGCAGGTCGTTCAAGGTGTCGGCCAGGCAAGGGCTGTTGACAATGGGCAGGTTGTAGACGGCGCCCATGGAACTGCGGACCGCCCGGCGCAGGAACGGGCTGCTGGAGGTTTCGCCGACGATCATCGCGTGAGCCCCGAAAGCGCCGCAATTGCGCACCAGCACCCCCAGGTTTTGGGCGTTGGTGATGCCATCCACGGCCACCAGCAGGTGGGGCGCGGCGGGTGGTACCAGGATGTTTTCCAGGCTGGCTGATTCGGGGACTTTGGCGGCCGCCATGACCCCTTGGTAAAAGGTGAAACCCGTCAGCCGCTCCAGCAGCGGTTTCTCAGCCACATAGGCGCAAATATGCTCCGGACGCCGGTGCAGCAGCGGCTCGTAGGCACGGAGCCATTTCTCGGGCAGCAGCAGCGAGATGATGGTGAACTGGCTTTCCAGGAGGCGCTGGACCACTTTTTCCCCTTCGGCGATGAAAATGCCCTGCTGGTAGTGGTCGAACTGCATCTTCATGGTCCGGTAGGGAGCCAGTTCGGGCAGGTCGAGGTTTTCGATCGTTTGAACGGATAACATGGATAATCGTTGGCTGATCAGCCGGAAAATCGCCCGTCGCCGGGATTGGTTATTTGGCCGGTGGCAGCGGCAGGTGGCGGGCGAAAAACTGGTTCATGAAATACTGGCAGCGGCGGTTCACCATTTCCGCCGCGTCCATGGCGTGCGGCCAGCCGGGCAGGCGGTCATAGACATGAGGGACTTGCAGTTCCTCGAGCTTTTTCACCAGGTCGTCGGATTGCTCGATCGGCACCACGTCGTCCAAGGTGCCATGGATCACCAGCGTGGGCGGGGCCCCCCGCTGCAGGTAATGGCGAGGCGAGGCCTTTTCGTAGGCATCCGCGGCTTCGTCGTACGTTTTGCCGCCCAGGAATTTCTTTACCGGGCCGGCCTTCTGGGCGAAGGGCGTGGTGAGATCATAAACCCCATAGAAATTGACCACCGCCTGCACCCGGCTGCTGATCCCGGCATGCCCCCCCTGCCCCTCCAACTCCGGTTGGTCGGCGGCATACCCGAGCATCATGGCCAGGTGCCCCCCTGCCGAGCCGCCCGCCACCCCGATGAGGTTGGGATCCACCCGGAATTTCTCCGCGTTTGCCCGCAGCCAGCGTACCGCGCACTTGCAGTCTTCGACCGCCGCTGGAAAAGGCGCCACACCGGACAACCGGTAAGTGATGGCGGCCGTCACATACCCGCGCTGGGCGTAGCTGATCGCGTAGATCCGCAGCATATCCCGGTTTCCTCCGCTCCAGGCACCGCCGTGAATGAAAATGATGGCGGGCACTGCGGCGGCCGTTTTTTCCGGATGGAACAAGTCCAGGCGCAGTGAATGGCCCCCCGTGTTGCCGTATTCGAGGTTCTTTTCCTCCACCACACCGGGCGGCAGGTTGGTCGGTTGGGTGATCAGCTTGATCTGCTTCAAACTGAAAGCCGCCCCCAGGGTCAGCCGGGAGCTATAGCCCGGAGCCTCAGGTGGATTGCCTGGTTCAGTGGCCGCCATCACCGAGCCGCAGATTAAAAGCCCGGCCCAAAAGGCGCCCGCCTTTCGCCCCCGTTGTTGTTGAATCATTTCTTGCATACTCGTTCCCCGAATGGCGGTCATTTATCGGTGGTTCCCTTCCAAAAAGCAAGACCGGCCACACGGAGTGGAGCCCAGGACCGCCCAACGTCGGGCGGCTGGTTACTTTTCCAATTGCGGACCGGCTTGTTCCGCCCCTTAACTCCTACCAGCCATTTGCACAAAAAGAAAGTATTGCCGGGAAGCGAAATTCCGATATGCTCAGGGTATGAACATCAGTATCGGCGCTTGGAACAAGCTTAGAGTCCTGGTGATGTTTCTCCTTTTTTCGGTCTTGCTCTGGGGGATCATCGAGGGCTACCGGCCGATCATTCAGCAGAACCAGCGCCTGCGGCGGGACATTTTCCAGCTGAAACAGGACATCCAAAAAGAGGCCGCCGCCGCGGAGCAGTTGCAGGTGGCTATCAGCGCCTTGAAAGACGACCCGAAGACCGTGGAGCGATTCGCCCGGGAGCGCCTCGGCTACGCCAAACCGGGCGAAACGGTGGTGCGTTTCGAAAGCCCGGGGAAAGCGGCCGCCTACGAGACCCAGCCGGTCAGCCAGTCCAAACCCAAATAAACCCCGGTCAGGCGGCAGCGCAGCCGAAGAATTTCTGGATTTCCCGGATGACCTCCGCCAGGCGGTCGACCTCGGCGAAGGAGTTGTAAAAATAAAAACTGGCGCGGGAGGTGGAATCCACCCCCAATTTTTTCATCAAAGGCTGGTTGCAATGATGCCCCCCCCGCAAGGCCACCCCTTTCTGATCAGCCAGCGTCACCATATCGTGAGCGTGAATTTCATTGAGGTGGAAACTCACCAGGCCAGCCCGGCCTTTTTGGGGACCGAACAGGCGGACGCCCTTCAAGCGGGTCAGCAGCTCATAAGCATATAAGGCCAGCTCCTGATCGTGACAGAACACTTTCTCCCGGCCGATGCAATCCAGGTAATCCATGGCGGCGTGGAGTCCCACCACCCCGGCGATATTGGGCGTGCCCGCCTCGAATTTATGCGGCGGTTCCTTGTAAGTGCTATGGGTGAATTCCACATCCTGGATCATTTCCCCGCCCCCGTGGTAAGGGGCCATTTGCTCCATGATCTCCGCCCGGGCATAGAGGCCGCCGATGCCCGTGGGCCCGCAGATTTTGTGGCCGGAAAAGGCGTAGAAATCGCAGCCGATTTCCTGGAGATCCACCGGGAGATGGCCCGCGCTTTGGGCGCCATCCACCACGGTTACGACGCCTTGGCGACGGGCCTTTTGGCACAATTCGGCCACCGGGTTGATGGTGCCCAGGCTGTTGGAAATATGGGTCATTCCCAATAATTTAACCGGCGCCGCCAAAAGCGAGTCAATGGCACTCAAATCCAGGAGGCCTTCGTCGCCAGTGACGGGGATGAACCGCAGTTCAGCCCCGGTTTCGCGAGCCACCAACTGCCACGGAACCAGGTTGCTGTGGTGCTCCATCTCCGTCAGCAGGATGATGTCGCCAGCTTTCAGATTCGCACGCCCCCAGGAGTGAGCCACCAGGTTCAAGGCCTCGGTAGTACCCCGGGTGAAGATGATTTCACGGCTGGAACGGGCATTGAAGAAACTGGCCACGCGCTCCCGGCCATTTTCGTAGGCGGCGGTGGCCCGGTTGCTCAGTTCGTGGATACCCCGGTGCACGTTGGCGTTATTTCGCTCGTAATAATTGCGGGTGGCGTCCAGCACCGCGCGGGGTTTTTGGCTCGTGGCCGCATTGTCCAGGTAAACCAGCGGATAACCGTGAATGCTTTGGTTCAGGATCGGGAAATCCTCCCGCATCAGCCCTTCGCCATGGCAGCCGTGGCAATGAAAAGCCGGATTGACCATGGCCGATCCTGCCACTGTGTTCTTAACCGCGCTTTTAAGTATGGTATTCATTTACATCAACCCTAGTTCAAGCCGGGCAGCCTCGGTCATCATGTTCTGGTTCCATGGCGGATCCCACACCAGTTCAACCAACGTTTCCGAGACTCCTGGAATGGACATAATTTTCTGTTCGACATCCATCTTGATATATTCCCCCATGCTGCAACCCGGCGCGGTGAGCGTCATTTTCACTTCCACTTTGGCGCCTCCACCTTCGGGTTGCGGTGCGATGCGGCAATCATATATCAGCCCCAGATCGACGATATTGACGGGAATTTCGGGATCAAAACAAGTGCGAAGCTGCTTCCACACCATTTCCTCGTCCACGGCGCCGGGGGCTTCGGCTTCACCGGCTGGCCTGGCCACGGCGGGGCCCAAGGCGTCGGCGTGCCGGCGATCGATCCGGGCCATGCCGGAATTCAACCGGACGGTGAAGTGGGTATCAGTTGCCTGAACCAACCGCACCTGGTTGCCGGCCTTCAAGGTGACGCTGGCTTCAGCGGGAATCAAAACCGCCTCCACATCGCGTGTGAGGACGAGGAGATCGGAAGGTTCGTTACTCATTCGGTGGTGGCGGGAGTTGGGCTTTTCTTGAGGGCGGACATCAACGCATGCCAGGGCAAAATGGCGCATTTCACCCGGGCGGGGAATTTGTGAACTCCTGCGAAAGCGATCAGCTTCCCGCCGGTGGCGTCCACCGGGGTCCCCGTGGTGACCATGACGTGATACTGGTCGAACAAGCTCTGTACCTCCGCCAACGTCTTGCCTTTCAGGCTGGCGGTCATGATGGAGGCCGAAGCCTTGGAAATGGCGCAGCCTGAGCCTTGGAAGCTCAATTCCTGGATCACGTCATTTTCCACCCTGGCGAATACCGTCACCCGGTCACCACACAATGGATTGTGGCCATCCGCCATGTGATTGGCGTTTTCGAGCTTTTTAAAGTTCCGCGGCGTGCGGCTGTGATCCAGGATCACCTCCTGGTATAGATCGTTCACATCGTCAGTCATGGCTGATTCAAGGGTGGATGATTCTTTAGGAGTTTACGGGCAACGGGATGGCTGCCAATTGTTCCTGAACGCGCGCGTCGAGGTAATCGCGAAGCGGTTCATTGCCCACGCGGTCGATGATCTCCTGGGCGAAAGCGTGCATCAACATCTGGCGGGCCAAGTCCCGGCCAATCCCCCGGGATTGCAGGTAGAACAAGGCTTCAGAATCGAGTTGACCGACGGTGGCGCCGTGCGTGCATTTGACGTCATCGGCGAAAATTTCCAGCTGGGGTTTGGTGTCGATGACTGCTTCATCGGATAACACGAGGTTACGGTTGGTTTGCTTGGCCTCGGTCTTCTGGGCCCCGGGGCGTACGAAGATTTTGCCGTTAAACACCCCTCTTCCCCGGCCGTGCAAAATGCCGTTGTAAAACTCATGGCTGCCGCAATGAGGCTGGGCATGGTCAATGACGGTGTGGTGGTCGGTCAACTGGTCATTCCCGGCCAAATACAACCCATTGAAGAGGCTGTTACCGCCTGCCCCGGCGAAATGGCTTTGGATGTCATTGCGGGCCAGGCGGCCGCCGAGTGAAATGGAGTGCGAAACTGTCTCGCTGTGGGCTTCCTGGTGGATTTGAATGGCTGCCAGGTGATAGCTTTGGGGGCCTTCGCATTGGTATTTGCAATGTTCCACCCGGGCGTTGGGGCCAGCCACTATCTCCGTGACGGTATTGGTCAGGTTTTCGCCCTCTTTGAGCTGGGCATAAGTTTCAATCACCTGCAGCCGGGCATCTCTCTGCACCAGAATCAGGTTGCGGGGATGGATCGAAGCGCCCGTTTCGGGCACCGTCGAGATGAAGAGCAGGTGGACCGGTTCCACCAGCGCCAGGCCGGCTGGCACCCAGATGAACGCGCCATCCTGGAAGAAAGCCGTGTTCAAGGCCACGAACGCCTGGCTGGTGGCTTGGGCGTGGCGCCCCAGGTGCGGTTCCACCAAGGCGGTCTTGATGGTCATCGCCCGGGCCAGGCTGCAAATCTTCAGGCCTTCGGCCTTGCTTTTGATTTCCGACAACTGAGCCGAATAATGGCCATCAATGAACACCAACCGATTGCATTCCAAGCCGGGTATCAGCCATGGCTGGAGATTGGCCATGGTCAAGGGCGGATGAGTGTGAACCAGGATCGGCACCGTGGGGCGGCTGGCCAGCGGGCTGATGTTGGTGAACCGCCATTCCTCATGATCGGGACCGGGCAGACCCAGTTCCTGGTAGTGCATGAAACCGTTCTGGCGAAGCTTGCTGATCCAGTCGGGGGTGCGGTCCTGCTCCGCGGCAAACAGCCGCTCAAAGGCGGACACATAGGGATCAATGGGCCGGAATACCGGATTGCTCAATGTCTCAGTCATAAGCCGGAGTATGGGAGTGGCGGGAATCAGTTCGGAGCCGCCTCAGAAACGGCGGAAATGATCCAATCATATCCGCGCTCCTCCAATTCAAGCGCCAGGTCCTTGCCGCCGGATTTAACAATGCGTCCGTTGTAAAGCACATGCACAAAATCGGGCACGATATAATCCAGCAGCCGCTGATAATGCGTGATGACGATCTGTGCGTTATCCGGCCGTTTCAGCCGGTTCACGCCCTCGGCCACCACTTTCAATGCATCGATGTCCAAACCGGAATCAGTTTCATCGAGGATGGCCAGCTTGGGATCCAGGATGGCCATTTGAAACACTTCGTTGCGTTTTTTCTCGCCGCCCGAGAAACCCTCGTTCACCGCCCGGCTCAGCAGGCTTTCGCTGAGTTCCAAGTATTTCATTTTCTCCTTCATGAGTGCCAGAAAATCCACCGCGTCGAGAGGCTCCAAGCCGCGCGACTTCCGGATTTCATTCAGGGCCATTTTCAAAAAGTATGTGCAATTGACCCCGGGGATTTCCACCGGGTATTGGAAAGCCAGGAATACCCCCGCCCGCGCCCGCTCTTCGGCTTTCAACGCCAGCAGATCCTTCCCCTCGAACAATACTTCCCCGCCGGTGATCTCATAGGCGGAGCGTCCCACCAGGACCGAGGCCAGCGTGCTTTTGCCGCTGCCATTGGGTCCCATGATGGCGTGCACCTCGCCCGGTTTTACCCGGAGGTTGATCCCCTTGAGGATGTTTTTCCCTTCGACCTTGGCCATTAGGTTTTTGATTTCGAGCATATCTTTTTGATGATTTAAATCGTTCTCTTGCAGTGCATCCGGTTCAACCCACACTTCCTTCCAGGCTCACGCCGAGCAATTTTTGCGCCTCCACCGCGAATTCCATCGGCAGTTGCTTGAATACTTCCTTGCAATACCCGTTCACGATCATGTTCACCGCATCCTGGGTCGGCAGCCCCCGCTGGTTGCAATAGAATATCTGGTCTTCGCCGATGCGTGAGGTGGAGGCTTCATGCTCCACCCGCGCCGTGGGATTTCTCACTTCAATATAAGGGAAGGTATGCGCCCCGCATTTATCGCCGAGCAGCAGGGAATCACACTGGGAGAAATTGCGTGCTCCCACCGCGCTTTTTTGAACGCGCACCAGGCCGCGATAGGAATTCTGCCCCCGCCCGGCCGAGATGCCCTTGGATACGATGGTGCTGCGGGTATTCCGGCCCACATGGATCATCTTGGTGCCGGTATCGGCCTGCTGGTAATGGTTCGTGAGGGCCACGCTGTAAAATTCGCCGATCGAATTCTCTCCCAGCAGTACCACACTGGGATATTTCCAGGTAATGGCTGAACCGGTTTCCACCTGGGTCCAGGAGATTTTGGAATTGATCCCTTTGGCCAGCCCGCGTTTGGTCACGAAATTGAAAATCCCACCCTTGCCTTCGGCGTCGCCGGGATACCAATTCTGGACCGTCGAATACTTGATGTTGGCATTATCGAGGGCCAGCAATTCAACCACCGCTGCGTGCAATTGGTTATTGTCGCGCATGGGCGCCGTGCAACCCTCCAGGTAACTGACCGTGCTGCCATCCTCGGCCACGATCAATGTTCGCTCGAATTGGCCCGTATTGGCGGCGTTGATGCGGAAATAAGTGGAAAGCTCCATCGGACATCGCACGCCCTTGGGAATGTAACAAAACGATCCATCGCTGAAAACAGCCGAATTGAGGGCGGTGAAAAAGTTGTCAGTGTAAGGCACCACCGATCCCAGGTATTTCTTGATCAGGTCCGGATGATGTTGCACCGCTTCGGAAAACGAGCAGAAAATGATTCCCAATTCGCTTAATTTACCCCGGAAAGTGGTCGCCACCGAAACGCTATCGAACACGGCATCCACAGCCACCCCGGCCAACCGTTCTTGTTCGTGCAAGGGGATGCCCAGCTTGTTGTAAGTCTCCAGAATCTTGGGATCCACCTCGGACAGGTTCTTGGGGCCTTCGCCGGATTTTTTAGGGGCGGAGTAGTACACGATGTCCTGGTAGTTGATCGGCGGATACTTGACGTTTGGCCAGGTGGGCTCCTTCATGGTCAGCCAATGCCGATAGGCCTTGAGCCGCCATTCCAGCAGGAATTCCGGCTCCTGCTTTTTCCGCGAGATCAACCGAATGACATCCTCGTTCAATCCGGGCGCGACAGCATCGACCTCAACATCCGTCACAAATCCATATTTGTATTCGGATTGAACAAAACTGTTCAGCGCATCAGTGCCATTGTCCATATTGTATTCCAGATAATAAATATTCTAAGTCTAAATGAAAGCTCTCAACCGGGATTTGATCCAGGTTAAAAATACCTTAAGTTTGTTTCGGGCGGGCGGATTTTCCTTTTCCCAGGGGACCTTCCTTGCCCACGATTTTGATCGGAATAGCCACCCCGTTTTCCCCCCTCCCTGGATCTCCGTCTCGTGGGACCTGCGAACGGTTCAGGTGGGCAGCACAGGCGCTGCAAATCCCCCGGAGGGCGACCTGAAAATGGGTGATGGAGAATCCGGCCGGCATCGGGATTTGGGCTTTGGCCCACTCGGACCGGTAATCGACATCAAAAATCCCGTCACAGGAATCACAGTGAAAATGGCAATGATCCTCCATGTTGACGCAATAGTGCGTGGCACCGCGGTCCAGATTCACCTGGGTCACCAACCCGCTTTGCACCAGGGCATCCAGGCAATTGTAAACCGTGGCCATGGAGATGTCGGGCAGCGCCTGCTTGGCCCGCAGGAAAACTTCGTTGGCGGTGGGATGATCCTTTTTTTGCAGCAGGATCCCATACACATGCCTGCGCTGCGGCGTCAGGCGGTAACCGCTATTGGTCATCCGCTCCGTGCCCTTCAAATCCGCCAAATCCTCATTCATTGTTTTCACTGCAGTTCCAGTCTACACCGCTTTCTCTCCAAGTCAAGATTTGGAATAATTCTAATTATAAATTAGCCGTTATTTTTCCCCCTAAAAACACCGCAACCAAACAGCCAGATCGTTCCCCCCGGGAGATTATCCGCTGAACTACCGGCTGCGGTGCGCGCTTTGGCAATGAAATAACGATCCGTTCCGATGCCGAACAAGGATGGCATTGCAAATTAACCGGGTGCCAAAACTCGGTGAGCCTTGTGAAAAGGCCAAACCGTCAAGCGCTATCCTTGCCGTCTCATCACGCACAGCACGAATGGCCCGTTTCGTGTCCATTTTGGAGCCGTTGGAGAAGGTGCTTGTTTTCCTTTTCAAGTCCTTTTTCGTTCGCCCCGTGCTCTATCGCCTTTCCACCGATCAGCTTTCATTGGGGGCAGAAATCATGCGGCGCCCACTGAAGACTACGGTCGCAGACCACCCCAATCTGCTGCTAAATCGGCTGCAAAAGCGACCGAGAAAGGATCCATTACTTTGCACTATACCGCTCACGAGAATTGACCCGGGTCTGCTCAGATAAACTGACCCGCCCCTGATCTCCAGGAACATCGCCCGGC
>CAIMWS010000396.1 GCA_903845125.1 uncultured Verrucomicrobiota bacterium
CCAGCCCCTTGCAACGCCCTCACCGTCAGTAAAACTTGGTTTATCACCCCCAACCGGTTCACCGCCGCTACCATCACCCTCATCCGCACCTTCTGCAATACAGATCTCGTCCGTATTCTAGCCCATAAAATGTCTGTAACTTACTGGATAGCAGGCATATATTTATAGTTTTCCTGGCCAGATTAAAGCGTAATAGCACGACTGGATGGCCCTCAATTGAGGGGTTTTACCGGTTAAACGGGAAGATGAGATTTAAAAATTTCCTTTATCGCACCTTTTAAGGGTGGAATCTTTGCTGTTCCACCGTGTTTTTGGTTTACCAAAATCCGTGATTTTCCGGATCGAGTTCACCTCCTTGCTCCGGGTTTGGCATTTGTGTGAGCCCGGATTTTGATCACAACACCTACGATAATCGCTGACAGGCTACTTCGATTGAGGTAAATGCTTGGCTTGATCAATGGAAAATCCGTTCCAAGTTGTGTGCAAAATGATCTTTGACCGGACCCGGGATTGGTCCACTCCAGCGGCGAGCGACCACCCAAACAAGCCATTGTAAGAACGAACGGATTAGCCCGTCTTGCGGGCATAATTTAATAATCGATATGAAAGCCGTGTTGCGATTTTTGATCAGGTTGGCGGGATTAACCATGCAAATGTATTGGCAAATCCGACGCCCGCTTTCCTTGGGGGTGATGGCTATCATCCCTGACGGGCAACGCCGTGTTCTCCTCGTCCGGCACTCCTATCGAAAAGGATGGCATCTCCCGGGCGGAACCATGGAAAAAGGCGAAACCAATGCCCAGACCATGAAGCGGGAATTGGCAGAAGAATTGCACCTCCAGTGTGAATTTTCGGATCTGGATTTCCAGGGCCTGTTTTACCAGCGATTTTTTGGCAAACACGACCATTATTCCCTGTTCATTGTGAAACGCTGGCACATCCCCGAAGGCCTTACACCTTGTTGGGAAATTGAGGAATACGCCTTTTTTTCGGCTGCCACACTACCACCGGATGTAGGCCAGGAAACGGCCAGGAGGCTAAAGGATTTTTGGCATGGATCCTTGCCTGAACCGGTTGGGAATTCCCGCTGAAAATTTCTGAAACAACTTGAATCCTGGGAAACCCCGCCAGTCCATAACCTGTGGCTCAGGGTTCCTCCGGATCTTCAAGAACGGCCTCCTTTGTGGAAGGAGGAGCCTCCGTCCTCATGGCCGGGTCATTCGTGACACGGTTGACCATCGGCGCGACTGCCGATTGGTTGGTTCCAAAGTTGGTTGCAGCGGCCAGGTTTAACCCATTGGTTGCGAGATGGCCCATAATGGAATTGGAGACCATCAGGGCACGGCTTTCAACCTGGTTGGTCCCGGCCGGAATCGTTCCTGTGATAGTAGATTGGGGCTGGTTGGTGGCCTCACGCATTTTCTCCGCCAAAATGGCATCCGAGCCAGCCAATTCCTCCGATAAAATAACCACTGCTATCCGCCGATTGTGCGCCCGGCCATCCTCGGTGCTGTTATCCGCAATCGGCCGGAATTCCCCATACCCAACGGCGCCCAACCTTCGCGGATCCACCCCTCCGCTCTCGCATAAAAACCTCACTGCGGCGGTGGCTCGGGCCGTGCTGAGTTCCCAGTTGCTGGCGTAACGGTTGCGGATGGGAACATTGTCAGTGTGGCCGATGATCTGCACCTGGCGATTGGGATATTGCGCGAGGATTTGGGCGATCTTCTGCAGCACTTGTTCCCCTTCTGTTTTTAAGATTGCCTGCCCGGAGTCGAACATTACCCGGTCCAGGATCTCCACCAATAATTTCCCTTGCCCCTTGGATACAGTGATGTCTTTTGACTCGAGCATTTTGCGCATGTCTTGTTCCAGGCCTTTCTGGGCCTGGAGCACTGAATCTTTTTCCTCCAACAAGCGATCAATCCTGGCCTTGCTGGCGGCCAGGTCATTGGTCAGCTTTTGATATTGCGCCTCATTTTGCTCAAAGCTCGTCTTCAACTCCTGTAACTGCTGGTTTTGCTGCCAGTAGGAAAAACCCAAAATACTCAATAGCACCAGCGCGAACGAAATACCAACAAAAATCCAAGCTGTCTTTGGCATGAGTCCACAGTAAACCGGGAGTTGCTGAACGCAACCCCAAATTGCTCGCGCGTTACCCGCCCGCCCTCGCTTGCCATTACGTTTTTATGGCGGTGCCGGCCACATCCGGTTTATGGCCCGGGCGGCCCGGCCGCAAGCTCCCCCTCCCCCCAAAGACTTTACCACCGCCGCCAATTTCTCCTGCACCTGGCGGCAGCGGGCCAGATTCTCCAGCCAAGCCAGGGCCTCGCCTGCGATGCGGCCAGGCTCCGCTTGGTGCTGAATGAACTCGGGATAGACTGCCTCCCCGGCCAAGAGATTCGGCATAGCGATATAAGGCACTCTTACCAGGCGTTTGCCGACCTCGTAAGTCAGCCACGAAGTACGATACAAAACCATCGTGGGCACCCCAAAAAAAGCACATTCCATGGTCACCGTGCCTGAACTGGCGAGGGCCAGTTTCGCCCTGGCCAGGGACTCATCGAGCCCGCCCACCTGGATTTCCAAGCCAGGCAAGCCGCCGGCTGCGGAACGGGCGCGCCGTGCCAATTCCGCGTTGGGCAATACCATCCTCCACCGTGCCGGATGCCGCGCCTGGATCACCTTCGCGGCGGAAATCAAAATGGGCAAATGTTGATCGCACTCACGGGCGCGGCTGCCTGGCAGCAGCAGAATCAAGGGCGGCTCGCCCGGCTTGGCCGCCTCCAAAGCGCGTGCCCGGCTGGCGAAACGATCGATCATCGGATGTCCGACGTATTCCACTTTCAAACCCGGCGCCCGCTCCCCATACCAGGCCTGCTCGAAGGGAAAAATGCAGAGCATCAGATCGATATCCCGGGCGATTTGCCGGACTCGCGAGGCGCGCCACGCCCAAAGCTGGGGCGACACAAAATAGGCGATTTTGGGATTCCAGTTTCGGAAATGGGACCGCCGTGCCCGGACCAGGTTTTTCACCGCTGCCGCATACCGCAGGTTGAATCCCGGATAATCGACCAAAACGATCAAATCCGGCAGGTGTTGCCTGGCCATGGCCAACAGGCGGTCAAACAGGCGTCTCAAGGCCGGGTAATGCTTCAGCACTTCCCACAGGCCCACCACGGCGTGGGCCATCATATCCACCTCCAGCCGGGCACCGGCGGCAGCCAGCCGCGGGCCACCGGCGGCAAGGCAACGCCACGGCGCTTCAGCCCTCAACGCGGTGACCAGCTCCGCCCCGAGCGCGTCCCCGCTGGCCTCCCCGGCAATGATCAGGCACTGTCTTTCGTTCATGACTGGGGCCAGCCCGCCCGGATCTGGCGGGTGATTTGAAAAGCCAGGTCCAGGGCGCGCATTGCGGCTTCGCCACTCACCACCGGCGTCCGGCGGGCCTTGACACATTCCACGAAACTTTGCAGCTCCACTTTGAGCGGTTCCTCTTTTTCCAGTGGCACAGGCTCCCGCACGATCCGCTTGCCGGCAAATTCACTGACCACTATGGCCTCCTTGGACCACCATTTTTTGAAAACGGACGAGGCTTTGTCTGACTCCCGTGCCAGCCGGTATATGTGGCCCTCCTGGGCCCGGTAATCGAGGGAGATGTAAGAGGTTTGCTCGCCCCCGCTAAAGACACGGATTTTGCGCATCCGCTCCGGACTTACCCGGCTGGCCGTGAGATTGGCCACACACCCATTGGCGAAGCGCAAGCGCGCGTTGGCGATGTCTTCCGAGGTACTCAACACCGGGATGCCCACCGCATCCACCTGGACCACCGGGCTCTTCACAAAAGCCAGCACCACATCCAGGTCGTGAATCATCAGATCCAGCACCACTCCAATATCGGTGCTGCGCGCGGGGAACTGCGACAGGCGATGCGACTCGATGAAGCGCGGCTCCCGGGCGGCGGTCTCCAACCAGCGGAACACCGGGTTGAACCGCTCGATATGGCCTACCTGCAGCAGGCAATGGTTCCGCTGCGCCAACTCCACCAATTCCGCCGCCTGATCGGCCCGGTCAGTCATCGGCTTTTCCACCAGGACATGCTTGCCTTGTGCCAGCAGAAAGCGGCTGATTTCATAATGCGTGGTGGTGGGTGTCACCACGCTGAAGGCCTCCGCACCCGCCGCCGCTTCCGCCAGGGAAATAAAGGCGCGCACGCCGAATTTATCGGCGATTTTACGGGCGGCATCCGGGACCGCATCGTAAACCCCGGTGAAAGCCACCTCCCCGGAGGTGGCCAATCCGGCGTAAATCCGGGCATGCTCCTTGCCCAGGGAACCGGTGCCGATCACGGCTATTTTCATGCCCATTGACATGGGCTTATTGTCCATGGGGGGACCGGCTTTGTCCATGGCGGATTGTCACGTTACCGCCCTGGACGGGAACAACTCCGCATAAACGGCGCGGATTTGTTTCCGGTATTCTGCGACCCCTTCCAGCAGTTCCCCTGCATTATTGAATCCGCAGCGCACCGCCACCCGATATTGAGGGGCCGGATCATCTGGCAATTCGGATTCCCCGGCGTAGCTCCAGCGTCGCAAGATCCCTTCGATATGCCAAAGGCGCCGGTAGTTTTCCAGCAGGAGCCCGCCTTCCGGTTTCGGCAGCACGGCCTGGGCCCGTTCCAAAGCGGCCAGCGTGTTGGGTTCGTGCCAGCCATGCTCGAGGCACAAAGTTTGGGCGATGAATTCAGCATCCATCAGCCCGCCCGCCCCGGTTTTAAAAGCCAGAGCCTGCTTGCCGGCGGGCACCCGCTCCCGTTCGATGCGCAGGCGCATCCTGGCGATTTCCTGCTTCCAGTCCGGCCGGTATGCCGCCAGGGGCAAATCTGGGGCCTGGAAATTGCACAGCGTCCTGGCCATCTGCATGAATCGCTCACCCAATTGAAGGTTGCCAGCCACGGGCCGGGCCCGGGTCAGAGTCTGGATTTCCCACAGCATGGCCCGCTGGCGGTAATAATCCTCATAGGCCTTCAGGCTGTTGACCAGCAATCCCTTTGGCCCATCGGGCCGCAACCGCGCATCGGTGACAAAAGCCACACCCAATTCCGTGGGGCTCGAGAGCAGGTCCATCACTTTGGCCGCCACCGCCTGCAGTGCGGACAGGTTCCGCACCTTGGGGTCCGCCACAAAGATCAGGTCGAGGTCCGACCCGTAGGTCAGTTCGGTCCCGCCCAGTTTGCCCAAGCCGATGATGGCCAGCGGGCAGGTTTTGCGGCCCAATTCCCGCAAGGCCGCTTCCAGGCTGTATTGCAGGCAGGCATCAGCCAGTCCGGTCAGTTCCACCACGTTTTGCTCAAAATCGGCCAGTCCCAGAATCTCCCGCAGGCCGATGCGCATGAACTCCGCCTGATGGTAGCGGCGCAACCAGAGCCGCTGGTCCTCATCTTCGCTGCCATGGCGCAAATCCCGCAAGGTTTCCTCGGCTTTCTTGGCGCGCCGCAAACGCCCGCTCAAG
>CAIMWS010000397.1 GCA_903845125.1 uncultured Verrucomicrobiota bacterium
AAAACCTATCCCCCCTCATACACAAAAAGCGCCCCTTACCGTATAGTTCAGACTTGCCGATACCCGATTCCCTCACTTATTTCGCAAACCGCACTATCAATTATCGTGACCATGCTCAGTGACGGTTGGGACAAGTTCTTCTTCCGCCGAAAATCCCTGACCGTTTCCGGATTGGCCAAATTTTACAAAAAAAACGTCCAGGAACTGGGAGCAGCAGCTGCAACCGCTTAGCTCAGACCGAGGTTTTTCGAGACCCTGGTCAGCAAGGCATTGATGGCTTTGAGCTTGGCCTCGGTGGGCTTGGGTTCACCTCCAAGTTCAATCCGTAGCCTGAACTTGATCTGGTTTGGCACGGCAGCCTTGAGGATTTCCCCGAGGCTGTCTGCCAAATCCATGAGTTCCTGCGTCTGCAGGTCGGCCTCAACCACAGAAGTGCCCGGTTTGGGAGGCGGTGGCGTTGGGGGCATGGGCACGGGAACGCTTTGTGGTCGCTGCAACCTTACCGCCGCCGCCCCGCTCAAGGGACAAGGCCACGGGCCTGAGTCCACCGTGCGTTCCAGCAAACGCGCCCGAATTGCCCCGTCAATAGCCTCTCTCACCATGGGCCACGGCAGCACTCTTCCAGCTGCCTGGGACAGGCACGATGATAGCCCTAGAGCCGTGGTTTGGTTCCCCTGCCATGCGTTGGGTGACTTCTCTGGCAGGAGTTGGGTAATGTCGATGGGCTGTGGTGGGGCCTGTAACGTGGCGCCGTCGGTCATCACTCCGGCTGGAATCTCCTCACCGCAGATGCTTGCGGCGCCGGCCATTAGCCAGAGCTTCCCCGTTTCGACCGCCACCTTGATCGCGTTTCGTGCAACATCGGCCGATGCCTTCGGTATCGTAACGGGTTCCTCATAAGTGCTCCCATCCGAGGAAACGCGCTTGAGCCTTACCACCTTGCTCCCGCTGAAGTACGCAACAACGTCGGCAACGCTGATCGGTGTTTTGTCCGGCCAAAGCTCAGCCAGAGAACCGGGTGCCAGCAGCGTAACGGTGATTTCCTGAATCTCCGCTGCTTCCGGCAGGACAACTTCCCAGGTCGGGTCCTTCTCGATGTCGCCGGCATGGATATCTGCATGCCAAACCGTGCGAAACGACTTGTCAGGTCTGGTTTGCCGCAACACGAAAAAGCCCTGCCTGGCGCCTTCGACCAACGTCTCAAGGATCTCCTTTGTCCGCAGCATCTTGGGCAACTTGGGAACCTGGGAAAACGCCCCAACAAGGTCCTTCACCCGGCGTGCCGTCTCACCTGGCCGCCACAGATCATAAGGCCCGCCCGGTAGCAGGGCATCAGCGCTAACCGGATTGTCCTCAATTCTCGACCTTGAGTCGGCCTTGATGGTCAGGAAAAGAGCCTCACTACCGGGAGTCAGCTTAAATGCCTGAATGTCGCCGGTTGCCGACTGCGTGACCACGATGCAATAGGCGTTCTTGATCGCTTCAGCGATCTGGCTCCGGGATTCCTCAATCTTGGCTTGCAGCCGGATCTTGCGAACCTCATCCAATTCCTGGCCTTTGACCATCTCCTTGACCTCTTCCCAACCCAGGTAATTGCGCACCGCAGTCCGTGCCGTATCCAGCCCATCACGGGAGGGCGCCGCCAACACCACGGCATTCTTGTTCACGCGGGGCCGGTCGGAAGCAGTTGTCTCCTCCAAAAACCGCCTCGCTTCCGTGCTTGGATTCCCTGACGTCGAGGCGCACTTCGGGCTGAGCACTGCATAGTGGAATTCACCATCGTCCTCGATGTCACTCGGGCGAACCGGCAGGTTATGCACTTTTGCGCCAGCCGCCGAAGCCCCAGCCGTCAAATCCTTGGTCTTCCCAATCCAGGTCGTCAGTAGCGCTTCCACAGTCTCCGTTTTTACCCGGTCCGTGCAGGCCGCGTAGTGCATTTGCTGCAAATTCGGCCGGGAGCCAAGCCGCCACGTTTTTGGCAGCACCTTGTCATCCGTTGGAAAATTCGATTCATCCAGGAACCAGGACACGTCCACCCACCGCCGCAACGCCTTCTCCAGCGTGATGCGGTCTGGATTTGTCGATCCCAATAGCACAAACAATTCGCTCAGGTCCGCAGTTTTCCCAATGGGCTGCGAATGTACGAACGCGGCCATCACCGCCTGCTGGATTTCCCGTCCCTTGAGCGCCTCGAAACTTTGTTCGATCTGCCGGGCCTTGGTCAGTTCCGTGTCAAGGATGAACGGCCAGTTGCTCTGCGCCCCCTCGTGGGCTTCCTTCCGGGCCACTTCTGCCAGTTCCCGCAATCCTTCCGGTATCTTCGTCTCCCCAGTCTTCGGGAGAAACACGCTGGGCCCGATCAGCGGCGACCGGTCAGCTCCGGCCGCATCGCGTAGTGCCAGTGCGAACGTGCGCAGGATGCCGCGCGTCCTCTGGAAGCCGGGCATTCCCGACCACTTCGCGTAAAACACCTCGGTCAGCTCCGGGTGGAACGGGTAGCTCAGCAGATACTTCTGCTCCGCGCTGCTCCCGGCCTTCACCGTGGCCTCATCCAGTTTGCCGATGCCTTGCAGTGCGGTGATGACTTGCGGACGGAATTTCTCCGCGTCCTTGATGGACTCCAGCTCGAACAGCCGCCGCTTCAACACTTCCGCCGCTTCCTCTTTCGTCACCGGCTGGATTTCCTGCTCGCCCTCGCGCTGGAATACCTTCGAGAGTTCCGACTCAATCTCGCGCCCGGTCGGGTCGTTCTTTTCCACGTCCGACGCCAGCAGCGACGCCACCACGCAGCACCGGTCTGTCTTGGTCGCCGCTTGGGTCATGTATTGGAAGAAGTTCTTCAGCGTCTCCAGCCAGCCCCGATCCTGGCGCACCTTTTCATGCGCATACATCAGCGCCTCATCCAGCAGCACCAGCAGCGCCCCGCCTTCGTTCACGCCCAGTTCCAGCAGCGCCCGCATCAGGTTTTCCGCCGGGGCTGACTCCCGCTCTTCCGCCTTGCCGTCCGCGTGCAACAGCTTCAGTCCGGCTTCACCGGCAATCTGCCACGCCAGCAAGCTCCACGGCTGTTTCAGCCAGCGCTTCGTCCCGGCCGGGCAGACCATCTCCATGCCCTTCTCCACGTCCAGTTTGTCGAACGGCAGCACCACGATGCGCGCCTTGGGGATCGCCAGACCCCCCATTTCCGCCCGGAACTCCGCCACGGCGGGCACGTCCGGCAGGTTCCTCGGGTCGTTGTGCAGGTGATATTCCGTGATGAGCGTGTGCGTCTTGCCGCCACCGTAGGTCAGCGACAGTTGGCGCACCGCCTTGTCGCTCTTGCCCGCCAGCCGGTAGGCCACGTCCCGCGCCAGGGCCCGGATGCCGCTCGCCGGGAAAGTTAGGGTGAAAAACTCCTTCGGCTCGCGATACACCGGCTTGGCCGTGCCCATCTTCACGTCGTAGAGATCGGCGGCGAACATCGCCAGGGTCAGTTCGCCCGTCTTCACGTCTTCTCGCAGTTTGACGACCTGGTGCCAGGATTTGATTGTTCCGTTACTCATAAAAGCCTCTATTGCTTCAGAAACCATTCTTGCAACGTGTTCTTTAATTTCAGAAAAGCGGGATCCGTGCAGCGTTCAAGGCTAACTGCCTCCGCCAGTTGTCGGTAACGCGAGGCCGATCTTGGAAGTTTCGCGTTGCGTAATGCAGCTTCCAGCGCTTCCTTCGGAGCATGCGGTTTTGCCTCTCCCGCGTGCCAATGTCCCTTTTGCTCGAGCCAAATCGGTAAGGTGGGGGTCCGGGATGTCCATCCAAGAACCTCCGATACATGAGGCGAATCGCTCCAAATCCAAATTTCAAGTTCTGGGTTCAGCACCACCACTCGGGACCTGCCTTTCCATCCAGCAGCCGCAAGTCTCCCTTCAACTTCTTCCTCCAATTCTTCGCGCGTTTGTTGTTCCGCTCCACACCCATCATGGTCGAATAACACAATTGCCTTGCTGTACTTCTTGACCATGGAGCCCAGGAATGTGTGCGCTCTGAGATAGCACCCCGGGTCATGCTCTGGGTGTGCAAATATATCAACCGTCACCGGCCTTATTCCAAGTGCCGATTGGCGGCTCAAAATGCCACGCATCGTGAACTCCATGTCCTTGTCCGCCACCATCACCACCAAGTCTTGTGGCTTTGCCGCGTTCATCCGAGCACACCTCCCGCAAATAGCACACCTAGGTTCGTTTCTCCGCGCCAATCCCGTAGTGCCGGATGTTCATTTCCGGCGACAATGTCCGAAGCGCCATCGCTCGTTTTCGCAAAGCACAGCACCTGCTTTGGTTCGACGATGCTTAGGATCACCGGAGAATGCGTGGCCATTAACACTTGTGCTCCATATGTTGAAGAAAGCGATTGAAACACCGTTTCCACCGCCTTGGGGTGGATCCCGTTCTCCGGCTCCTCAATGAGATAAACACCGGTCAGATCCGTGAGGTACGCCGGCAATGTTAGCGCCAGCAATCGCAGCGTCCCATCCGAGGCCATCCACGATGGCACCTCCAGGCCTCCGGAATATTGCAGCATGAGATAGCGATGTTTGTCGTCTTCCCGCTCCACCACTCGGAGCCCCTCCAAGTCCGGCAATGCTGTCCTGATATGCTGAACCCAGTCTTTGATTCGCTCCGGATTGCGATTCTGCAAATCGCTGATCACCCAGGGCAGGTTGGACCCGTCCGGGCGAAACATTTTCCCTTGGCCCGGTGGGCTTGCCCTTCGGATCAAAAGACTGTTAAGCACCAACGGCTGCACCCCTTGGCTGAGAAATGCTTTCAGCCAGGTGCTCACGGGGAATTTTGCCCGGTCTTCCGGCAGATTTCCCAAGGCCGATTTCTTCGGACCGAGTTTGATCGAGGGAAACCACCCTTTGCCCGATTCTTCACTGGCTTCTGAATAAAAGTTGTCGTTCCCTCCCTTCTTCTTCATTAGCACTGACCGCTCCTGCCGCGAGGCCCTTTTGCTCAGGATCGTCGGTGCCTCCTCCCTGGCGATGGGAAACCCGTCGTTGCGTATGGTTGTGGCATGGCGCGTTCCCCGCTTGAGCAAAGCTCGTTCATGGTTGATCCCGAACTCGCCGGTTGCGCTCTCTATCCCGACCTGCACTTCATATCGGATGGTGTCAAAACCCTTCGTTTTTCCCTCGTTGACAACCGCCAAACGTTCTTCTGGTATCCTCGCTTCGATGGCCAGCTCAAATCCTTCACCCTTGCGTCCCCACATCAAATCTACGCCGTTCTGGGTGCGCTCCCTTACCGCCGAATCCAGCCCGTCCGCAACCATTCGTCCCAGGAAGCCCACCACATCCAGGAAAGTTGATTTTCCACTCGCGTTCGGGCCAACCAGGACGTGAAATCCCTCCAGGTCTTGCTTTATGTATTTCAAGCAACGGTAACGCCTTGCTTCAATGGCTGTTATCATAGTGTTATTATTCCATGCGGCCTTGTTTTCTCATACTTGGCTCCTTAAGACAGCCCTTTTTCGTGCCTATTCGTCTGTTTCGTGTTTGAATATCTCCGCCTGATACGCGGACCGCACGCTGCGGCCCTGCACATGATTGCTCACACTTTCCAGGATGGCACGCTCTTCAGATCCCGCATCTGCCATTTCGATGACCGCCTGCAACACCGGTGCAAACAGCGCGTTCGTCCGCAGCGACTTGCTGTTCAGGTATTCGTCCACCTTCACCACATCCCCGGCCTTCCACAGGTGCATCAGCCGGTGAATCTGGTCGATCAGCGGGATGATTCGCGTTCGCGGCTTATCCGCGGGTGCCCCTTCCTCGAATGGCTTCCCTTGGGCCGCGCCCAGCCGCGCCTTGGGGCTGTCCACCACCGGGTCATAACCCATCCCCGGCCGCTTCCGCTTGTTCCACGGCTTCAGCTTGAACGTGCTGCTGGACCCTTCCGCCATCTCTTCGTCATCCTCGCCCGCCTCTTCCTCATCCTCCGCTCCATCGCTGGTTCCGCCGCTTGGCGCCAGCAGGTCGAAGGCATCCACCAGGTCCCGGTCCGAGAGATTGCACGACACGCAGTAAAGGATGCACGCGCCCGCCGGAGCCTCGTCCATCTTGAAGTCATTTCTATGCAGCAGGTAGTAGGTCGTCACATCATCTAACTCCTCAGTCGCCGCCTCGCCACCACCGGTGGCCCTCGACAACACCCGGCCAACCACAAAATCCAGCACCATCCGCCGCACGTGCCGCAGGAACTCCGACACGCTCATCAGTTCGTTCGGCTTGTTCGCCTTCTTCACCACCGGATACTGGCTGTAAGCCTCCATCGCCGGCCCCGTCGCGGCCCACACAAAGTCCGGACCCCGGACGCCCGCATCCCAAAAGTCCCGCAGTTTCACCGCTATTCGCTCCCGCATCTGTGTGAGAACAGTATTATCCCAACCGGGCCTTGCAATGGGGCTCCTCTTCTTACACACGAGCCATACGGACGATGAAAGGGCGGCGGAAGAAAGCGCACGCGATCTCGCGCCCATCTCGGTTTGAATCGGCCAGCTTCCATCCACAACGAAGCCGGCACGAATAACTGCTGAAACCAGAGTCTCCCATGCATCCGGCTCCTTATTCGCAAAAACAACAACCATCCGGCCTGCCCCGTTCAGGGAGCGGTGGCACACGTTGAACACAGAGGCCATTCCATCCTCATAGACCTTCTTAGAGCGCTCGGCATCGCCGCCATGCCGACTATCATCGTCAATTAGCTCGCCGTCGTTTTCCTCATGGTTCCACTTTGGAGCAAACGGCTCCATGAAAGTTTTGTCGTAAGCGTCCGAAATCCCGTTCAAGGTGCGCCTCAGCCACAGATAGAAAAAGTCCATCAGGTCAGAGTACGGGATTGCGTCGTAATAAGGCGGGTCAGTCAGGACAAGGTCGAAGCTACCGTCAGCAGGAAATTTCATTGCCGAGGTCTGCAGGACCGTCGCTTTCCCTTGCCTTCCGGCCAAGCAAAGTGGCCCGACGACTCTCTCGATCCATTGGAGCACTTCGCCATAAGCACCCGTGCTTTCAGATAGGGGGTTGATTTCGCCGTGATCCCACATCATCTCGATGCGGTAGCCCGAGAAAATCGGGCACATGCCTTCTCGATGTGAGAACCACCGAGTCACTCTGCAATTAAACGCAGCCACCTTATCGATAGGGATGGCAAGGTATGCACCCACAGCCTCCACCCACTGCTCTGAGCAGCCACACGAACGCATCAGGTCTCTTACGGCTCGCGTGTGCTTGACGAATTTCGCCAATGCAAACAGTTGGCGCTCCGTGAACAAATCGGACCATCTTCTCTGCCCATAACCACGAACCGAAAAGGCACGACCTGCACCGGTCCCACCGCCTAAAGGAGTCGGTTCGTTGAGCGACCCGAACGGGATCTGGGAGAATGCGCTTTCGAGTTCCCGTGCCGCGCCTTCAGTTTGGGCAAGTTCAACCGCTGTGGGAAGGCGATACTCCTTTCCCAAGGGGCCATCAACAATAACAGCCGTCATCACGCTCCCCAAGCGCTCGGCCTGCCCCTCCAGACGAATATCCCCCATAGTGAGAATGTTACTGTGAATCGGGCACATCACCCCAGCCCGCGACATTGTCCCCATGGCGATACGTTTGTCATGCTCCCGCCGTTGAGCAGTGTTTCCACCAACTTTCGGGACACCGCTTTCAATCCCAAATTCAACACCCGTGCCGTCCACCTTCGGCGTCATCGTCAGCAGGACCCGCTTGTCATCCTTCTTGCACAGCCAGCGCGTCTTCAGTAGCGGGATCGTGGTTTCGGGGTGGTGCTTGTTTTTCACCGTCCGCGCCCACAGGTAGGCCACCGTCGGCTTTGGTACCCAACGGGGGTTCGTCGGCTCCGCCAGGTATTCTGCCCTGAAATCCTCGTTCAACTTCTTGGCGTCCACCTCGCCATCTGCAGTCATCGGGCACAGGCGCAGTCCCTTTGCCTCGATTTCCGCCGCATGTTCCTTCTTCCATTCCACCAGCCACGCCTTGGGCACCCTCCTCTTTTCGGTTCCTAAAACCGGCTCCCACGTGGCGTATGTCGGGTAGAACTCCGCCAGTTCCTTGCGGGCCTGCTTTAGGACCCACTTGCCCCAGGCCCGTACATGCCACGCCAAGTCCGCTTGCAGGTCGTTATCGTGAGTCGTGGTGCTTTCCCACAGTTGGTGAAATTCCCCTTCTTGGTCCTGCTCCCCGAAGTGTCGGTTTAACCTGCGTTTCAGCGTTGCCCCTTTCAGCCCCAGACCCCGCTCGAAATACTCCTCCATGAACTCCCGATCCTTGAGGATAAAGTCCGGCAGTGTCTGCTTCTGCCCAGCCAGCTTCTGCGGATATTCCAACGTGCATTTTAGGACGAACCACGCCACCGGGTTGATGTCAATCGCCGTGGCCTCGCACCCCAGCCGCATCGCTTCCAGCGGGATTGCTCCGCCCCCGGCGAACGGGTCCAGCACCTTGGGCGCTCGCCCGTCGTATGCCTTGCGGATGGCCTCGCGGAACCACTCCAGGTCCGGCCCGCTCTCCCGGCCCCAGTGCAGGATGCCGCCCGCCGTTTCCTCCGCCTTGATCTCCTCGATCTTCCCGCTGGGCATCTGCTTCTTCTTCACCGTTGGCACCACCTGCCCGCCCAGTTTCTCCAGAATCCTGGCCCGGTCCTCCGCATTGCCAGGGTCCGGCAGCAGCGTGGCAATCAGCGCCGCCCGGCAAGCCGCCAGCGGTCGCCGTGCCGGCCAAATGTGGAGCGTTGAAATGTGCCCGTGGCGCACATTCTTCTCATGTACCGAGTCCAGTGACGTCTGCTTCAGCGGAAACGCCACCTCAATCAATCGGGGTTTGTCAGTCATTAGAGCACGTATGGTAAAAATGTTATTGGTTTCGCATAAAACCCGGGCGCAATGCTGGGGTTGCTACGCACTGCGGTGCGTGCGCACAGTTGTTGCGCTCGTCGCGCATCGCGTCGGGTTGCTGGTGAACACGGCCTTGGTAAAGGTTTGGTTTGAGACCGGCTTGCAGCATAAGATTGTCGTCGAAATGTTTACCAAGGTCCTCGCGGCTCTTTTTGAGATTACATCACAGCCACTGCCAGGAAGGTTCAATGTTGATGTTTCTTCAGCCATAGATGTTTGTTCATGTTAACTGTGCGTTACACGGTTCAGAAATGCATTGCGCTCGGCCCTCATAGGTTCACTTCTGCGGTTTGCAAAATGCTTGCCGCGTCCAGTACCACTCCACCCTTGGCATGGGAGATCAGCTTGCCAAAGGGGTCTTGCACACGATGCAGCTCGGGGTGGGGGCCGGCACAGTTGAATACGACATAGAGCCAGTAGCGGTCGCGGAGGTTGCACGCCTTGGCCCACTCGTTGTCCGACACCTCAACCTCGCCCACTCCTGCCCGTCCCTTCACTTCAATGGCAACGGGCCCGCCCGTGCCATTTCGCGACAGAAGGTCAAATCCCGGCCATGCTTCCAATCCTTGCCTGACGGCCTTTTCGGGCAGGGACACGTCCACGACTAAGCGGCCATGTTCCTCCTCGAAGCCAATCGCCTTCAACATGGCAATCTTTTCGATCTCCCGGTCATGCCGCTTCCTCTCTTCCGGATCGGTGGATGGAATGACCAAAGCATGAGCGATATACTCAGGCGCTTCAACCCGCAACGTGTCCGGTTCGGCCAACAGTTCGGCGCAAGCCCGGTCGCGCTGGACCGCCAGATTCCTTTGGCGTTCCTTGACCCGTTCCAGCAGTTGTTTGGCGCGTGGGTCGCCAGCCCTGGCCTTTTCAGAGCGTCGGGCACGTTCGATGGCCAATTCCGCTTCGTGGTAGGCAAAACCGTGCTGAAGGAACTCCAACCGCTGCGGCAGCGATGCGCGCAAGTCTTGGCGTCGTTGTTCCAGTTGGGGACCAAGCAATTGGTTGGTTAGCCATGCTGTGGTTCGTTCCACCGCCATGCCGCCTTGGTTACGGGCAAAGTCAACGGAGGCCGGAGATGTTTCCACCCCGCGGAGCAGCAGCAATTGCTCCAGCGCCATCTGGACGCAATCCCCATTCAGGGTCTGTTTGACCGCTACGAGTCGGCAGTCCAGCGTCTCGACCCTGCCTGCCTTGACACCCTCTTTGTTGCCTGTGGCTCCCCTGACCATGCTGACACGGGCGACATGGACGAAATAGGGAGCGTCGGCCCATGGATCGGTGAACACCGCGCCACGTAATGCGTCCTGCCCGTAACGGACTTGAATCAACCCACGCAGGCTGTCGAAGACGCGCTCCCCCGGATGCAGGAAAATGGCTGGTGACGTATCGCCTCGTTTCAAAACGCTGAACCAGTTCTGCGATTGCTGCGGGTAGGCGTCCAGCAAAGGCAAGAGCCAGTCCGCCGCGCCGCGCCGGGTGGGAATGAGACGGAAGGTGTCATCCAACTCGCCTTCAAAGCCGAGCCCCATCAAGGGACAGGCTTTTTCGAGAAATCGGCGCACGTAACCGGGAAGGAGTCGGCGCAAGTCTTCCTTTTCCAATTGCAACCGCTGCTCAGGCAGATGCTTGGTCACATCGCCAGTTCGGGGGTAAACACCCTCCACCTTCCGCATGGTCTCCTTGGCCTTGTCTTTGGTGACAAGCCGGTCGATCTGGTCCGCCACGGCATCCTCATTGTCCTCGACCGCCGCACGGATCATCAGGTCCCGGAGGGAAATGCCCTCAAACTGAGCGCCAATGACGTCAAAAACCTTGTCCGAGGTCAGGGCTTTACGAATGGCCTCCAGTTTGTCCAACAGGCGCTTGAGGACCTTGCCTTCGCGGGTTCGGTTTGCCACCAGGTTGAACAGCAGGACCAGGCTGGCCTTTTGCCCGTAACGGTGGATTCGGCCAAACCGTTGTTCGATGCGGGCAGGATTCCAAGGAATGTCGTAATTCACCATGATGCGGCAAAACTGCATGTTGAGCCCTTCCCCTGCCGCGTCGGTGCAAACCATATAACGAGCCCCCCCCTGTTGGGTGTCCTTCTTGAAGAAGTCCACCTGCTGTTCGCGCTCCTCGTAGTCCATACCTCCGTGGATGAAGGCGATCTGGTCTTGGTAGCCAAGTCCCTCCAGCCGCTGAGTGATGTACTCCAGCGTGTCCCGATGCTCGGTAAAGATGATGAACTTCTCGCTGGCGAACTGGGGATCACGAAAAGCTTCCAGCATCCGGTTGAACTTGGATTCGTCGCCAGACTCATAAAGCTGGCTGGCAGCGATTCTAAGGGTCTCGACCTCCTCGCGTTCTGCCTGGAGTTCCGCCAGCGAAGTGGCCACTACGCCGGCCAAAAGGCCCTCTTCCGCGGTTTGGTTCTCCTCGACGCCATTTTCAGGCTCTTCTTCGTCGGCGGTCTCCACTTCAAAAACGTCTCGAAATCCATGACTCGATTCCAACCGCCGCTGCTGGTTGGCCAACTCGTCCGCGCTGAGTTCCCCCGATTCGATTTGACGAATGATCTCGTCCAGCTTCAGCAAGCGCCGCTCAAAGGACCTCATCAGCGCGTACGATGAACTGGCCAGACGACGCTGGAAGACGCTCATGGCCAGACGGGCTGCCGAACGATTGAGAATCCGCGCGCGGTTGTAGTACGACCGCATGTAGGACGTGGTGGCATTGTAAACGTCCTGTTCGATGGGATTGAGATCGAATGTCCAAGTCGCCGATTCGCGAGGGGGGTACAGCGGCTTTCCGGCAAAGGTGACCATCTCCTCCTTCGTGCGACGGATGAAATGACGGCTCTTTTGATCCTCCGGGTAGGAGTCCAATGCTTCCTGTGTGGCCAACACGTTTGGTTCCAGGAGCCTCCACAACGCAAAGAAGGGAAAATCCACCCCCATGTGCGGAGTAGCGGTTAACAGTAGGACATGCGGTGCCTGCCACGGAATCGTCCACTTCTCGTCTGTGGAAGCTCCGCAGAGGGCCTCAGCCAAAAGGTAACGGTCTGTCTTCGAGATGGTTCCGTCAGGGTTTCGGCGGGCTGAAAGTTTGTGAGCTTCATCGAAAACAAACAGATCATACGGAGCCACACCATCTTCTCCCAACCGGGTAAACATCCGCTCACCAGCCAAGGTGTCCACGCTGACCACCAGGAGATCGCTGTCGGGGCCGAGAAAGGGATTGCTGGCTCGCGCATCAGTCCCAGACACAACCTGGAACGGGAGGCTGAAAAGCCGATGCATTTCCCTCCGCCAGTTCCCAACTAATCCCGCTGGTGACACCACTAAAACGCGACGAATCAAACGGCGAGAGAGCATTTCCCGGATGTAGAGACCGGTCATGATGGTTTTGCCCGCTCCAGCATCATCAGCCAGGAGGAACCGCAGCCGGGGTTGCTTCAGCATCACGTTGTACACAGCAATGCGCTGGTGAGGCAGCGGATCAATCAAGGAGAGTTCTGCCGCGAAGCCAGGATTGGCCAAGTGACCAAATCCAAGCCGCTCACTTTCCACTACCGAAGCCACGACTTGGGGGTTGCCATCGAAAGTGGGACTGAGGCCAAGCTGCAATTGCTGGTCCTGAGCCAAGTCTTCCTTAAGGATAAGGTTGTCCTGCCTGTTTGGGGAACGGTTGTAAAAAACTTGAGCCTCAAGCTCCGCGATCTGCCGCCATGCCACTGGGCTTGGACGTGTCTGGCCCGTTTCCCAACGACAGACAGAAATGTGGGAAACACCGAGCTTCTGAGCAAAAACGACCTGTGTCAGCCCCATCTTCCCGCGCAACTCCAAAATCCGCGAGGCGGCGTCCTTTGGCACCGCTTCTTTCACCTTTCCGATGTATCGAACTTCGCCCATCTTCCACAATATATAGCATCGTGTGCACCATGTCAAGATGTTAGCACGTGATAATTTTAAGTTGTTATCGAAATGCGATCAAACACGCGTCGCATAAGCGCGGACCGTCCAGAAGGGCTTTCCTGCCCAACGCCGAAGCCCGACTGGAATTATCTCTGATTTATTTGGTAATCAGTTCTTTGCAGTATGAGTGCTTCTATTCAGATTGGCCTTTCAGTCACCCTGGTGGTCTTCTGGTGATCTGGCCACGTGCCTGGATGGCAGTTTTACAGTTTCTTGATCACGCGGAGCAATCAAGGGCCTCGGACAGTGCGCTGGTTCGCGCACGCGAGCGGCCCCAGCCCGGCGGCCCCGGATGGGATTACCCACTGGTCTGGTTTGGCCCCGGAACCAGGCGCCGTGCCACCCTTTACTTTTCCTGGGTCCCCGCCGTTTTTCGAGCTTCCGCCTCCCCCAAACGGGGGATTGAACTGCCGGCCCCTTTTGTTACCCTGTTCTCTAATGAACTCCACGAATGCACCCCAATCACGGGCTACCGGTCAGCAGGCCAGCCAAAAGCCGGCCGGTGGGCAACCTGTCGGCCAGGGGCCGTCCCGGAGCATCCGCGTGATGCTGGTGGATGACCACCACCTGGTGCGGTATGGCCTGCGGCTCTCCCTCGATCAGGAACCCGGCATCACGGTCGTCGGCGAGGCTTCCTGCGGCCGCTCCGCCTTGGAGATGACCGCCGGGTTGGCCCCGGACGTTGTGCTCATGGACATCCGCATGCCCAATATGAATGGCATCGACGCCCTCGGCCAAATCCTCGAGCAATACCCCAAGGTGCAGGTCATCGCACTCTCCGGCTTTGCGGACCAGGCGGTTGTGGAACAGGCCATCCAGGCTGGCGCCGCCGGCTTCCTGTTGAAAACCAGCCCTGCCACCGAAATTGCCACCGCCATTCGCACCGCCATGGAGGGGCGGATCTTCCTCAGCCCCGACATTTCCAACGGCATCATTGACAGCTTCTGCAAGCAACTCGTGTGCAATGTCCCGGCCGCTCCGCCGTCCCACCTCTCCGAACGGGAGGTCCAGGTGCTGCGCCTGGTGGTGGAAGGCCTGAAAACCAAGGATATTGCCGCCCGGCTGGGGATCGGCCCCCGCACGGTCGAAACCTACCGGGATCACCTCAAAAAAAAGCTCCACTGCACCAGCAACAGCCAGCTCATTTCCTGGACCATCCAGGAGGGCATTGCGGCCGCGTGACGGCCTTTCACCCTCGGCTCTCCGCCTGCCGGCTGTCCGGCCATCGCCTTCGAGCCACTTTAAGCCACTTTAAGCCACTTTAATTCAGCCGGATGGCGCGCTGGATCGCCACCGGTGGTTTCAGCAGCTGGCCCGTGGCGGGGGCGGAGTGGATCTGGCGCACCACGTCCATGCCTTTGACAACCTTGCCGAAGGCGGCAAAGCCCTGGCCATCCGGGTTGCGTCGGCCGCCAAAATCCAGCTCGGGCTGGGCCCCCAGGCAGATGAAGATGTTCTCCTGGGCGGAGTCCGGCTCGCCGCGGGCCATCGACACCGTCCCCTCCTCGTGCCGCAGGCCGGTGTCCCGGGTGCGCTCCAGCGGGATGGGCGGGAAAAATTCCTTTTCCCGCGCGGGATTGGCCTGGGCCTGGATGACCTGGATTTTGATGCTGTTGGTGGGCTGGTTGGCGGCCGTGACCGTGCGGAAAAACGAGCCGTCCGCGTAATAGCCCTGGTGCACGTAGCGCAGGAAATTGGTCACGGTCACCGGGGCGTGGCGCGGGTCCAACTCCAGCTCGATGTCCCCAAGCGTGGTCTGGATCTGCACGCGCGGGGCGGCGGGCACCGGCTCCTCGCGCCAGCGGAACCGGGGGGCGCGGGCGGGATCCCAGGCCGCCAGGTGGGCGCGGCCGGCCGCGTCGCGCTCCATGGGCTTGAGATATTTCCAGCCGTTCGTGCCGAACACCTCCGCGCAGAGCTGGGCCAGGGGGGGATCGTATGCCTGGAGTTCGGCCCGGGTGTTGACGTGGTTGTGCAGGGAGTCGTTCTCGCGGTTGTTGTCGAACCAATCCTGGACGGCCTCAGCCCAGTATTCACCCGGGTTGGACCCGGCATAGGTGCCTTTCCACAAGCCGCGCCGGAGGGCGTCGTCGTAGGCGGCCTGCAGCCTCGGCTGGAAGGTGGGGTCCAGGGCGCGCAGGCCGCGCTCGTGCACGGCGTGGGCGAATTCGTGGATCAGGATGTTTTCCTTGGCATACGGGTCGCCCGGATAACCGAGGAGGTTTTCCTCCGCGCAGCTCACGGGGGAGCCGCCCAGGCCGCGGGCCCGGCGGTCCCAATAGAGCCGGGGCTCCAGGTGGCGGTGCTCCGGCACGTCCGAGGTGAACTCGTTCCAGGCCATGACCGTGAGGTGGACCCGCTTGCCCGCCAGTGTCTGCAGGATGTCCTCCCGGCCCGCCAGCATATGGCGCAGGATCCAGCCCGCCTCCCGCAGGGCGTCATCCGATACCCGGGCGGAACCCAGCACCGGGAAACCGGCCACCGCGAGATGTTTTTGGTAAAAAGGGTCCAGGTGGAGCTCTTTTCGCAGGGCCTCCGGCACGGGGCCAACGGCCAGGTCTGCCGCCTGCAGGCTCCCGGCGGTGCTGGCCAGCGCCAGCAGCCCGGCCAGTCCAAAGGAATAACATGAGGTGCGCATTTCGGCGCGAGGATAACCGCCGGGCGCCGGGTTGAAAAGGCTGAAAAAGGTCGGTTTCATTGGTTCCAACGGTATTTCTGCGGCGGCACCTCACGCGCCTCAATGGAGCCTGTTTCCATCTCCTGACAACCGTCTTTACCCGCGGCCATCCATCGGTTCAGTGGCGCCCGTGACGTTGGCGGAACTGGCGCCGGCGTTTGGCGGAAAAGCCTGGGCATTTAATGAGTCCCTGCCTTGGGCTGGCCCCCGTGGGAATGAGCCTTGGACTCGGGTTGATGGCGAAAACCGCCTTGAGGGATTTGTTGGGCCGTTCTTCAACTTCAGGGCCAGGTCGTTCGGCGTCCGGTTACGGGTCTGCCGGCTGCTTCCTATGGCGCTGGGGTAAATTCACGACCCTGGGAATTTGCCAGGGACGCCCCCGCCCTGCCTGCAAACAAATCATACTATTTGTTTGACGAACGCCAATGGACCATGGTAGGATTCCCCCAACCTTAGCCACACAACCCAAAACCATCCTTGGCAATCGCTTTTTGCCGCGGGATCGCAAGTCCAACCGTGTGCCTAAGGCCGGAAATAGGAGTGCGTAAATATGCTGAAGCAACGCAAATCATTGGGAAGATCTTGGCGGGCGGGCCTGGCCTTGACTGGCCTATTGCTGGGCTTGACGAGCCAGGCACAAACCACACCGAATGTGCAGGTGGAAGCCTTGGGCACCGGCACCGCAGCCCTGCTGGGCGGTCCCCTGACGGATCCTGAGGGCGATGGCCTGGATGCCTTGGACGCTTTCACCGACCCCTCCTGGAATTGGGTCGAAATCACCGGCAACGACGAGCCGAACTTTGAGGGCGGCGAAAATGCGTTCAACATCTTCGACCACAAGGTGGACGGCGGCGGCAATGCCAAATGGTGCTGCAACAATGGCACCCCGGATAATCCGCTTTGGGTCGCGGTCCAGTTCGCCAAGGTGGTGAGCCTGACCCATTTCACCGTCACCTCCGGCAACGACACCCCGGGACGCGACCCCATCGATTGGGCGATCCAGGGGTCCAATGACGGAGAGAATTACACCGATATCTATCATTACAACGATACCGTCTCGATCTGGACGGAGCGCATGCAGGTGCTCAAATTCACGCTGCCCGCTCCGTCGGCCGCCTATAAGTATATCCGTTACATCGTCTGGCAGACGGGCGGCGTTGGCGCCCATCAACTCAGCGAGATCGAATACTTCGGCATCGTCGGCGGCGCCACGGTGGTGGATACCGACAAGGATGGCATGCCCGACGATTGGGAAAAGCAATACGGCTTCAATCCGAATGACCCGAGCGATGCCGCCAAAGACGCCAACGGCAACGGCATCTCGAACCTGGAGGAATACAACCGAGGCTTCAATCCGCTCGACACCACCCAGCCGGCGATCGTTTCCGCGGCGGCCACCGCCACGTTTGACACCGTCCGGATCACGTTCGCCAAAGACCTGGACCCCGTGACCGCCACCAACCTGGCCAACTATGCCATCAGCCCCAGCCTCACGGTCACCGATGCGGCCTACAAGAACAAAGTGGTGACCCTGACCACCGCCCGGCAAACCCCCGGCGCCACCGCGTACACGCTGACCTTAAAGGGCCTCAAAAGCATCAATAATTTCGAGATCGCCGCGAACAGCAAGGTGATCTTCTACTCCTACCTGATGACCCGGGCGGGGGTGCTCAAGTTCTCCTACTGGGGGAGCATCGGCGGCACCCCTGTGCAGAACCTCCTGGACGATCCGCGCTATCAGGCGGGGACCCCGGATCTGACGGCTGCGGTCTTTTCCTTCAACAGCCGCCAGGCCTTCCCGGATGACTCCCACGACAATTACGGGGCGACCATGGAGGGGTATCTGACCCCAAGCGAATCCGGCGACTACCGGTTCTTCGTTTACAGCGACGACGCTTCCCAGTTGTTCCTCAGCACGGATGACAAGGAGGACAACCTCGTCCAGATCGCCGAGGAAACCGGCTGCTGCAACAACTTCACCGAGCCCGGCACCGCGCGGACCTCGGAACCGGTCACCCTGGTGGCCGGCAAGAAATATTTCATCCGCATGATCTACAAAGAGGGCGGCGGCGGCGATTATGGCCAGGTGGCCTGGCGGAAGGAGGGGAACACCACTGCCGCCGGCTCCCTGCTGCCCATCCCGGGCAAGTATCTCTCGTCCGCCGTGGATCTGCCGGCCCCTCCGGACGGCCTCCTCCTGACCCAGGCTCCGGCGCCCAATGCCAAAAATGTGTCGCCGCTGCCGGGGGTGACCATCGTGCATAGCGACGGCAAAACCGCCTGGGTGGCCACAAATGTCACCCTGAAGCTCAACGGCGTGGCCGTGACCCCCACCTTCACGAAGGACGGAAATGTGGCCACCATCACTTACAAGCCGTCCACCCCCCTCGCCAGCAAATCCACCAATACCGTCTCCCTCAGCTACCCGGATCCGGGCGGCAACCCGGCGGTCCTGGAATGGTCGTTTGTGGCCGCCGAATACCAGCGCGGCAAGAACATCCTGTTCATCACCGGGAACGCGGCCGCTCCGGCCAACTCCGATCCCGGCCTGATCGGGCTGCTGAAGACCAACGGCTACACCGTCACGGTGTCAGCCCCGCCCGCGACGCCCGACGCGCTGCGCGAGGCCACCGCGATGATGGATCTCGTGTTCATTTCCGAGACCATCGGCTCGACCTCGCTGAATGATCCGGTCGGCGCCGCCACCGGCGTTTTCAGCCTCAAGAATACGGACATCCCCATCGCCAGCTTCGAGGTCTTCATGTGGGACAACGCGGATTGGGTCAAGCGAACGGCGGACGGCGCCAACAACTTCATCGATTGGGGGAACACCGGCCGGTCGGAAGTGCCCGCCGAAGTGCAGGATGCCCGGGACTCCCTCTACATCCAGCTGCCCAACCACCCCATTGCCAAAGCCGGTGGCATGACGGGGAAAGTGGTCATTTACGATCCGCCTTACAGCTTCAATTGGGGCCTTCCTTCGGCCGATGCCAAGGTCGTGGCCAGCATCCAGCCCGATGGCACCTACCCCTCCCTCATTGTCTATGAGAAGGGGGACAAGCTCGCGGATGGCAGCGTGGCGCCCAACAAGCGCATTGGCCTGTTCCTGGGCCAGGCCGCCAATCCGAACGCCAACTGGGTTCCGGATTTCGCCAACCTCACCGCCGTGGGTAAAACACTGTTGCTCAACACCATCGCTTATGCGATTGCGAAACCCGCCACCCCCACGCTGGCCATCGCCCGCGTGGACCAGAAGGTC
This sequence comes from uncultured Verrucomicrobiota bacterium, assembly GCA_903845125.1. GTDB lineage: Bacteria > Verrucomicrobiota > Verrucomicrobiia > Limisphaerales > UBA1319 > CAIMWS01. The sequence goes on from CAIMWS010000397.1 coordinate 18,836, forward strand.
GTGGTGACCTATGGCGGCGGCACGCTCCAAAGCGCCGATGGCATCGAGGCCACGGCCACCTGGACTAATGAAACCATGGCCAGCCCAGCGACCATCCAGCCCTCGGCGGCCAAAAAGTTCTACCGCGTGAAGGGTAATTGACCGCCCCCCGGCGACCCTTGACTTGATCCGCTGGCGCGGCCATCCGCGCCGGCGGTTCCAGCCCGTGCGTTTGGCATCCAGGAGCCGGTGGGCGGCGGAGCCGATCCGCCCCCTCCCCGGCTCCTGGCCTCATTTCCCCGGGCCGGCCACGGCACGGGCCGGGTAGATCGGCCCGGCCGGATCGCATCCGGTCACTTCATCGCCCCGCCAGGTGAGCCGGTATTCCCGCCGGCTGACGGGCATGGTTTCCACCGTTTCCCGTGGCGGCAGGTCATACTGCAACTCCACGGCCGCGCCGGGCGCCGCTCCGGCGGCGGCCACCGTCACATAGGTTCCGTCCCACTGCACGGGCAGCGGCTCTCCATCGCGCGTGAGCTGCAGGGTGGCCCGCGGCGCCCAGCCCGGCACCCGGATACGCAATCCCCCGGCCTGTTTCAGGCGGACGCGCAGCCTGCCCCGCCCGGCCCGCGCTGCCTCCACCGAGGCGGCGGCGGTTTCCACGCTGAAATGCAGGTTCACCGCCACGCTGCCGTCGGCGCTCCGCGTGACGATCGCTCCATAGACGTCGGTCAATACCTGCAGCACCGCCGCAAATACATCCAGGATGCATCCCCGGCCATACGGGTGGCTGTATACACCCCAGGCCCCGTGCTGCCGCGGGGTGGCCGGATCGTGGATCTGGGACGGCAGCAGCCGGGCCCGGATCAGGCGCTCGGCATCGTCGAGGAATTCCGGATGCCCCCCCTTCAGCCCCAGCCCCAGCGCCAGCTGCACCAGGTCGCTGCAGCTGCCGTGCTCGCCCACCGGATCCCCCTGCTCGTTGGCGAACCGGGATTTGCCCAGGTCGTGGGGCGTCCAGCCCGACTCGCTGGCCACCGTGCCAAACAGCCCCTGGCGGAACGTGCGGGCCACCGCCTCCACATATTCCCGGCCATCCGTGAGGAGGCCGTGGAGGAGCAGCCCGCGCAACGTGCCCAGGTAGGAATGGTTGTGGCCCACATGGTTCCGTTCCCGCAGCTCGGGCGGGACTTTCCCGTCCGGCCGGGCCAGTTGGCGCAGGTGCGCTTTCGCCAGCCTCGCCGCCAGCTCCAGCGCGCGGCTTTCCCCGGCCGCCTCATAAAACCGGAGGAATCCCTCGATGGCCCGCCCGGTGGAGCAGGTGGCATCGAACCATTGGCCGGCCGGAGCCCGGTGGATCATCGCCGGATCCGGGTTCAACGGCTTTTTCACCAGGGCGGCGAGCCGCTCGTAATCCAGTTGCCCATCCGGCTCCAGCAAGCGTTCGGTGGCCTCCACGAGGCGCCGGCCTTGCCGCCGGCTCCAATCGTCCCCCCGGTGGCGCACCAGCCCGCTGTAGCTGAGCATCGACTCCCGGAAATTATGCGGATTCGTCTGCCCCGTTCCTTTGAGGTCCGCCAGCCGTTCGTCGTTGGCCAGCAGCCCGGCGGGGTTGTCCGTCAGCACCCGGAAATTCCCGCGCAGGGCCGTTTCCAGATGCGGCGGTATGGCGAAGCCCACCGCTGCCTCCAACCGCAACATGGCGTCCCACCAGCGCCCGGTGTCGTGCGCCACCTCGTAGCCGCCCACCGGCAGGTAACTCCGTTTCGGGTCCAGCCAGGCCAGGCAGCACTGGCCCACGCGCTCCATCGCCTCCCGCAGCGTCCCCGCACCGTTGGCCGCCACGGGCGCCACCGTCCCGGCGGCGGCCAGCAGGCCGCACCCCGGCCACGCCGCCGCGGCCCCTCCCACGCACTGCAGCCATTCTCTCCGGGTGATCTTTTTCATATGCCGGGCTTTGGATATTCAGACATCAGACTTTACAGGAGCGCCGAGCCTGCCACACGGGGTTCACGGCGGCCAGCCTTAACCGCTGGACCTTCCTTCCCGGCGGTGCTCCACAGTCAAAGAGCACCAGGCACCACCGCCAGCCCCACCCGGGCGGCGATAATCAACCGTTGCCCGGCCACGCCCTGGACAATGCCCGGCCGAACCCAGCCCAAGCCTGGCCAGAACCCTAATAATTCTCTTCCAGCACCTCGAAATAGGCTTGCGGATGCTGGCAGGCGGGGCACTGGTCTGGCGCCTTGGCCCCTTCGTGCACATACCCGCAGTGGCGGCACTCCCAGCGCACCTTGGCTTCCTTGGCGTAAACCTGGCCGGATTCAACGTTTTTCAACAGCTTCAAAAAGCGCTTTTCATGCGCGGCCTCCACCTTGGCGATCACCTTGAAAGCGCCTGCCACCTCCCCAAATCCCTCCTCCCTGGCGGTTTCGGCAAACTCCACATAAAGCTTCGTCCATTCTTCGTTCTCGCCCATCGCGGCCGCCTTCAGGTTTTCCGCCGTGACGCCAATCCGGCCGGCCGGGTAAGCCGCCGTTATTTCGACTTCACCACCCTCCAAAAACTTGAAAAACCGTTTGGCATGGGCTTTTTCCTGGGCGGCGGTTTTCAGGAAAATCGCGGCAATTTGCTCGCAACCTTCGGTCCGGGCCTGTTCGGCAAAAAACTCATAGCGGTTCGTGGCCTGCGATTCCCCGGCGAAGGCTTTGAGCAGGTTCTTTTCGGTGCGGGTTCCTTTGAGGCTTTTTTCCATAGGTTTTTTGTTTGGAATTTCGATGGTTGGGTTGGGATTCAGAGCGCCAGGTGGCCGGCCGCTTCCACCATGGTGGTGCAAGTGATGATACTGGGGTGGTGGTGGGGAGGATAATGAAAATGCGCGAGGATGTTTAAACCGATGTCCTTCGCCGGATCCGGAACCACCCGAACCACGACCTCCACTCCTTTTTGCGCGCACAGTTCCATGATTTTGCCCATCGCGTGGGCGCCCTGAACATCCATGGCGTCCAGCCGGCTCAGATCGGAAATCAAGCGAAAACCGCTGGATAAATCGGCCAGCAGCGTGGCCAGATCCTCCAGGCCTTGCTCCAGTT
>CAIMWS010000398.1 GCA_903845125.1 uncultured Verrucomicrobiota bacterium
ATAACAAATATACCCGGCCCAATCCAAGCCAGTTTTTCCCGGCATCTTTATCCATTTTAGGGTCAGCGTCGTTGCTGGCCGCAACCTCGGGCGGCGATAACCATTTTCCCTGGGGCATTATGGCGTGCCCTTCCCATTTCTTCCTCCCTCCAACCCCACCGACTCCACTCCACGGCGAGGGTCCGCTCCGCCCGACTTTCTCCAGGCTCCTTCCGCAACTTGCCGCTCGCCCATTCTCCACTCGGACAGCGTCTTAAGAAAATCCTGGTGTTCCACGTCGTCGAGGAAAATATTTGCGCGGCAATCGCCACAGCTTTTGATGTGGTAAATGGCCCAGTGATATTCATTGCGCAATGGGCGTGGCATGGGGCAATCGTCACGGGTTTGGTAGCCAAAATCAAACACAAACCCACACATTTCTATTGCCTGACTCTATTATTCATATTGAAGCGAACTATTTGTCTCAGCCTCTCCTCCGCGTACCTTTCGGGACTTGGTTTGCTCCAAAACCTGTCGTAACGCGCTGTGCACTGTGAACTGTGGTACTCCATCGTGAAACAACTTTACCGCACCGTCAGCCTGCACGACCTGCACCCGCATGGAGTCGGAGACGTTAAGGAAGTTGACACTTCTCAAGTGCCAGAAACCGTCAATGACCTTCTCGTAGCAATAAACCTCAAAGGAACGTATCCCGGGATTGGTCTGCTCGCCCACCACGCCGCAACGCTCGAAGTCGCAAAGGATGCGGTCGAGCAACTTGGGGGCGTGCAGCAATGCCAGCGCCGCCAGATTCCTTACACCACTTGGCGGGACAGGCGGCAGGTCAGCGTTCGCGGAGTTTTGTTGCGAACTTTCTGAACCACTCAGCCGCCTCGTCATTTCGGGTGCCAATCTCCCGTAGCTTCGCGTCAACAAAGGCTTCCGCTTCTGTGCGCTTGCCGAGCAGATTGGCAGCGGCAACGATGCGGTAATCGAGTTGATCGGGCGGAGTGCCGCGTTTGGAGTTTAGCAGTGCATTGTAGAGCGTTGCCAGCGTCGCGTTCTGCTGCATGAAAGGCAGGCCAAATCTCTCGACGGTGGCGACCATGGCAGCAACCGCAGCTTCGCAGTTTGCATCCTCTTGAAACGACCAGGACGCATATTCTTTCTTCATCGTCAGGTAGCCGACGTTGGTGCTGATTGAAGCAGGCACGTATTGATGCGGTTTCTGGTCGAGCAACTCAGCTACGCGAGATTCGAGTTTCTGGTGACGGACTCCAACGACTGGATTTATCTGCAAGACGCCTCCGCGATAGAGCGCCTTGTTCAGCCCAAGCCAACCAACAACTTCCTCGTTCACGGCGACGGTGTAGATGTCAGCCTTCCGCTTCTGAAAGCCAATGCGAGCAAACTGTTCAGCAGCGAGCGCGAAGAGGTGGGAGACAAAGTCTTTCGAAACAGCCATACGCTCACGGGTAAGTGATGACTCGAACCGGGGTCGGCGGAATGGGAACGCCTGGCGTCAGACCTGCGTCTGCCGCATTTCCACCCACCGGCAAGATCGTCTGCTCGAACCAATAAGGCCGGGACACTTGGGCTTGCGCGGTCACGCACCCCAGCCAACTTGCCAGTAATAGGCCACGCAATAAGGCCCATCCCCCACGTGGAATAAAAAGTTTTCTCACGTTCGATTTCCCTATTTTAACTCTTGATTATTGGTCTGTGACGAATTTCATATCCGCCGCATTTATTGTCAAATGGAAAAAGAGCATAAAGAAATATTCGAACTCCAACTCATTGCTGGTAAGCGGCTTCCACTTTTATAAATCAGCACATCCATTACGCCGGAAAAATCCGGTTTGCGGGTGAGGCTGCTGGCGGAATAAAAACCATTTCTGTGACCCGCTAATACATGGCCGAATAGTTGCCATGGGTAACCAAACGGTAACGCAACCACCGTGGCCGGGAAGTTTGTTGCCGGGCCGCTCCTCAATAAATTCGGAGGGCTCACAAAGCTCGCCCAGGCCTCATTTGACGACTTGCAGCAGGTAAAAGCAGGTAAAAGGGATGGGAAAATCGAAACCGCCTATATTCTGGGCATGGCCAAAATCAATGGGGCAGTTAAAGCCTGGCTCAACCTTGACCGCGTGCTGGCCGGGCAACAATTTGCGGCTTTGTCCGGCCGGTAGTTTTCCTGGCCGTTTATTGATGGGCCAAACCCGGCGCAGCACCCCACTGCGCCTGCCGTACGACCCCTAGCGCAGCCTCTCCGGGTTTACCGGCGGGGTTTTTCCTTTTCCACCAACCGGCGCGCCCAGGTAGCCGGCTGCCAGTCTCCGTTGATTCATCGATGGCGCTAATGTTCTCGTTTTTTTTCGATTAACGCCGCCTATCGTTGGCGGATTAGGATGAGGCCATGACATCAAAACTCGTGACCGGCATTTTGGCAGCGCTTGGCGCTGGCATTATGTTTGCTTTAAGCATGGCCTGCTTTTGGGTGACCAGGAACGCCGTATTTTCATTTTCTGGCTTCGGGTTTCTATTCCGGGAAGATGGCCACCTCAGCCAAGGTAAATAGCGGCTATGAATTTAACCCGAACTCCGAAGTTAGGTTTGCATTTTTTTTAGG
>CAIMWS010000399.1 GCA_903845125.1 uncultured Verrucomicrobiota bacterium
CACTTGCTGATGATACTGGACCACCCTGGCCTGGAACGTCCCCTCCAACCCCCGCACCGGCAGCCAGCACATGGCCGTGAAGTCCCCCACGACACGGTAAATCTCCGGGTGCACCGGCGGCCGTTGCCAGCACGGCATGACGAGCGTGAATGGCTGGCAGCCGGTGCGGTGCCACAGCACCTCGGCGAAGGCCGCGAGGAGAATCATGGCGGGGCGCACCGCGAGCGCGTTCGCCTTGCCTACGAGCCGGTCCCAACCGGCGAGCATTTCCGACCGCCGGCTGGTTATCCCCGGGGAGTCCCCGGCCCCGCCCGGCAGGACCGGCCCCGGCGGGAGGTCCGAAAATTTGGCCGCCCAGTATTCCGCGGCGGCGGCCTGCCCCCCGTTGCGCGCGAACGCCCCCTGGTATCGCAGGTAATCGCGGAAGTCGATCTCCGGAGCGGCCGGCGCTTTTGCGGGATCGAGGTAGGCTTGGAACAGCTCCTCGGCGATAAAATCGATGCTCGCTGGATCGGCGATGATCATGTCCACGCAGAGATGCACTCGGGTTTTGCCGCCTCGCAAGTACGAAACCCGCAATTCAAAGAACGGCCATCCGTCGAGCGGGCACATCCTGGCCATCATCTCCCGCTCAATGGCGGCCAGGGCCTCAGCGAGTGGGTCCTCTTCAAGCCCGGCCAGATCGTGCACCCGGATGGAATAACCCGGCACCGCCTCCAGCAACTGCTGCGTGCCATTGGCATTGATCGTAGCCGCGAGCATGGGATGGGCTTCGATCACCCGTCGCCAGGCCGCCTCCAGGCGGGCCACCTCCAGCTCGCCGGCTTCGAAATCCAAATAGACGTTGGAGGGGGTTTGCGAGCCATGCTTGCTCCGCCCAAAAGCGTAGGCTTGTTGCTGATCGGTGAGGGCAAACGGTTTATGGCGGTCTTCCCGATGGGCTTGCAGGAGTGGCTGCGGTCCGGTGGCCGGCCGGCCGGATTGCCACTGGCTCCCTTCCCATAAGCTTTCCTTCGCCGCCGCATTTTCCAGGAACTGGCAATAACTTTGGAACGCGGCATCGATCACTCCGGGCGCGAAACATTCCTTGGCCGCATCCCAGCTGAAATGCAGTTCTCCGGCTTGCTCGTAAAGCTGATGGTCCAGGTATACTTGCGGCGTCTGCGTCACGGAATAGGTGAGATCTTTTAACAGCGTCTCCTGCATCCCCGCCCGGCTGCCGAGCATCGACGTGAATACCACGGGCAACGCCATCTGGCCCGGAATATGGCGCTGGCGCTTCAGCTCCCGCAGCACGCGAATGCCGCTGACATTGTTGTGGTCCAAGTCTTCCCACAATTGCCGCTGGGCCTGGCGAATCCGGTCCGCCAGGCTCTCGTGCGCGGGCGGCTCAGCCACAAAAATACTGGTGGAGATCAACGGCCCAAGGATTTGATCCACCTGGGGATGGATCGGCATCCGGTTGAAGAAAGTCAGGATCAGGGAAAAGGTCTTTTCCCGGCATTGGGCGCGCAAGCTTTCCGTAAAAAGCCCAAGCACCAAGGCCGTTGGCGACACGTTGATCGCTTCCGCCCGGCGTTTCAGCGCCGCCCAGCTCGGAGCGTTCAACCTTCCCTCCAACCGGGAGCAACGATGCGGCACCGCGCGGCGGGTGGCCTGGTCATTTGCAAAACCTGGCAACTGCGGTCCCGCCGGCATTTCCTGCAGCTTGCCCAGCCAATATTGCAGGTCCTTCAAGGCCCGGGCGGATTCGGCAAAGCCTTTGGTGGCCAGGACATAATCACGAAACGAAAGCTCCAGGCGGGGCAGTGCGAGCTGGGGATCCTCGTAAAGCTGCAGCCATTGCTGGAAAAGCAAATCGATGCTCAAGGCATCCACGATCAGCTCATCGATGCTGAAGTGGATGCGGCGTTGGTCCGGCAGGATGCTGACCTGGATGTCAAACAAAGGCCATTGTTCGGGATTATAGATCCGGTGGGACATTTCCTCCCGCGTCCGGCCCAGCCGGTCCGCTTGCTGCTGAAGGTCCAGGCGCCGCAGATCCACGGTTCGGAAGCGATAAGGCGCCGTTTCCTCCAGGATGCGCTGGGTGCCATCAGGCAAAATCACCGCCCGCAGCATGTCGTGACGCTCCACCAACCGGTTCCACGCGGTGTTCAGCCGGTAAACATCCAATTCCTGCCTGCCTATCTCAAAATAAATATGGCAGCCCGCGCGATCCTGCCCGCCGACTTTCCGCCCCAAGTAAAACGACTCCTGGATATCACTCAGCGGAAAGGGCTGATACCGGTCCACGAAATTGGCCACCAGGACTGGCTGCATATTCAACTTCCGGCCGTTGCCCCCATTCCCGGCCAGGTGGCGCTCCAAGGCTTTGCCGGCAAAAGGCTGGAGTTCGGCCTCGATGCGGTTAATGCTTTGATACACGTTCAAAGTGGCGATCGGAACCTCCACTTCGAACTCCTGCTCCAATTTGGATTTCAGGCTGACGGCGTCAATCGAGGTAAACCCAAGGCTGTTCAGCGCCTTGGTCACCGGCAATTCAGCAGGATCCAGCCCCAGCAACGTGGCAATCTCAGCCTTTAAGAAAGTGCCGAGTCCGTTTGTGCCGGCGGTGATCGGCCGTTGAGGCTGGCGTTCGGGCGCCGGGACAACTTCCCGGGCGCGCGTGTTTCCCGTTTCCTGCAACCAACAGCGCCTGCGTTCAAAAGGATACGTGGGCAAATTCACAATCACCAGGCCCAGGCCATGATACAGCGGCTCCCAGCGGACGTCGCCTCCCCGCACCCAATACGTGGCAAGCTTCTCCAGCAACCTTCCGGCCAGCCATTCACTGAGGATCCTGCTCCCGGCCGCCCCGGAGAGCAGTTCGCGGAATGCCGGATCGCTTTCTTCGGTGTTGCCCATGAAGACCGGGAAATTCAGCGCGGGCTGCCCCTCGTTTCGGAGGTGTTCCGCCAATCCTTCAAGATTCCGGACCAGCTCCTCCAACGAGTTGGCGATCAGGGCCGCACGATGTTCCATCGCTTCCCGCCCCACGTGCAAGGTGTAAGCCACATCGGCCAGCCGGACTGCCGGAACCTGCTTGAGGAACTCGCCCAGTTTGCGCACCTGGGCTTCCAATCGGCCCCGATTCCGCGCCGAAAGCACAATCAGCCAGGGCCCGCTGGCTGCAGCGGCCGCTTCCACCACCGGCTGGCTGGCGGGATACTCTTCGAGGACCAGGTGCCCGGTCGAACCGCCGGCGCCAACCGAGCTGATCAACGCCCGCTTTGGTAAAGTCCGGTTTGCATCCCCAGCCATCCCCACCGGCGGCCGCCACTCGCTCGCTTGCTCCAGGAGATAAAACGGGGTCTCCGGGAATACGATATTGGGATTGGTCTTTCCGCCCTTGATCGCCGGCACCAGCCAGCTGTGCCGCATTTGCAGGACCACTTTGGACAACTGCGCCATCCCCGAAGCCGCCTCCGAGTGGCCGAGGTTGGCTTTCACGGACCCGATCGGGATCGTGCCCCGCTCCGGGATATGCCTGGCCAGGGCATTGGAGAGCGCCTTGACCTCGATGGCGTCTCCCAAAGGAGAACCATTGGCCGAGGCTTCCACGTAGCCGATGGTCCGGGGATCGACGCCAGACCGCCGGAGGCAATCCTCCGCCGCCCGGGCTTGAGCCTGTGGATTGGGAACGCCAAATCCACCCGACTGCCCGCTATGGCTCGCCGTCACCGCCTTGATCACCGCCAGGATCGGATCCCCGTCCCGGATGGCGTTCGCCAGTGGTTTCAGCAGCACCGCCCCCACCCCTTCCGCGGGCAGATAGCCGTCCCCATCCGCAAAACTGCGGCTGCCCGGATGCGAACCCATCAACTTGGCCGCGGTCAGCCCGGTAAATTTATGGGGATGAATGGTGAGGTTGACGGCCCCCGCGACCGCCATGGATACGAGCCCGCTGCGCAGGCTTTCACACGCCATCTGGATCGCCGCCAGCGACGACGAACACATGGTGTCCACCGCGATGCTGGGGCCTTGGAAATCGAAGAAATAGGAAACGCGATTGGCAATTCCGCTGAATGACGATAGCGACACGATCGCTTCGGACAGCGGATCCGATGGGATCGCGTGATACTGCTGATACATGGCGCCAACATAGACCGCCACCCGCCCCTGGTGCCGCTCGCGCAGCTTTTCCTTGGTGTAACCGGTGCTTTCCAGCAGGTTCCATACGGTTTCCAGAAACAAACGCTCCTGGGGATCCACCAAGCCGGCTTCGCGCGGTGAGATATTGAAGAAAAGCGGATCAAACAAATCCACATCCTCAATAAAACCGCCCCACTTGCTGGCGTGGTCCCCGGGCCGCTGCGCGTCCCCGGTGTAATGCTTACGCCAATCCCAGCGGCTGGCGGGAACCTCCGTGATCGAATCCCGGCCTTCCACCAGGTTCTTCCAAAATTGATCGAGATCGGCCGCCTGCGGATAACGCCCCGAAAGCCCGATGATGGCCATATCCGTAGCCTGGACATCCGGCAAGGTGACGGAAACATCCGGCGCCACCATGGGCGCGACCGGCTGGGGATTCTCCCGGGGCGGAGCGGGAACCGGCGCCGTGGCTGCCGCCTGGATTCCGGTCAATTTCCAAAGCTTATCCGGGTGCTTTTCCAGAAAGTATTGCGCCAGCTCCTGCACGGTCTGGTATTCGAAAAACAACGTCTTCGGCAGGGATCCAAACGAGGTCTCCAGGCGGTTCGTCAGCTGGACCGCCAGGATTGAATCCACGCCGTAGCGCTCGAATTTTTCCTGGTCCTTCATCCGCTGCACCGGACGCTCCAAGGCCGCGGCCAGTTCCCGCCTCAACCATTCCCGGGCGGCGGCGGCCAAGGGGGCGGTGTCCTCCACGGCGACCGGCCCGGCTTCCCAATCCTCCGGCTGGCGGCTGGCCAAGCCATTCACATAGGCGCGGATGCGCTCGCGATGACCACACAGGACCGCGATGCGGGGGGAATTGCCGGCCATTGCGGCATGGAAGGCGTCCAACCCCTCCCCCTGTTCGAGAGGGACAAAACCCGTCCGCCCGGTCATTTCCTTGACCAGCGCGGCCTCCACCCGCATCCCTCCCGCTTGCCATAGCGGCCAGTTGAGGGCCAGCGTGCGGCCGTGCCGAAGTCCACTGGAAACCAGCCCCTGGCGATATTCCGCGAACTCGTCGAGGAAGGCATTGGCGGTGGCATAGTCAGCCTGGCCGGCACTTCCTAAAATCCCGGCGATCGATGAGAAGACCACGAAAAAGTCCAACTCCGCTGCGCTGAGGGCCCGGTCCAGGTGAACGGCCCCCAGGACCTTGGGGGCCAGCACCTGCTGGAATTGCCCGGGGGACTTCCGGAGGATGAAATCATCATCGATGATGCCCGCGGCGTGCAGCACCCCGTTCAACTGGCCCACCTCGTCTTGGATCCGCGCAACCAGCGCCGCCACTTCCGCGGCATTGCCCACATCAACGCGGCGGTAAACGCAGCGCACACCCAGCGCCTTCATGCGCGCGCCGAATTCAGGACCCGCCTCGGAGCGCCCGGCCAGGATCACCTCTGCGTTTTTCACCCGGCGCCCGATTTCAGCGGCGAAGATCAAACCCAACGCCCCGGCGCCGCCGGTGATGAGATAAATGCCCCCATCCCGCCAGGGAATTCGCGCGCCAACCTCCGCCACCGGGAGGTCGTCCCAACGCAGCACTTCCCGTTTCCCATCCCGATAGCGAATCTGAACGGCCTCCGGGCAGCGGGCATTTTCCAGGAGGAGGGCAGGCAAATTCTGTCGGGATGTCCCTTCGTCGACGCCAATGATTTGGGCAAAAACGGCCGGATTTTCCAGGCAGGTGGTGCGCAGCAGCCCGGAGAGGCCTTGCAGGCACGCGGCATCCTGCGGTTGGCGAACCACCACCTGCAGGAGAATATTGCCCTTCGGTTTGCCCTCCAGAATGGTCCGCACCTTCTGGAACACGGCTTCCGCAGCTGCCGCAAAACGACGGGCGGGGCACTCCTGTTGGGTTTGAACTTCGAGCCATCGATAACCGTTGAAGACCGGATCCACGCTGCCATTCTGCAGCGGCAGGCCGCACACCACCACATGGCATTCCGCGAACCGCGGCCGGGCTCGGTCCCCAGCCACTTCGGCCGCCACCCACACCGGGCGGGCCAGCCAGGTCTCCCCAGCCCTGGGCCCACTGGCGCGTGCCAATCCGCCAGCCCGGCGGGAGCAGAGCCCCGTTAAGCGAAACTGAATTCGCCCCTCCAGGTCGTACAATTCGATATCCAGCGTTTCCGTTCCAGCCGCCGCGGTGCGTTCGTTCCGTTTCGTGATCCGGGCCCACATTTCGGCACTGCCATGGCCTGGCATTTCCAATTCCTGGAGGGCAAAAGGCAGTAAAAACGCACCCTCCTGGCCCGTTGTTTTGCGCTCCTGCAGGCAGAATCCCACGGAGGCGTGGATGGCTGCATCCAACAGGCTCGGATGCAAAACAAACTGCTCCCGGGTGCCGCTCACTGAACCAGGCAGGGAAAGTCTCGCCAGCACGCCATCCGGGCCGGCAAACAACTCCACGATCCCTTGGTGGCTTGGGCCGTAGGTAATCCCCAGCCGTTCCAGCTCGGCGTAACACTCCCGGGCACCAAAGCGGTGCGGATACTGCTCGGTAGGGAGTGCCACCGCCACCGAAGCGCCCGTTGAATCCAGCTTCGGCCTCACCGCGGCTCCCTGGCACAGTAAAATCTTTTCCGAGTCCGGCGTCTGACCGGAGGTGGAAATATCGAAATGCACCTCTTCCCCCTGGCCCTTGCGCAAATCGATTTGCAGTGAACGAGGTTGATCCCCCACTTCAAAAGGCCTGGGCCAGGCAATGTGCTCCAGGCGGAATGGCGATGGCAGGCCCGCCGCATGGGAGACTGCGGCCCGGGCAATTTCAAGGTAAACCACCCCGGGCAACAGGCGGCGGCCCTGCACCACATGGTCCGCCAGGTAGAATTCCTGGCCGGTGAAGGTGGTGCGATAGCGCTGGCCATTCAGGGTGGAGATATTCTCTTGCAGCAGGGCATGCAGCCCGCGGGATTCCGCGGGCCATCCCCCAGCCATGCCTCGGGACTCAGGCGCCGGAGCGGCCAACCGGCAAAGTTCGCGGGCAAAGGGATAGGTTGGCAGGCTGATTCTTTTCAACGCCTGGCCGGCGTGGAGCAGTTTCCAATCCACCGGCCTCCCCTGCACCCACGCCATGGCCAGTTGCGGCAACCGCCGCTCGGCCAGCCATTGGCTGATGCTTTCCCCGGCTATCCCGTCATCCGGCCTGGTTTCCGGCAGCGTCCCTTCGTCCGGCGCCGTCCCCTCCCACCAGCCGGCCAGGGATTTTCCGCCGGCCAGCCAGGCCTGCAGCCGCTCCGCCAGCTCCTCCATGGTCCCAACGACACCGGCCAGCCGATGAGGCATGGGCACACGTCCCACTTGCAGCGTAAAAGCCAGGTCCGCCAAGGCCACCGGCTCGGCTGATTCGCGCACAAATTTGAGAAAGTTGGCTGCCATCGTCCGCAGGCAATCCTCGCTCCGGGCGGAAAACACCACCAGAAACGGTTCGGCGGAATGCCTTGGCTGCGGGATGGGGGAAACCACGCTCTCTTCCAGGATGGCGTGGGTGTTGGTGCCCCCAATGCCCAGGCTGCTGAGCCCGGCCCGCCGGGGTCCATCCGCCCCAATCCAAGCGCGCCATTGGTCCACCACGTAGAAAGGGGAGTCGGCGAAAGGAATGGCCGGATTGGGCGCCCGGTAATGCAGCGTAGGGGGCAGCTCCCGATGCTTCAGGCTCAGCGCCACCTTGATGCATCCGGCCAGCCCGGCGGCGGTGTCCAGGTGGCCGATATTCGATTTTACCGAGCCGATGCCGCAATATTGCTTCCGCTCCGTCTGTGCCGCATATGCCTGGCTCAACGCCGCCACTTCCACCGGATCGCCCAGCTTGGTCCCGGTGCCGTGCGCCTCCACATAGCTGATTGTTTCGGGATGGACGCCGGCCGTCCTCAGGGCTTTTTCAATCACGTCGGCTTGCCCCGTCAGACCCGGAGCGTAAAAACCAGCTTTGTCGGATCCGTCATTATTGACCCCTATCCCTCTGATTATGGCGTAGATGGGATCGCCATCGCGAACGGCCAGTTCGGCCCGCTTCACCAGCAGCACGGCAACCCCCTCCCCTCCGGCCATGCCATCCGCGGCTGCATCGAAAGCCCTGCATCGACCGTCGCTCGACAGGTTCATTCCTTCCTGGAACAGGTAGCCGATCTTCGAACCGGGAACCAGCGAGGCCGCCCCGACCAAGGCATACCGCGCATCGCCCTGCCGCAGCGTTTGGAAGGCGGTGTGCAACGCCACCAGCGAAGACGAACAGTTGGCATGGACCGCGTAGCTGGGGCCCCGCAGGCCCAGTTGGTGCGAAATCATCGTCGCCACTGTCCCCGCTTGCGCGAGGAGCCAGGCCACGTAGTTCTCCCCATCGTTCAGATCACTCTCCGCATTAACCCTGGCGGAAGCGTGAAAGGTGTTGCTCACCGCGGTGAAAACCGCGGCGTCCGCCACCTCGGCGGGGACGTAACCCGCATCTTCGATCGCTTTCCACGCATGCATCAGGAGCAACCGGCTCTGCGGATCCATCAAAGCGGCGTTCCGGGCCGGGATCCGGAAGAAATCCGGATCAAAGCAATCCTTCCCTTCGATGGTCATCTGCACCGGAACAAAGTCAGGATTCCGGACCAGTGCCTCCGGCACCCCGGCCCGGAGGAGTTCCTCCTTGGAGAAGTAAACCGCGCTATGCACACCGGATTTGAGATTCGACCAAAACGCCTGGTGCGTTTCCGCCCCGGGGAATTGGCAGGAAATGCCGATGATCGCGATGGAATCCTGATAATACTCCGGCCAGGGAGCGGGCGCCGGGTGGGCCGGCTGTCCGCTGGCTGCCGCCGGAATGGTTGACGTTGTGGTTTCGGCTGCACCGGCTTGCAGCGTGGCCACGTGGGCGGCCATCGCCCGGGCGGTAGGGCACCGGAATATATCGGTCGCGGTAAAAGGCACCGCCAGGGTCCGGCTGATGCGTTCAGCGATCATCACCGCGGAGACCGAATCGCCCCCCACGGTGAATAGGGCATCGTTCGCCCGGAGGTTTTCCACTCCTAGGACATCCCGCCAAATCGCCAGAATGGCTTCCTCGTGGGGTGCCGCCGGGGACAATTGCCCGCCTTGCGCCGGCGCCTCCAACCGGCGGGCCATCAAAGATTTCCGGTCCTTTTTCCCGTTCGGAGTGAGCGGCACCGCGGGGAGCGGAATGAAAAATCCCGGGATCATGTAATCGGGCAGAAAACGCCGCAAATGAACCTCGATGGCCCCCCGCTCCGCGCCCGGATCCGCATTCCGATCCGCTGGCACATAGTATGCCACCAACTGCTTCGCTCCCCGGTGTTCTCTCACGACCACGGCCGAATCCCGCACTGAAGCATGGCGGTTCAGGTGGCTTTCGATCTCCTCCAGTTCAATCCGATGTCCGCGCAGTTTTACCTGGTGATCCGCCCGGCCCAGGTAATGGATCGTCCCATCCTCGCGCCAGCAGGCAAGGTCGCCCGTCTGGTAAGCGCGCTCGCCCGGTAGGAACGATAATTCGGTGAACTTCTCCGCCGTCAACTCCGGGCGGTTCCAGTAGCCACGCGCCAATCCGTCTCCGGCGATCAAAAGCTCCCCGGCCACCCCCACGGGCACGGGCTGCCCATAACGATCCACAATATAAATCCGCGTATTGGCAATCGGCCTGCCAATACCCACCGGCAGGCTGCCTGCGATCCGCTGGACCGTGGACCAGATGGTCGTCTCGGTTGGCCCATACAAGTTCCAGGCCTCCATCCCCCCATCCATGAACGCCCGGGCCAGATCCGCGGAAAGCGCCTCCCCACCACAAAAAATCCTTACCCGCTCCTCGTTGCGCCAGCCGGCGTGCAACAACATTTTCCAGGTGGCCGGCGTCGCCTGCATCACCGTGGGCCTTGCCTGGCGGATGGTTTCCCGCAATTGTTCGCCATTGGCTGCGCTCGTCGCCGGACATATCCAGCACTGCGCCCCCATCACCAAGGGAAGGAAAAGCTCCAGGCCGGCGATGTCGAAGCTCAGGTTCGTCACGGCCAGCAGCCGGTCGCTGGACCCCAAGCCAGGCTCTTTCGCCATGGACGCCAGAAAATTGGCCAGCGCCCGGTGGGAAACCATCACCCCCTTGGGATTGCCTGTGGTGCCGGAGGTGTAAATGAGGTAGGCCAGATGGTCCGGCGTGGCCCGGTTTTCCACCGTCCGCCCCTGGCCGGCATCCGCGATCTCCCGCCACTGCCGGTCCAGCTCGATGATTTGGCGATTCCCGCTTGCACTGGCCTGCGCGTTCCCCAAGGCGAGCCGGGAAGCCAAGGCGCTCTGCGTCAGCAAAATCGTGGCCCCGCTATCCCGCACCATGAACGCCAGGCGTTCTTCGGGGCAGCCCGCATCGAGCGGCAGATAGGCTCCTCCCGCTTTGAGGATGCCCAGCAACGCCACCACCATTTCCGGGGAACGATTCACGTGGAGCGCCACCGGCTGATCGGGCCGCACCCCGAGCCGCTGGAGGTAGCACGCCAGCCTATCGCTGCGCTGATCCAACTCGCCGTAAGTGGTGGCTTGTCCCTCGAACCACACCGCCGGGGCCTCCGGAGTTTTCCGGGCCTGGCGATGGATCCATTCGTGAACGCAGGCCGTGCGGTCATATTCACGGTGGGTATCGTTCCACGCCGCCAGCAATTGTGCCGATTCGTTTTCGCCCAGCATCGGGCAGCCACCCGGCCTTTGGCCGGGATCCGCCAGGACCGCCCCCGCCAGGTTGAGGAAATGCTCCGCCATCCGGTGCACGAACTTTCCTCCCAGGACCGAAGGATCATACTTGAAATGCACCTCCATCCGATCCACCAACTCCACCACCTCCAGAACCAGGTCCAGCTCTCCCGCCTGGCGCGGATTTTCCAACGTCTCCACGGGCAGGCGTGGCTGGTAGCGCCGCTCCCAAGCGAGCTCCGGCAGGTATGATTGATACTCGAAGCCGGCCTGCACGATGGGATTCGATTCGCCATCGGGGGTGAGCCCCAGGGACTGGACCATCCTGGGAAACGGGTAAGCCGCATGATCGATTCCCCCGGCCATTGTTTTCTGCAGGCTGCGCACCAGGCTGGCAAAGTCGAGCTTCGACACTTCCCGCGTCCGAATGGGCAGCAGGTTGATGAAATATCCCACCAGGTTGGCGTAGCGATCATCCGGCCGGACCTGGGCCACTACGCCCACGGATATATCATCCTCCCCCGAATAGCGATGGAGCATCACCTGCAACAAGCCGAGAAATACCGTGGGCAGGCTGACGCGGTGCGCCCGGGCCAGTGCCTTCAGCCCCTCCACCAAACCGTTGGGCAACCCTGCCGATACCAATTCCCCCGGCCCTCCCCGGCCCTCGGGCGCAGGAGGTTCCGCGGTCAACCGCAAGGTGGGCAAAAGACCCGAGAGTTGCTCTTTCCAGTAGGCTTCAAGCCGTTTTCCCGATTCCCCCGCCAGCTGGTCTTTTTCCCAAAGGACGAAATCGCCAAAATGAACTTCGCTGGGAATGGATGCCAACGGAATCCCCTGCGTGCCGGCCAGGTAGGCGTCCAAAAGGGTGGTCATCACCGGGGCCGTGGACAAACCATCCATCACCAGGTGATGCGCCACCAGCAACACCACCGACTCCTTCGCGGAACAATGAACGAGATGGAACCGGATCAACGGGCCTTCCTCCAGGCTGAATGGCGCCCGCAGCCGGTCCCTCAACAGTTCTCCGATGGACGCGGCCCCCATTTCCGCCCTATCAAGTTCTTCAAACGGGAAGGAGGCGCGGGCGGGCTGGTGAATCAATCCGCCATCACGCTCCCGGATCGCACACCCCAATAGGGGATATCGGTCCAGCAACGCCTGGCAGGCTTTTCGCAACTGCCCGCCGTCCAGGCGCCCGAACACCCGGATGCCGATGGGCACGTTATACGCCGCCATCCCTGGACGCATCTTCTGCAGCGCCCACAAGCCCCGCTGGCATTCGGATAACGGACACTCCCACTGGCCGGGCGCACCCTTCCCATCCCGGGCTCGGGCGGCAGTTTCCCCCCCCCCTGGGGCCGCCGCCTGGGCGGTAAGAAATTGTGAAAAAGCCGCTATGGTTGGGTGCTCCAGCCAGTCCTGCAATCCCACGGTGGCGCCCAAGGACCGGGCCAGCCTTTGCGCCAACCTCAACCCCATGAGTGACCCAATGCCATAATCCATGAAGTGTTTCCCGGGATCGATCTCCGCGGTGGCACAACCGAGCTCCTCCGCTACCATCGACGCCAGGCGTCCCTTTATCTGCTCCACCAAGGGCTGTCCCGGCGCCGGAGCTGGCAGCGTTCCGGTGGTTTCCTCCACCCAACACTCACACGCGTCGAAAGGATATTCCGGCAGAGAAATCCGGCGCACGGATTCTCCCCGATGCAAATCGTTCCACGATACAGCTCCCCCACTGACCCAATGCCGTCCCCAGGCCATCAGATCACCCAAGGGTGGCGGTGTGGCATTCTGATGCGTGACGCGCCCTTGGCAGACGAAAGCCGGTGGGGCGCTGCCCGGAGTGAGCTGGCCGGCAAGCCCCCTCCCCAGCTGTTCCAGAGAGTCCACCACCAGTGCCAGGCGGCAGTCCAGCGCATCCCGGCCAACCTGCAAAGTGTAGGCCAGGTCGGCCAGGTTTTGTTCCGGATGCTTTTCGATCCAATCCAGCAAGGCTCCCGCCACCTGGGCCAGCTTGGCCTCCGTGGGCGCCGATAGCACCACGAGCGCGGGCCGCGGGGCTGATCGCACCGGGCCCGGCTGCCGCACGTATTCCTCGATGAGGACGTGGGCATTATTCCCCCCCATGCCATACGCGTTGAGGCCGGCCACCCGCGGCGGTCCGGTCCGCGGCCAGGGTATGGCCCGCGTGGCCAGCCCACAGGGATGATCCTCCAAATTCAATTCGGGATTGGCTTCCGTGAATCCGTAAATGCCGTGGATGGTCTGGGTCTGGATGGCCCGGATGATCTTAAACAAGGCACCCAGGGAAGAAGCGGCCTCCATGTGGCCCAACATCGGCTTGAGGCAGCCCACCAGGCAGCCTCCCGGCTTCAGGACCACCCCCTGCGCTTTGGCCATCCCTTTCAAGGCCAGGCCAAAGGCCCGCCATTCGGCAATATCCGCCAGCGGGTGCCCCATCCCCTGGGCCTCGATGTATCCCAACCGCCGCGGATCCAATCCCACCTGCTCGCCACAGGCGCGAATTAATTCAGCCTGCGCAAAAGGATCCGGCGAGGTGCGCGAAGCCCCGCCCCGCCCATTATGGTTCACGGCGCTATTCTGGATCACTGCGTGGATTACGTCCCCATCGGCCTCCGCCTGCGCCAACCGCTTCAGCAACACGCAGGCCACTCCCTCGGCGCGCAGATACCCCGCCGCCCCCCGGCCAAAGGAATGGATGGCCCCATCCGGGCTGAGCAGGTTCAGGCCGGAGAGCTGGAGGAACGGCGCCCGGCTCAGGATCACGTTGGCGGCGCCCACCATGGCCGCGGCAATCTCGCCCGCCCGCAAACTCTGGACCGCCCGGTTCAGGGCCACCGCCCCACCGGCGCACCAGGCGTTGACGAATTCGCTTGGCCCGCGAAAATCGAAGCTGTGGGAAATCCGGCTGGCGATCAGGTTCGCTCCGTCATCGATCACCACTCCCGCGCCGCCGTCCCGTTCCCGCACCAACGCCGCGTATTCATTTTCCTCACCGGCCATGAAAACCCCGGTCCGGGTGCCTCGCCAGGAGCGCGGAGCGTATCCGGCGTTTTCCAGCGCGTGATAGGCCGCCATCAGCAGCAGGCGTTCCCGCGGATCCATGATTTTGGCCTCCCCGGTGGATATGCCAAAGAAACCAGGATCGAAACTTCGGATATCCGGGATAAACCCTCCCCACCGGGAGCGCCACTGCTCCGGATCCCCACCCAGCCGATCATTCCGGCCTTCCCAAGCGAAACGCTTCCGCGGCATCTCCTCGAGCAGGCAGCGTTCCTCGTCCAGTGCCTTCCAAAACTCCTGGATGGACATGCACCCCGGAAAATACCCGGCCAACCCCACGATGGCGATCGGCTCCGGCCGGCGTGCAGGCTCCGCGCGAACCGGCGCCGCAGCTTTGGCCGCGCCTTTCATCGCGGCCTCGATCCGCTGCAGTTGCTCGCTCGTGTTCATGCCCGGGCTACTGGCCATCCTGACCGTTTTGAGATTGAAGGTGCGCCACCAGGGATTCAACCGTCGGCGAATCCACCAGCCAGCCGGGGTCCACCTCACACCGGAGTTCCTTGCCGAGGCGGTTGGTAAACACCATCGCCGAAATGCTGTTCAATCCATAGTCTTGAAACGGGGTGGCATCATCCAGTTCCTGTATCTTCAGCACGTCAAAGAGATGCCGGCGAACCACCGTGGCCAGCGATTCCCCGCTCTTCCCATTGCCCGGTTTTGGCAGCTCCTCCATGGGGAACAGCAGATTGTGGATGCGCGCGACCCGGGGGGCATCCAGATCCTTGAGTTTGTCAAAGGCAACAAATTCACTCAAGGCATCCGGCGCCAGCGCCACTCCGGGACCGTGCTCAGTCTCCCAACAGTCTAATTGGCGATCCAATCGCTCCAGAAAGCCTGGGTTGCCTTGGGGCACAGGCCGCGGCCCTGCCCCGCCCGGCCGGCTCCACAACAATTCCGGCCGTACTGCCGCAAACACTTTGGCGTTCAGGTGGCAAGGCAAAACCCAACTCCGGTTCGGCACGCCCATGGCGAGGTCAAAAAGCCGGCATCCTTCCCGGGCCGAAAAGGAGGCCAATCCAACTTCCCCAAGGCTTTGTTCCAACCGGTCCCGGTCCCCGGGGGACATCCTGGCGGCGTAGCCCACGTCATTCCAATCCACCCAGGAAATGGTCCGGTACTGCGTGCGCCGCATCTGTTGGAATTGGTAAGCCGCAAAATGGTCCGCAAAAGCGTTGGCCATGGCGTAGTCGCTCAAGCCACGCGCCAGGCGTGGAATCACTCCGGAGAGCGAGGAGAAGGTGACAAAAAACTCCAAGCCATCATCCTGGAACAATTCGTGCAGTCCTTCCAACCCATCCATTTTCGGCTCCATCACTTTTTGAATCGCCTCCATATCCCGTGCAACAAAAGCCCGGGAGTTCAACTCCGGATAGGCCCCGGCACTGTGGATGATGCCCCGGATGGGCCCGCACTCCGTTCGGACCTGGTCGAAAAAGGCCTGCAAGGCTGGCCGGTCCGTCAGGGGACCGGCATGCACCCGCAGTTCCTCCAGGCTGCGGTCCAACTCCATCAGCTGCTTCAGTTTATCCCGCTCTGCCGCAGACAATCCGTTTTCCCGGACCGTCCGTTCCCAATCCTTCCTGGCGGGCAATGGCTGGATGCCCAGCAAGGCCAGCTTGCGGGCCCCCTTCAAGGCCAGGTGCCGGGCGATTTCCAAGCCGATGCCCCGGGTGCCGCCCGTAATCACATACACCGCATCCTCACGGAGGTTCAGCGGGCTTTCCTCTCCCGGTGGGTTTTCATCGACCAACTCCGGCACATACCGCATCCGGTCCCGATAACAAACCTCAACCTCCCCGCTGGTGGAACTGAATTCAGCTTCGACCACTTCACGAAACCAGCCCGCATCCTCAAAGCCACCTTGGTCGATATCGATCGCCCTGGCCCAAAGGTGGTCATATTCGGCGCCCAGCATCTTGATCAAACCGATCAGCTTGCCCCCGGCCAGACTCAGGGGCGCGGAGCCGAAGTTTTGGAGCCCCTTGGTGAAGTAAAGGATGCGCCGGGGCGCAAAGGTCCCGGCCAGCGCCTGGTAAAGTACCAGTTTCCCAAGTTTGGGCTCGTCCTTGGATTTCGGCTGCCGATAAAGATCGCTGAGATCCACGATGCGCGTCACCCCCGCGCCGGCCTCGGCCAACTTCCGGGCAATGCGGACGGCGCTGGCGGCATCCCGGAAATCCACGACCCAGTCCGCTTTCGCTGGCGGCACGCGGTGGTTGCCCACCACCAGCCTGCCCGGGCCGCTGAAATTCCTGGCCAAATCAACCGAATCCTCGTTGACGAAAACCAAAGTGGCGCCTGGGAATGTGCCACTGCCCCCTGGGGAGGCACTTTCCTTCCTCCACACTTTCTCCACCAAACAAGTGGCTGGCGCAGCCGCAGCCGCAGCTTCCGGCCGCCGGGTATTCCCGGCAGAAGTTGGCTTCCCGCCAACCTGAAACCCGGAGGCGGCCCAGTAGCGCTCGCGGGCAAACGGGTAGCCAGGCAAGGACATCCGGGCGGGCCACCGCCCGCCATACAGCCGCCGCCAGTCCACCGATCCGCCGCTGACCCAATATTCCATCAACGCCTGGTAATCTTTCCGGGCGGCCAAATCGCCCGCCACAGGAGCCTTGGCCTCCGCGCCCGGCAAGGCACGTCCCCGGAAACCACAGCCCGGAACCAGCCTGGCCTCGAGGAAGGCGTTCAGCCCTTCCTCCAACTGCTCCACCGAGTGGATCACGAAGCCCAGGCGTTCCCGCATGGCGTCGCGTCCCACCTGGAGCGTATAGGCCAGGCTGCGCAGGCCCTGCGGGCTTAAGCCGGGCTTTTGCTTCAGGTATTCACGCAGCCGGAGGGCGGCTTCCCGGAGCGGTTCCTCTTTCCGGGCGGAAAGCACGACCAGATACGGCCCCTGCCCGGTCCGTTCCCTTTCCGAGGGAACGCGCCCGGGGATGTATTCTTCGACCACCACATGCGCATTCGATCCCCCCACCCCGAAGGAACTGACCCCGGCTCGCCGGGGCAAATCCCGGCCCTGGCCATCCCGGTTGGCTGGCCAATGGGTGGTTTCGCGAACGATGTAAAAAGGGCTGCCCTGGATCGCCAGCAGGGGATTGATTTCATCGCAATGCAGGTTCCCGGCCAGCGTCTTATGTTTCAGCTGCAGAACGACCTTCAACAATCCGGCAATTCCGGAAGCCAATTCCAAATGGCCGATGTTGGATTTCACCGAGCCCAGCCCGCAAGCCGCACTGCCATCCGGCTCCCGAATACCGGAATCCTGGAAGGCCCGCTTGAGGCCCTCGACCTCCACCGGATCCCCCAGTTTGGTGCCAGCTCCGTGGGTTTCGATGTAGCCGATGGTGCGGGGATCCACCCCGGCTTTCTGGAACGCGGCGGTGAGCAATTGCGCCTGGGCCACTGGATTGGGAGCGGTGAAGGAATTGGCCCGGCCTCCGTGATTCTGCGCACCGCCCAGGATCAAGCCATGAATCGGATCCCCCGCCGCCTCGGCGTCGCTCAACCGCTTCAGCGCGATCATCCCCACCCCTTCGCCCCATACAAATCCGTTGGCCTGGCTCGAGAAGGGCTGGCAGCGGCCTCCCTCGCAAATCAACCCCGCCTTGCTGAAGCTGATGTGGCTGTCCGGTATCGGCACGGTGTTCACCCCTCCGGCGAAAGCCAGGTCGCAGGTGTGGTTCTGCAGCGCCTCGACCGCCTTGTGCACCGCAATCAGCGAGGAGGAACACCCGGTATTGACCGGCTCGCTCGGCCCGTGCAGGTTGAGGAAATAGCTCATCCGATTCGGGCCGCTGAAGGGATAAACGCCCAAAAAACCGTAATCGGGCCGCTGCTTTTCGCTGGTCAACAGGCTGGCATAGCCGGTTTCCCCGGTGCCGATAAAGAGCCCCGTGTTGGTGCCGGACAGGCTGCCCGCCGAATAGCCCGCATCCTCCATCGCCAGCCAGACATACATCATGATCAGGCGGTTTTGCGGATCCATCGTCTCTGCCTCACGCGGTGAGAGGTTGAAAAACAACGGGTCGAACTCGTCAATCCCCTCCATGAAGCCTCCCCACTGGATTCTGGCCCGGGCCTTCGCCTCCTCGGGATCTTCGGCCTCGGTCTCCCAAGCCCAGCGCTCCGGAGGAATTTCCCGGATGCAATCCCGCCCGGATCTCAGGTTCTCCCAAAATTCCTCCAGGTTGGCCGCCTGCGGAAACCGGCCGCTCATCCCCACGATGGCAATCGGTTCCTGGTTCCCGGGCCGGACCTTCGGCAGGCAGCCTGCCGGGCCTGCCTCCAACTGCTCGTGGTTCCCGCCAGGATCCGGCGCCGCCGCAAACCGCGATGGGTAAGCCGCCGACAGGTGCCGGGCCAGCCGGTTGATGGTGGCGTATTCGAAAAGCAACGGCGGCGCCAGGTTCAGCCCGAGTTCCTGGTTCAAACCATTGCAGAACCGGATCAAGGCAACGGAATCCAATCCGGCTTCGCCAAAGGGGCGGTCCCCATCCAGGTCCTCCGCGCGGATTTTCAGGAATTCCCCCAGCCTGCGCCGCAGGACGGCAATTGCTGGATCAGGTTCCGGCGCCGGAGGCGGGTCCGGGCTTTCCTGGCGCTCCGGTTTCCCGAGCCAGTGTTCCGTTTCCGCAAAGGGGTAGGTGGGCAGGCTGATGCGAAATGGCGGGTGTTCCCCATAAAGTGCGCGCCAGTCCATGGCACAACCCCGAACCCACAAATGCGCGACGCGGTCCCATCTGGCTTCGGCGATCCGCTGCCGCGCAAAAACCAGCTGATCCTTTTCGTCCCCAATCATCTCCAGGAGATCCCGGGTCCGGCTGACCGTTCCAGCGACGATTCCTTCTCCGGCCTGGCCGTGCGCCGCAAACTGTTCCAGTTTTTGGATCAGTTCCGCGAGGCCGCCGGCCAAAAATACCACGCGCTGCTCCATCGGCACCCGCCCGATTTGCAGCGTGTAGGCCAGTTCCAGCAGATATCGGGCATCGGTCCCGGGATCCGCCGGGGGCCGGCCCTTGAGGAACCCCATCAACCTGTGGGCGCCGGCCCGCAGCCGCTCCTCGCTGCGCGCCGACAACGGCACGAGGGCGGGCCCATCCGGCCCTTGCACAACCGCCCGGTCACGATTCACATAAGCCTCGTAGATCGCGTGCGCGTTCATGCCCCCCAGGGAATATACATGCTGGGCAATCCGCACCGGGTGCGCCTCCGCGGGCCAGGACTCCATCCGCTCCACCACGTAGAAGGGAGACTGGGTGAATTCAATCGCCGGATTGGGCTTCCGGTAGTTGACCACCGGCGGAAAACAACCTTTGCCCAGGCTCAAGGCAATCTTAACGCAGCCGGCCAAACCGGATACGGTATCGACATTGCCAATATTCGGCTTCGTTGAGCCCAGCCCGCAAAACTGTTTCCGGCCCGTCCCTTGCGCATAGACCTCGCTGAGCGCGGCCACTTCGATGGCGTCCCCCAGCTGGGTGCCATTGCCATGCGCCTCCACGTAGCGGATCGACTCCGCGGCCAGCCCGGTATCTTGCAGGACTTTCCGGATCGCCGCGGACTGGCCTTTGAGGCTGGGAGCGTTGAACCCGGCCTTATCCGCCCCGTCATTGCCAACCCCAATCCCCCGCATTAAGGCATAGATGTGGTCGCGGTCGCGGATGGCCTCCGCCGCGCGCTTCAGTAGCACCACGCAGACTCCTTCCCCCTCCACCATGCCGCTCAACGTGGCGTCGAATGGCCGGCAATGTCCGTCCGGGGATAGGGTGAGACCCGGCTCATAGAGATACCCAATCTTGTCGGGGGCAAACAAGCTGGCGGCGCCCACCAAGGCGTAGTCCGCCTCCCGGGCCAGGAGGCTCCGCAAGGCCAGGTGCAGCCCCGTCATGGAGGAGCAGCACAAGCTCTGCACAAACAAGCTGGGCCCCTGCAGCCCGAGGCGGTGGGAGATCCAGGCGGGGATCATCCCGGGCTGGCTGAAAAGCCCGGCTTCGTGGCCATCCATGCCCTGCAATTCCGCCGCCGCCAGTTTTAATGCGCTCGGGTAAAAATTATTGGCCGCCGACATGAACACCGCCGTTTCCGGAATCGACCCGGCGGCGTAGCCCGCATCTTCCAGGGCTTGCCAGGAATGGACCAGCAACAACCTGGCCTGCGGATCCAGATTTTCGGCCTGCCGGGGGGACAGGTTGAAAAAGTCCGCGTCAAACGCCGCCCGGCCTTCGATGGCCATCCGCATCGGAACCAACCGGGGATCCCGGATCCGCTCCTCCGCAACCCCCAGGGCGCGCAGCTCGGCCTCGGAATAGAACCGGGCGCTCTCCACCCCCTGGCAGAGGTTATTCCAGAATTGCCCAGGATCGGCCGCCCCCGGGAAAACGCAGGACATGCCTATGATGGCCAGGCATTGGTCATAGTATCCGGGCCGCGGCGCCGCGTTTCCCGGCCCTGCCTCAGGCTGGATTCTTTTCGCTTTTTTCCCCGCCAGTTCATCCCGGTCAACCTCCCCGTTCGCCAGCCGGGGGAATTGGTGCACGAGCAGGAACCTGGAGGGCAGCAAACCGCCCGGCAATTCCCTCTCCAGCGCCTTTCTTAAGGCTGGCACATGTTCTTCCCAGTCCAGCATCAGCGATGGATGATTCGACCACTGGCGGCGCGGCGTCCGGGAGAAATCATGTTGCAGCCGGGCGGGTAATTCGCCGCCGGGCTGGCTGGCTGGTCGCAAGTAGAGCTCGAACCTTCCATCCTCCTGCTCGTGTTCCCAATGCAAGGTCGCTCGCCAGCCGCATGCTTCCGCCAGCGCAACCCATTCGAGCGGGTCCACCCCCTGCTCCGCTTGGCCCTCCAGGGATTGTATAATCCTGGAAATGGGCTCTTCCTCCCCCGGAGAATCCAGCCAGGTTAGAAAAGCCTGTTCCTTCCATAAGCGCCGGTTCGGCACCTCGGTAAGGTAAAGTGCCCCTCCCGCGCCGGAGGCCAATGCGCGCCTGAAATCCTCCACGTTCGCACCGGATACCCACGGCCGGACCTCCGCCAAAACCCCTTCCGGCTGAGCTTCATCAAGGTTCAGAAACACATCGTAGCGGAAGCGGACAAATTCATTCGGGAACTTTCCGGTCTTGGGCTCAATCAGAACCTGCTGGATCCGCGGAACCGAATTTTGGAGGTTCCGGAAATAGGCCGGGTGGATGACCAATTCCTTTTCCAGCTTGATCCGGTCCGCCAGCAGTTTGCGAAACCGGCTCTTGCTGGTGGTGGCTGCACACTGGCGCTGGAGGGTCCAGACATGGAACATCCGGAGCAACCGGAGATCCCGCACGTCACCGATATAGATCCGGGCTCCGGTGGGCAACCGCCGGGCGAGCGTCTCGATCAGGGAGGTCAGGTAATCGATGCCCGGAAAATATTGCGCCACGGAGTTGATCACGACCGTGTCCGCCTCCTCCACCGGCACTCCCACCAAATCCGAGGCATCACAACAAAAACAGGTGACGCGATCCGCATGCGGATTGGTTTTCAGGGAAACCTCGATGTGCTCGATGGCATTCCGGGAAAGATCGGTGGCCAGGTATCGCTCCACCAGTCCGGCAAACCGGAACAGCAGCATGCCCGTGCCACAGCCAATCTCCAGAATGCATTTCGGCCGCCGGGCCATCACCTGCTGAACCGTTTTTTCGATCCCTTCCTGTAGCTCCTCCTCCGGGATGGGCGCCCCCGAATCGCTGCGCACGTAGCCGATGCTATTGACGCGCTCGGTGGAACTGGCTTCCCCACCCAGGATCGGCTGGTAATTTCGCTCCCAAACCGAAATCCATTGATCCAGCCGCTCCTTCGCCGCCTTGGTGGCATTCCGTGCCCGGAAGTATTCCTCGTCCGGGATCACAAAGGCCACTGAAGTCTCGCGGCCCTGTTCATCCCGCCGGCTCACCACCACGCTTTGCCGGATCGATGGGTGGCGGTTCAATACGGTCTCCACTGATTCAGCCTCAGGCGGGCCGCTGGGCGCGCTTTTTTCGGGGCCTTGGCCGCTGCCGCGCCGGGCTCCGCCTCCGCCTCCTGCAGCGCAGCCAGATACTCGCCGATTTCCCGGATTCGTCCCTGCTGGAGAAACAACGCCACCGAATACCGGCAGCCAAACTCCTTGCTGATCCGGTCCGCCGCCCGGACGGCCAATAGCGAGTTCCCTCCCAATTCGAAAAAGCCGTCTTCAGTCCCAATGTCCACCAGGCCGAGTAACTCTTCCCAGATGCCCGTGAGCCGTGCCTCGATCTCCGAGCGGGGCAGGCTCCGCTTTTTTTTGGCCGGCGCAGCGATCCCGCGTTGGGCCAGCGCCTGGCGGTCGAGCTTGCCGTTGGCCGTCACGGGCAACTGCTCCCAGGGGACAATCATCGCCGGCACCATATAGTCCGGCAGCTTCCGCCGCAGCCCTTCCCGGATCCGCCGCGCAAATTCCAACGGGCCCTGCCACCGGGATACCCGGGATGGATCACCCACCGGACCCTCCGGCACCGGCGCCCTCCAGGCATAGACTTGGTAGATCCTCGAGGAACCGAGCAGATCGTCCTGGTCGATCACCATCTCGTACCCCTGGCCAGCCAGCAATTTATTGATTCTTTCCAGCCGCCCTTCTGAATCATGGACCTCGATCACCAATTGCCGGATTTTGCCCCAGT
Organism: uncultured Verrucomicrobiota bacterium; assembly: GCA_903845125.1. Lineage (GTDB taxonomy): Bacteria > Verrucomicrobiota > Verrucomicrobiia > Limisphaerales > UBA1319 > CAIMWS01. Next base: position 22,617 of record CAIMWS010000399.1, read on the forward strand.
CGCTCTCCCCGATGCCGCGCAGAACGCGCTCCTCCATCTTCTCCGCATCAATCTTCAAGAGATGGATGGTTCCCAATTGGTTTTCCTGGATCACCTGGGAAAGGGTTCGCAATTCGCACCGGACCGTCCGCGAGGTGAGGCGATTTTGGATCAATTCATCCATCTCGGACACGCCCAGGCTGGAGCCCTCGCCTCCCGGTTCCCGCAATAAGACCGACCGGACCACCGCGGCTTCTTCCGCTTGATTCGCCGCGGCTCCCGACACCATCGACAAGTGCGGGTAATAAGTGAAGTCCGCGGCCCCGCTCACATCCGCAATCCCACAGGCGTGCGCAACCCAGCCGTCCCCCATTAAGCCGGCGTTCATCGCCAGGGCCCGGTGGATCTCGGGAATCGGCTCAAAAGCGTGAATTTTCAGGCGGTCATGGGCCAGAAAAACCGCCAGCGAAAACAGCCCGATATTGGCTCCCACATCCAATACACAATCCCCATCCTGCAACCGGATCCCATGCCTCAGGTAAGCCTTGTTTTTAAAAATTTCCCGATACAGGAATTCCGTCTCGCTGGCATTCAAGTGGGCAATCTCCAGCCCGTTCTCCAACGCCCGCAGCTCCATCCCCCCCCACTGGGCCTGGCGGGTCATGCGCAGCTGGTGATACACCCCCGCCGCCCGCCTGGCGTCCGGCACGACATGGGCCACCAGCTTCAGGCTCTCCCCTTCCCCCGCCGCCACCACCGCGCAGGAGCCCGCGCCCTCCTGCTCCAATACCACGGCCTCGATTTCCCCCAGCTCCACCCGGTTCCCACGGATCTTGATCTGCTGGTCCAACCGCCCCAGGCATTCGATATTCCCATCCGGCAGCCAGCGTGCCAGGTCGCCCGTCCGGTATATCCGGGTTCCGGGCTGGAAGGGATTATCCACAAACTTCCCGGCGGTCAGCTCTGGTTGATTGAGGTAACCCCGGGCCAGCCCATCGCCACCGATGCATAATTCGCCGGTGCTTCCGGCCGGCACCGGGCTCAACCCTTCATCGACAATGTAGATCTGCGTGTTCGCGATCGGTTTCCCGATCGGGACCAACCGGTCCTCCTTCCGGCAGCGGTAGGCCGTGACATCGATCGCCGCTTCGGTTGGCCCGTAGAGGTTATGCAGCTCCAGGTCTGGGAAATGCTCGAAAAACAGGTCTTTCAGCGCCACTGGCAATGTTTCCCCGCTGCAAATCACCTTCCGGAGGCTCGGGCAACCGCCCCCGTCGCCCCCCAAAAGAAAGGCGCCCAGCATCGACGGCACAAAATGAAGCACCGAAATATGCGCGCTCCGGATGAGCTCGCGCAAATACTGGGGATCCTTGTGCCCATCCGGGCGGGCCATTACCAGGCTGGCGCCAGCAATGAGCGGCCAAAAAAACTCCCAGCCGGACACATCGAAGCTGTACGGTGTTTTCTGCAAGACCTTGTCGTCGGTCCCCAGCTGGTAAGCCTGCTGCATCCACCAGATGCGGTTGCATAACGCCCGGTGCTCCAGCACCACCCCCTTGGGCCTGCCGGTGGTGCCGGAAGTGTAAATCACGTAAACAGGATCCGTCGCCTTCCCCCCTCCCTCCCTCAACTCCTGCCCCGCCGCTTCCCGCTCTTTTTCCTGCCAATCCCCATCGATCGCCAGCACCTCCACCCGGTTGCCACAGATCCGCCTGAGCCGTTCCTCAAACCGCGCTTGGGTCAGGATGATCCGCGCCCCGGTATCCTGGACCAGGTAGGCGAGGCGGTCGTCCGGATAACCCGGCTCCAGGGGGACATAGGCGCTGCCGGCTTTCAATACCCCAAGGATGCCGGCCACCATTTCCAACGATCGTTCCAGGCATAATGGCACCAGGCAGGTGCCGCCCGCTTCTTTCCGGGTCAGAATCCTCGCCAGGGCCTCCGCGCGCCGATCCAGAGCCCGGTAGCTTAAGGTTTCGTTCCCGAAAACCACAGCCGCCGCTTCGGGAGTCCGGCGAACCTGTTCCTCAACCAATTGATGGATGCCTTGATCCCGTGGGTAAGGGGAATCCGCACCGTGCCCCTGGCGAACAGTTTTCTGAAGCTCCCCAGAATTTGCACCGCTTCCCCTCCAGAAGACTTCGCCTTCAAGTTCGGCAGACCGGTGCGTCTGTGAAGAAAGTTTCACCTATAAATCCAATCTTACTGGCGCGCGGGCCAATTTCAAGCCCGATGTAAGACCGGTTCACGGGTGCCAGCTTCAGATCACGATCCATTCATAAAGCATTGATAGCCAATGATCTGCCACCGATAATAAACACCCGGGATGCGGGCGGGGGAGGCGGGTGCCCGGACCCTCCCAAAATGGTCAGGCGGGCGCCGAAGCGCCCGCCTTGCCTGGCAATTAATTGTTGGCTCAGTAAGCCGGATACACCGCGCGGTAGAAACCGCTCACCGCGTTTGCCGGGCCCGAATATTCAAACACTCCCACCCCCCAGATCCCGGCCTCGACCGGAGCCTCCAGGTTGATCAGCTTCTCCCAATCCCCATCGGCCGATGCCATGTGTTCGATGGTGTAGGTCATGCCCGGAGTCCCCGCCCAGCGCAGGACAATGTTGCCGCCCACCATCACCGGCCCGTAAACCAGCGGGATCATCTGGGAG
>CAIMWS010000400.1 GCA_903845125.1 uncultured Verrucomicrobiota bacterium
CATCTTCACCGCCGCGGGCAATCCCTTCACCCAAGGCATCGCCTATAGCAACGACCGCGGACGCACCTGGACCAAGTATGCGAATAATCCCGTCCTGCCGCACATCATCGGAAGCAACCGCGATCCCAAGGTGATTTGGTACGCCCCGGCGAATAAATGGATCATGGCGCTGTATCTGGATGGCAGCGATTACGCGCTTTTCTCCTCCAAAAACCTCAAGCAATGGGAGAAGCTGAGCGGAGTGACCATCCCCGGCACCTCGGAGTGCCCGGAATTCTTTGAAATCGCCTTGGACGGCAATCCGCAGGACAAAAGGTGGGTTTTCTACGGTGGCAATGGGCGTTACCTGGTTGGAAAATTTGACGGCCGGAAATTCTCCCCGGATTCCGGGCCGCACACCCTGCACTTCGGCAACTGCTGGTATGCCTCCCAGACCTTCACCGATATCCCAGCGGCAGACGGACGCCGCATCCTCATCCCCTGGGGCACCATGGCCACGCCGGGCATGCCCTTCAACCAAATGATGGGCCTGCCCGTGGAATTGACCTTGAGCACGACGGAGGAAGGCCCACGCCTCCTGGCCCTGCCGGTGAAGGAACACGCTTCCCTGCGCTCCAAATCCCATGCCATCCAGCCGCAACCGCTCGATCCCGGGGCGAATCCCCTCGCCGGCGTAAAGGGCGAACTCCTCGATCTGGAAGCGGAAATCGCCATCGGCGAGGCCTCGGAACTGGGCTTCAACCTCCGGGGGGTCACGGTCAGCTACGATGTGAAAAAACAGGAGTTGTCGTGCAAGGATAAGAAGGCGGCGCTTAAGCCGGTGGCGGGCAAAATCCGCCTGCGTTTGCTGGTGGACCGCACCTCCCTCGATATCTTTGGCAACGAGGGCCGGGTTTATATGCCCATGGGCATGATCGTTCCCGAAGACAATCATTCCTTGCAGGCCTTCGCCAAAGGCGGCAACGCGGCGATCGTAGCTCTGCGCGTTCACGAACTGCAATCCGCTTGGGGTGTGAAATAAACCCGGTGTCCCATCCCGAAAACGCCGATTATGAAAGCTCGCATCTTCTTTTGGTCCATCACCTCTGCGCTGGCCGGATTTCTTTTCGGCTTTGACACGGTCGTCATTTCCGGCGCGGAGCAGACCATCCAGTCGCTCTGGAAACTGACCCCGGGGATTCATGGCATCGCCATGGCCTCGGCGCTGTATGGCACGGTCCTGGGTTCCTTGCTGGGCGGCTGGCCCACCGACCGCTTCGGTCGCCGGGCCACCTTGCTGTGGATTGGCCTGCTCTATGTTCTCTCGGCAGTGGGCTGCGGCTTCGCCAATGGCATTACGATGTTTATCGCCGCCCGTTTCATTGGCGGGCTCGGCATCGGCATTTCGACCGTGGCCGCCCCGCTATACATCTCCGAAATTTCGCCGCCGGCTTACCGTGGCCGGCTCGCGGGCATGTTCCAATTCAACATTGTTTTCGGCATCGTGGTTGCCTTCGCCTCGAACGCGCTGCTGGCGGGAACCGGTGAAAACGCCTGGCGCTGGATGCTCGGGGTCGCGGCGTTCCCATCCATCCTTTACACGGTGATGTGCTTTGGCATCCCCGAAAGCCCGCGGTGGCTTATCGGCCGCAAAGGTGACCGGGAGGCCGGCTTGCGCGTGCTCAAGCTCATCGAGCCGGACTCCACCCCGGCCCAAATCGAGGCCCACGCCAACGAAATTCAGGCCGCCTCCTCCGGGCAGGTGGCAACTTCCCGTTTTTGGACCCGGGAATTGCGCATTCCGATCCTGCTGGCTTTCCTGATCGCCTTTTTCAACCAGCTTTCGGGCATCAACGCGGTTCTCTATTTTGCGCCGCGTATTTTCGAGATGACCGGCCTGGGAACCAAAGCGGCCATGCTGCAATCGGTCGGCATCGGCATCACCAACCTCCTGTTCACCTTCGTCGGATTGTGGCTCATCGACCGCCTCGGCCGGCGCACGCTGCTCTACATCGGCTCCTTCGGCTATATCGCTTCGCTGGGACTTTGCGCCTTTGCCTTCCTGCACTGGGCGCCGCAGTTCAAAGTGGCGTCGAGTGCCAGCACGCTCATCGAACTGGCGGCCCGGATTGTGAAAGCCGAGCCTGCCGAGCGCACCAAAGTGGAGGCGGATTTCACCGCCGCCCAGGACGTTCTGGTCAAGGCCTCCGCCGACCCCCGCTACACGCCCGGCCCGGTGGCCATGCCTGAACCGGCGGTCCCCGCGGCCGTGAAGCGGGTTGCCGAGGAAACCCTGCTGAAGGCTGCTCAAGCCGCCGGCTCGGGGGGATTCATGGTCATGATCTGCATTTTCGCCTTTATTGCCGCCCACGCGGTGGGCCAGGGGGCCGTGATCTGGGTTTTCATCGCCGAAATTTTCCCCAACCGCCACCGGGCCGAGGGCCAGGCGCTGGGCAGCTTTACGCACTGGATCTTCGCCGCCCTGCTCACCACGTTCTTCCCCCAAATGGTCACCGCCTTCCCGCCCGGCTACGTCTTCCTCTTCTTCTGTGGCATGATGGTGCTGCAGCTGATCTGGGTGAAGTTGGTGGTGGTCGAAACCAAGGGGGTGCCCTTGGAACAGATCCAAAAACGGCTGGGCATCGGATAGCGGACCTATGGATCTTACCCTTCCTTCACGGAACGTCTTCCGGGGTGTCTTTTGGGCGGTAGTGTTGCTGGCGGCGGAGGCCGTCCGGGCAGATATCACGCTGGAATCACTGCTCGGAGAAATGATCGATCCCGCCGCCGTGGCCCGCTGGCCGCAACCGGAATTCACCTGCCGGCAGGCCAGCAGCTATGATCGCGCCACCGTGGCGCCGGACCAGCCCGGCTGGTTCGCCAACAGCGACCAAAACCAGTTCATCCGCCGCGAGCGTAACGGAAACCGCGAGGAGCGCGTGATGCTGGATGCCGCCGGCCCCGGCTGCATCGTACGGTTCTGGCTGACCACGGACCAAAATAAGAAAGGCACGCTGCGCTTCTACCTGGATGGCGCTCCGGAGCCAGCCCTGGCCTTTCCCGCCTACGACCTGCTCAGCGGCGATTTCAAGATCGGCGCGCCGCTGGCCCAGCCGCATCCGGGATACCGCCCTGATGGAGCCGGCGGAAACACGCTTTACCTGCCCATCCCCTACGCGAAACATTGCAAGATCACCTGGGAGGAGGGTGGCCAAAGTTCCCGCTACTACCAGATCAATTATCGCACCTATCCGCCCGGCACGGCGGTCCAAACTTTCGCCCGCGCCGCGCTGGAAGCTGCCCGGCCAGCCATCGCCCAGGCAAACCAGGCTCTGCTCTCCCCGCCGGAGGAGGCTGCCAGCCAGCCCTGGCTGGTGGACCAGCCAATCCCCGCCGGAGGCACGCTGGCGGTGGATCTTCCCGCCGGACCGGCCGCCTTGCGCCGGTTGGAACTCCGGGTGCCGGCGGATCAGCTAAAGTCTCCCGAACGCGCGCTACGCTCGTTGATTGTCCAGATGGACTGCGACGGTGAGCGCACCATCTGGTGCCCGGCCAGTGACTTTTTCGGCAGCGGCGCCGGCCTGAACCCCGTCCAGAGCTGGTACCGCACCGTGCTCGCCAATGGCACGCTGGTCTGCCGCTGGGTCATGCCCTGGCAACACCAGGCGCGCATCACCCTGGTCAATCTCGCGGAAGCGCCCGTGAACCTGGCCTTGCGCACGGTGGTCACCCCCTGGCTGTGGGACGGCCGCTCCCTGCATTTCCACGCCGTTTGGCATTATGAATCCGGCCTCAAAACGCCGCCCCACCGCGACTGGAATTTCGTGAAGCTCGCGGGCCGGGGTGTCTATGTGGGCGACACCCTCGCCCTCTTTAATCCCATCGCCACCTGGTATGGCGAGGGTGACGAAAAAATTTGGGTGGATGGCGAATCTTTCCCGTCCCATATCGGCACCGGCACTGAGGATTATTATGGATTTTCCTACGCGCCCCAGCCCGTGCACCAGACACCCTTCTGCGGCGAACCGCGGATCGACCAGCCGATGACTCAAGGCCATAATACCGTGACCCGCACGCGCAACCTCGATGGAATTCCTTTCCAGCGCTCGTTGCAGTTTGACATGGAATTGATCGCCTGGAAAACCACGACGCTCACCTACGCCGCCACCACCTACTGGTATGCGTTTCCGGGCACCACCTCCAATATCCAGCCCCAGCCGCAGGCGGCGGCACAGCCGGTTCCCACGCTGGCCGAGGCCATCACCGCCACGGCCCCGCAGCGCAAGCCCGGCGCCCTCGAGTGTGAAACAATGAAGGTGCCCGCCAAATCCGGAAGCTTTTTCGTGGGTGAACAGGATATGGACGCGTACGGCGGCGAACGCTGGAGCAATGGCCGCCATCTGCTGGGCCAGGCCACCCGGGTGGGGGACTTTGTGGAGATCGAATTTCCCGCTCCCGATGCCTTTCCCCGCCGGCTGGCGCTTTTCGCCACGCAGGCGCCGGATTACGCCACGCTGCGCTTCCAGGTCAACGGCCAGGCAGTTCCCGTTTTATTCGATGGCTGGTCGGCTTCCGTGCAACCGGCGGCCGCGTTTCCGCTCGGCGTGTTCGAGCCACGCGGTGGCAAATTCAGGCTCCGTGCCGAAATCACCGGGGCGAACCCGGCCGCCACGGGCGCTAAATACTTTTTTGGCCTGGACTGTGTGACCTTGGAAAAACCATGAACTCGAATTTGTACCCAAATGATCCGCCAGTGATCCTTGGCATCGGTGAAATATTGTGGGATCTCCTGCCCAGCGGCAAGCAACTCGGCGGCGCTCCCGGCAACTTCGCCTATCATGCCCAGGCGCTGGGGGCGGAAGCCTTGGTGGTTTCCCGTGTAGGCAATGATGCCTTGGGCCGGGAAATCCTCGACCGACTCCGCGGACTGGGCCTGCGCACGGACGGCATCACGGTGGATCCGTCCGCTCCCACCGGCACGGTGGAGGTGACGCTCGATGCGGGCGGCCAGCCCACCTTCACCATCCATGAAAACGTGGCCTGGGATGCCCTGGCAGCGCCGGAGCAGGTGCTGAAGGAGGCCGCGCGGTCCAGCGCCATCTGCTTCGGCACGCTGGCCCAGCGCAATCCGGTTGCCCGTGCCTGCCTCCGGACGGTATTAAAGGCCACCCCCCCGGAGGCCCTGCGCATTTTCGACATCAATTTGCGCCAGCACTTCTGGTCCCGGGAATTGGTCCTGGAATCGCTGGCGCTGGCCAATGTGTTCAAGCTCAACGATGATGAATTGCCCGTGGTGGCCCAGTTGCTCGGCCTGGAAGGGGATGAGCCAAACCAACTCAGCCAACTGGCAGACCGCTTCCAGCTCAAGGCGGTGGCGCTCACCAAAGGTGCCCGGGGAAGCACCCTGTTGATTGCCGGCCGAATGGCCAGCCGGCCCGGCTCCCAGCTGACGGTGGCCGATACCGTGGGTGCGGGGGACAGCTACACCGCCACGCTGGCCCTCGGCCTGCTGGCGGGCCTTGGCCCGGATCAAATCGTGGATCGTGCCCACCAGGTGGCGGATTATGTCTGCACCCAGTCCGGCGCCACGCCCCCCATGCCGGCGCGCCTGCGCGAAATCATTTTGCCCAGGAAACCGGGCCGTTAGGCCGCCCTCTGCATGGCCCCCATCACTAGCCGCCTGGTTCACACCCCCTGGCAAAGGCAGCCCGCCAGGAAACACCATCCGCCGTTGAAAGGATGGCTGGCCATCGCCGGACTTTTTGGGGCCAGCCTGCTGAGCTGCCGCCCAGCGGAACCCAATACCATCGCCCCCGATTCGCCATTGGAATACCAGCACCGGGGAATCCAAAACCACCTGCCTGTCTTCCACGCCAAACTGGCCGGGCGCCTTTCTTTCCCTTGGTCCTGGCCGGAATGGAGCCAGGCGAACGGCCACGATTTCGGCCGCTGGCAGCGGGAGGCGCGCGACCGCGTCCACCAATATTTTCTATCCGCGCCGCCCGCCACCCCCTTTGCTCCGCGCATGGTTGGCAGCCGGCGGCGCGGAAACTACGTCTCCCATAAAATCACCTTCAGCCTGACCGGTGACAGCCGGGTGCTGGCGTACCTGCTCGTCCCCGATGGCGCCGGGCCGCACCCGGCGGTATTGCTGCTGCACGATCACGGCGCAGAATTCCGCATCGGCAAGGAGAAAAATGTCGAGCCCTGGGATCTCCCGGCGGAGCAGGCTGCCTTGGCGCGCGAGTGGGTGGACAAATATTACGGCGGGCGTTTCCTCGGCGATCAGCTGGCCTCCCGTGGATATGTCTGCCTTGCTTACGACGCCCTTAACTGGTCGGATCGGGGTGGCGCCGGATACGATGGCCAGCAAGCCCTGGCCGCCAATTTGTTGCAGCTGGGCATGAGCTTGGCGGGGCTGATCGCGCATGAGGATTTGCGCGGCGCGGAGTTCCTGGCTTCACGCCCTGAAGTGGACCCCAAACGCATCGCCGCCATGGGGCTTTCGATGGGTTCATTCCGGACCTGGCAGGTGGCCGCCATGTCCAGCCATATCGCCGCCGGAGTCAGCGTTTGCTGGATGGCCACCGTCCAAGGCCTCATGGTTCCAGGCAACAACCAGACGAAAGGCCAGTCCTCCTTCACCATGACGCATCCGGGCCTTTTCAACGACTTCGATTACCCCGATGTGGCCTCCCTCGCCTGCCCCAAGCCGATGCTTTTTTTCGCCGGCGAACAGGATGCGCTTTTCCCGGTTGCCAGTGTCCGGGATGCCTACCGCAAGCTGCGCCGCGTTTGGGATAGCCAGGGCGCCGGCAACCACCTCGACACCCGAATCCTGCCGGTCCCCCACCTTTTTAACGCCGCCATGCAGGAGGAAGCTTTTGCCTGGCTGGACCACCAGTTGGGGCCAGCCCCGCAAGTCAAGGGCGCCAAGCCATGAATTTGACTGCCCTCCATTACCCATCCCGGTTCCGGCGATATTTCTCCGTTTTCCTGCTGGTTGGCGCCCTGGGCGCAGCAGCGTTCCGGATGGCAGCGGCTGAATCACCCACCCGCCCGGCTGCCGGTTTGATTGAAACCACCCTGGTCGATGCCGGGGCCAGCTATTATGGGACTTTTCAAAGCCACAACCAAAAAGTCGTCGCCACGCCCGACGGCATCTTCCTGACCTATTCCCGCCAGCGCGTGCCGCCGGATGCGGCGGATTCCGCGCCGGAAGCGGCCCTTTGGCGGCTGGTCCGCAGCACCGACGGCGGAAAGACTTTTCAAACCGTTTACGAATCCACCCACGGCACGCGGGCGCCCGTTCTCGAGGTTGACGATGCCGGCCGCCTCTTCCTGGCCCACCCCGATTGGAATGATCCGCGGGCGCCGTTCTTTTTCTACCGTTTTGCCCGTGGCGGCGATTACCACCAACCCAGCATCTCCGTCATCACCAATATCAGTTGCGCGGCCAAGTATGCGATGGCCTGGGATCCCACGCGCCGCCAATTTTACATCGCCGCCCAATATGGGCAGCTGGTCACCGTCAATCCGGAAGGCCGGCTGGTGGAGATGCGGGCCGCCTTTCGCCAAACCGGCCCCAATGCCTCCACGCAGTATCCCCACCTGGCGGTTTCGCCCGATGGCGTGCTGCACCTGGCCATGACCACGGTGGGCAAGACCCGGCAAGGCAAGGATATTTACTGGGATATCCATTACATGAATTCCCCCGATGGCGGGCGGACTTGGCGGAAGCTGGATGGCACCCCTCTGCCGGCATCCCCCGTGCCGGACGATACCGGCCCAACCGACCGCATCACCTTGGATGATGAGTTTGAAATCAGCACCTGGCTGGCCAGCACGCTGGTCAAGGATGGCAAGGTGCATTTCATTTATGAAGGCAAAACCATGCACTACCTCCGCTACGATCTCGCCACCGGCCGGAAAGACGCCACCCTGGATGGCCCGCAATTCAGCGGCGGGAACCTCACCCTTGGGCATGCCAGTGGCCTGCTGGCGGCCCGCCTGGATCAGCCCGGATCCCCCATGTTTTGCGTGTCACGCGACCGCGCCCGCCAGACACTCGGCTGTCTGATGAGCAGGGACAACGGACGCACCTGGGAGGCACACTCGCTGGCGGCGCGGACCTTTCATGACAACTACGCCACGGGCGGCGCCCGGCAGGTGGCCGGCGATGGTTATCTCATCGGATCCTTCACCGAGGTGGCCGGCCCCAAGCGCCTGGAGATTTGGTTTTACCGCATCCAAACCGGACCCATCCGTTAAAATTTATGGCACCCTGCACCGCATCCATGCCCGCAGGCCGCGGCGGCCTGTTCGCGGCCATGGTCCTTTCGTTCGCCCTGGCCGCTGCCGCCCGCGGCCAGCCGGAACCAGCCCCATGGAATCAGTTCCGCGGCCCCAACGGCCAAGGATTCGCGCCTGAGGCATGTATTCCCGCCCAGTTTGGCCCGGATACGAATTTGGTTTGGAAAACCGCGGTGCCCGAGGGGCACTCCTCCCCAATCCTCTGGGGCAACCGTATTTTCCTCACCGCCCGCGAGCCAGCCAAACCGAAGGAGTTGGTGACGCTGGCCGTGGATCGCCAGCGGGGCATTATCTTGTGGCGCAAGACCGTCACTGCCGATTCCCCCGGCCGTTTTCATCAACTGAATAACGCGGCCGCCTCCACGCCAGTGGCCGACGCCCGGCATGTTTTTGCCTATTTCGGCACTTTCGGGTTGGTCTGCTACGATCACGGCGGGAACGAAATCTGGCAGCGCCGGCTGGCCACCCCGGAAAGCAAATACGGCGTGGCTACGTCGCCCATCCTTTACCAGGACACAGTGATCCTGGTATTGGATGGCGACCGCCGCGACTCACGCCTGCTGGCGGTCCGCCAGGAGACCGGCGAAACCGCCTGGGAACAGCCGCGCCCGATGTTCAAGGCCGGCTGGTCCACACCGGTCATTTTCCGCCATGATGGCGTGGACGCCTTGCTCGTTCTCGGTTCCCGGAGGTTGACGGCCTGCCAGCCAGCCTCCGGGGAGGAGATTTGGTGGCTGGGCGGTTTTCCCGAGGAGACGGTTGGCCTCCCTGCCACTGGCGGCGGCCTTATCTTTGCCGGTGCAGCCGCCCTGGGCGGCCGCGGCGATGAACAACTCGATGCGGCGGCCACCTGGAAAACCACCATCGCCGAATTCGACCTGAACCACGACGGCCAAATCCAGCGCGAGGAAATGACCCGGGGATTTGCCTTCATCCAACGGCCGGAATTGCCCAAGGACAACCCCGGCTACGGATTGCCAGTCAAGGATATGGATGCCCTGCTGAAAATGTTCGACCACGATAAAAACCGGATCATCACTGAAGCCGAATGGAAGCAAACGATGTCCGGTTTCGCCGCTTATAGCCACCCGTTCCTGGCGGCGATCCGGCCCGGCGCCACCCAGGATGCCCGCCCATCCCACGTGGCCTGGGAAACCCGGCGCGGCATTCCTGAAACCCCCTCCCCGCTCTTTCACCAAGGCCGGCTTTACCTGGTGCGGGATGGCGGGCTGCTGACTTGCCTGGAGGCTGCCACCGGCCGTGAACTGTTCCGGGAACGGATCGGGGCCACCGGGCAATACATCGCTTCACCCATTGCCACGGCGGACAAAATCCTCGTCGCCTCGTGCCCCGGCATCGTCACCGTTCTGGCGGCGGGCAGCCAGTTCCAAGTCCTGGCGCGGAACCCCTTCAACGAGGAGATATTCGCCACCCCGGCGCTGGCTGATAACCGGCTTTATGTGCGAACCGCGGGCCATCTGATCGCTTTGGGCCAATGAAAACACCACTCGCCATCACCATTAAATCCCGCACTCCCCCCCTGCCACCGCCATCCGTTGCTGCCGGTCCGCGCCGCCGGAGCTCCTGGCCGGCCGCGGTGCTGGCCGTGGGCCTTGGCCTGCGGCTCACGGCCGCCGCCCCACCGGAGGGGAACCTGGCCGAGGCCCCACCCAATCCGGAGGCGGCCCGGCCCAGCCCACCCGTGCTGAAGCCAGAGGCTTTCCAGCATTATGCCGTCCATTTCAACCGGCTGGACCCGGAAAAGGTGGTCAACCACATACCCAATGCGACGGCGTGGGAGTGGCTGGCCGCGAACGTGCCGCTGCTGGAATGCCCCGACCGCGAGATCGAGGAGATCTATTACTTCCGCTGGTGGACTTACCGCAAGCATATCAAGCAGACGCCTGACGGCTTCGTGGTGACCGAGTTCCTGCCGCTGGTGAGCTGGAGCAAAAAGCACAACACCATCAACTGCCCCGCCGGCCACCATTTTTACGAGGGCCGCTGGATTCATGATCCGCGTTACCTGGACGATTACGCCCGCTTCTATTTCGGGCGCGGCGGTGATCCGGGAGGATCCAGCAAGGTTTACAGCAACTGGCTGGCCGATGGCATTTATGCCCGGTTCCTGGTCAACGGCGACCTCCCCTTTGTCACCAGCTTGCTGGACCCCATGGTGAAAAACCACGAGGCTTGGAGCCAGGACGGTGCTCCCGGCGATCCGTGGCAAAAAAGCCGCCGGCTGGATTCCGGCCTGTATTGGCAGATCGATTCCTGGGAAGGTGGCGAATTTTCGATCGGTGGCACCGGGGTCCGGCCGATGATCAACAGCTACCGGTATGGCGACACCGTGGCCATCAGCCAGATCGCCCGCCTGGCCGGCCGCAATGAATTGGCCAACCAATATGCGGCCGAGGCCGGACGGCTGAGGAAACTCGTCCAGGAACAGCTCTGGGATCCGGAGGCGAAATTCTTCAAAGTCCTGCGCCACCCGCGAGTGCCAACTAACCAGTATGACAATTCCGCCGCGGAACAATGCGCGCCCGGCCAGCGGGTGAACGTCCGCGAAATCTTTGGCTACGTGCCCTGGTATTTCAACCTGCCCGAGGGCGGCCGCAGCTACGAGGAAGCCTGGCGCCAGCTGGCCGATCCCCACGGATTCCTCGCTCCATTCGGCCCGTCCGTGGCTGAGCGCCGGCATCCGAATTTTAAGATCAACAGCGCTGGCTGCCAGTGGTGCGGCGCCAGTTGGCCCTTTGCCACCTCCCAGACCCTCACCGCCCTGGCCAGCCTCCTCAATAATTACCGGCAGGAGGTGGTCAACCGGCAGCTTTATTTCGACACCCTCAAAACCTACACCCGAAGCCATCGCCGGACCTTGCCGGAGGGAGCCGTGGTGCCCTGGCTTGACGAAAGCCTCAATCCCGATACCGGCGCCTGGATCCCCACGGATGGCAATCCGCCGCGCGGCCAATACTACAATCACTCCACCTACTGTGACCTGGTCATCTCCGGCCTGGCCGGCCTGCGCCCACGGGCCGATGATCTGTTGGAGGTCAATCCGCTCGTGCCGGAGGGAACCTGGGACTATTTTTGCCTCGACCGGGTGCGCTACCATGGCCGGATGATCACGATCCTTTACGATAAAACCGGCCGCCGCTACGGCCGGGGCCAGGGATTGCAGCTGCTGGTCGATGGCCGGCGCCTCGCGGCCCGCCCCGGCTTGGAGCGGATCACCGCCCGGCTGCCCTGACCGCCCGGATGGCCTGGCAGCCTGACAACTGCCGCAACTCCGGGACGTGCTCCCTACTCATTTTCGTTGCCCGCCGGCAAGCCACCGTTGTATCGTGGATTATGCTTAATAAATTGAACCAAATCCGTCGCGCCTCCGCTTCCGCTCTCCTCCTCGCCGCCAGCCTTGGCTGGGGCTTCCAGGCGGCCGCGGCTGAAACCCCAAGCAAGCTCCAAAGCGATCCCAATGGCTGGGAGGACATCCTCCCACCCACCGACCTCAAAGGCTGGTATCGTGTGCCCGTGCCGCCCACCGGCCAACTCGGCCGCGAACAATGGCATGTGGACACCAGCCGCAAGGTTCTGATCTGCGATGGCGATGGCGGCCACGACATGCTGTTGTTCAACCGCGGAATCGGCGATGCGGTTTTCCATTTTGAATTCTGCTACACCAAGGTCGAAGGCAAAAAGGGCTATAACAGCGGCGCCTATGTGCGCAACTCCAAGGACGGCGCCATCTGGCATCAGGCTCAATTCGGCGATGCCAAGGACGGATTCCTGTTTGGCCAGACACCCGGCCCCAACAATACCAAGAAGTTCTTCAATCTCAACAAACAGGTGACCGATATGCGGATCAAACCCGCCGGGGAATGGAACACCCTGGAAGTGACTGCGGTGGGCAAGGTTCTGACCCTGTGGGTCAACGGCGCAGTAACCTGCCAGTTCGAGGAATGCAACCAGGAAAACGGTTTCCTCGGCCTGGAAGGCGAAGGCTATCGGATCGAATTCCGTAATTTGAAGGTCAAGCCGCTCCGCTAAATCCGCCCCCTGGCGGGCACCCCGGATCACCCCAGCCACCAGAAAGGAGCCGGTCTCCGCCCGCTGTTCTTGGCGCCCGGCTTTTCCGACTTCTGACTTCTGCTCCGCGCCCGGCCGGAGGGGCCAAAAAAAACGCGGATGTGGAATAAACTGGAGCCAGGTGGCAGGAAGGTGAACCTCCCGGCGCCAACCGGATCGGTCAAGGCGCCCAATTTTCAGCTTGTGGTATTCCTGGAATCGGATTAAATGCCGTTAGCAATCAAACAACACGAAATGGAGCGATGCCATGCAGACACCAATGAATCCGTCCCGGCCCGCCGAGTCCCGCAAGCCAGCGGCTAATCCCGTCTCTGAATTCACCCGCCGCGAATTCCTGGCGGGTGGTTTGGCGGCGGTGGCCGCCACCGCCACCGGTTTGGGGGCCGAGGCTTCCACTCCGGGAGCCGAGGCCATCGGCCCCATCGATCCTGGCTATGTGGGGCCGCAGTTTTTCGATCAACAGGAGATGGCTGCGCTCCGCGAAGTCATGGAAAGCGGGTCGCCCTTCCGTTATTGGGGGCCGGGCAGGCCGGCCAAAGTGCGGAACTTCGAGGAGCGTTTCGCGGCGCATATGGGAGCCAGGTTCGCCCTCGGGGTCACCTCCGGCACGGCGGCCCTGGACTGCGCCATGGCGGGCCTGGAAATCGGGCCGGGGGATGAGGTGATCCTGCCCAGCTATACGTGGTGGTCGGATTACACCTGCGTGATCCAGGCGGGGGCTTTGCCGGTCTTCGCCGAAATCGACCGCACGCTCAACCTGGATCCCCGTGATTTCGCCCGTAAAATCACCCCCCGCACCAAGGCGGTGATCGCCGTGCATCTACTGGGGGGGCCGTGCGATTTGGAGCCGATCCTGGAAACGGCCGCGCGCCATAAGGTGGCGGTACTGGAGGACGCCGCCCAATGTGTGGGCGGATCCTACCACGGAAAAAAGGTGGGGTCCCTGGGTGACGTGGGCATCTACAGCTTCCAGATCAACAAGATGATCACCTCCGGAGAGGGTGGCGCGCTGGTGACCAGCACCCCCCGGATCTACGAGGGCGCCGCCCGGTTCCACGACATGGGCGGGCTGCCGGGCGTTTTCGCCGAACGCCTGGGCGGGAATTCGCAGCTGAAAATGTTCGCCGGGGAAAATTTCCGCATGAGCGAGCTGACCGGCGCGGTACTGGGCGGCCAGTTACCCAAGCTGGACCGCATGATCGCCGCCTTACGGCAGAATGCCGGGGCCGTCCTGGAAGGCATCCGCACCCTGCCGGGCATCCGGTTGCGCCAGCAACCGGATCCTGCGGGCGACCTGGGCTATGCCGTCTTTTTCGAAATGCGTGACCGGGAAATGCGTGACCGCTGCCTCCAGCAGCTGCGCCAGAACAACATCCCAGCCAGCACCATGGCCGGCTCCGTCATGCTCCCCACGCAGGAATCGGTGATCAACAAACGCGCCCGCCATGCGGACTGGCCATCATTCACGACTCCCGCCGGCCAGGCCATGCGCTACGGCGCCGAGGCCTGCCCCCAGACCCTGGGGATATTCGACCGCTTTGTGCAGGTCCGGATCGGCGCCAAATACACCCAGCGCATCAACGATTACCTCGTTGATAACATCCGTAAAATCCACCAAAGCCTGGGCTGACCGGCCTGGAAGCCTTTTCTGTTGTTGCTTGCCGCGCGGGCAAGCGGCAGGCTGGCAGCATGATTGGCAAAGGCAAAGAATTATGGTTGCGTCCGCCCCATAGCCGCGGATTCACGCTCATCGAACTGCTCGTGGTGATCGCCATCATCGCCATCCTGGCGGCGATGCTGCTGCCCACGCTGGCCCGGGCCAAAGCCAAGGGCAAGGATATCCAGTGCATCAACAATATCAAACAGCTCGGCCTGGCCAACCTGCTTTACATCAACGATTACGGCAAAGGATTCCCCTACCCGGACGGCACTTACTTGTGGATGGGACAATTGATCAGGTATTATTCCAAGGTGGACCGGGTGCGCATCTGCCCCTCCGCCCCGGATCCCTCCAAGCGCATCCCCGCCGGCCGGGTCGATGGCCGGCAGGATGAAGCCTGGCTCTGGCCCACCAATGGCAATCTCGGCTACACCGGCAGCTATGCCCTCAATGGCTGGATGTATTCGGGGGCCTGGCCGGACGCCGTGGGCCTCTTCCCCAGTGTGCGCAACGCCTTCCGCAACGAATCAGACATCAAGAAAGCCGTCCGGGCACCTTTGTTTTGCGATTCCGTTTGGGTGGATGCCTGGCCCCAGGTGACCGATCCGCCGGCCCGCAACCTTTACGTGGGCGATGTGGGCGGCAATGCGGGCATGACCCGCATTACCATCCCGCGCCACGGCAAAAAACCCTCCGCCATCCCGCGCAATCTGGCGGTGGGGGCGCCCCTGCCCGGGGCCATCAATCTCGCCTTCGCTGATGGCCATGCTTCACAGGTCGCCTTGGAAGATCTTTGGAAACAATACTGGCACAAGGATTACCAACCGCCGGACCAAAGACCGAAGTAAACGGCCGGGATGGCCGGTCAAAGGCGCCTCTGGCAGGCAGGAAGAAACACCCACTTCCTCAACCGCCGTGAACGCCGCCTTTTGCCAGGACTACAGCCCTATGCACCTGGCCGATGGCTGGCGTCCGCAGGCTGTGCTCTTTGTGATCGTCATCGGCCTTGCCATGGCCGTGGGGGGCTTCAAACATCGAAGTGGCATACATCAAAGCCGCTCCGCCAACCACCGCCAGGAACAACTTGAGGCGGTCGTGGGAATGGAACTGGACTTCGGGCAGCAGGTCGGACAAGGCAATACAGAGGAAAGTGCCGGCGCTGAAAGCCATGACACAGCCAGTGAAGGATGATCCCAGGTGGGCTTCCAGGAAACGCTGGCCCAGGCAAAAAACCACCACCCCGAGCGGGATCAGGCAGGCGAAGAACACCTGGACCAGCAAAGCGTGGCTGCGGGAGGTTCCGCCCTTGATCAGGAGCGTGGAAATGGTGAGGGCATCGGCGGGTTTGTGGAAAATGGTGGCCAGGAACACGGCCAGACCGACATCCCGGGCATTATTGGAGCCCAACACGGCGCTGCCCAGGGCGATGCCACCCAGCACCGTATGGATGGTCAAACCAGCCACGGCCGACCAGCCAGCGATCTGGGGCGCGGCGGGATGCGCTTCCGGGTGCTGGTGTTCCCCGTGGGCCGGACCGGCATGGTCGTGAGCATGGTCGTGGTCGTCCGGTTCGGCGTTGTGGCTGTGCGGGCTGAGAAAACGTTCGATGACATACAAGCCGATGACCCCCAGCGCCGTCCAAAACCCGAACTGACGGGGGGCCAGTTCGGCGCTTTCCGGCAGCATGTGGAAAAAGGCGGCGCCCAGCATCGCTCCGGCGGAAAAGCTGAGGTAAAACTGGAGGCTGCGGTGGCGGATCCGGGCGGACAGAGGCAAATACCCTCCGAGGAGGGAAAAAGCGGCGATCGCCAGGCAATAAATCACGATGGTCATAATCGTTAAAACGATTGTTTTTCCAATCCGGCGAGGATTTCGGGATCGCGGACGTCCACCCACCGGCCGGGGATCTGCAGGCCTGCCAGGCGGTGCCCGTCCTTGCCCATTGCGATGATGGCATCCGTAAGCTCGTATTCGCCCCGGGGGGATTTGGCCAGCCGGGCGGTATAATCATAAACCAGGGGACGGAAAATATAGATGCCGGCGTTATACCAGGCGGGATCTCCGGTCTTATACAAGCCTTCCAAACGCAATTTTTCGAGGTCTTCCGCGCTTGGTTTTTCCACCAGGCGCTTCATGCAAAAATCCTGGTCGAAGATCACGATGGCTCCCTTGCTGACATCCTCCCCCAAAGTGACCGCCTGCAGGCCGGAGTAAGGGCCGCTCTCGAAACGGTCGCGCATCTGGCGATACGTTTCGGGACGGACGAGGATATCGCCGTAGGTGAGCAGGAAATTGTCCTGGCCTACAAATTCCCGGGCGACTTCCGGCGCCTTGCCGGTGCCATCCTGGACTTCCTGCCGGCCGTAGGCGATGGAAAGGCCGAATTGGCGGCCGTCCCCAAAAAACGACTCAATGGTTTCCGCACAGTAACCGGTGACGATGAACACC
>CAIMWS010000401.1 GCA_903845125.1 uncultured Verrucomicrobiota bacterium
GAGGGGATCGTCCGTGAGGATGCACCCACCCAGGTCCACCGCATTGGTGCCGTAGTTGTACAACTCCACATAATCTGTGGAGGAAGGAAGCGGGCGGGCGAGGATCTCGTTGATCAGGACCATCCGATAGGGGTTATCCAGGGAGCTTTCCGCGCTGCCGGGCGAACCGCCGATCCGATCGCTCGCACCCCAGGCGTCCCGCTGACGCTCGCCCAAAGAGGGGCGCTTGAGCACCAGTGAATGCCCGGCGCCGTCAGCGGCCGGGGGGCAGGGTGCCTGCCCACCGTAGCGGACTTCCAGCAACACCGCATTTTGCCGGTTGCGCAGCCGGATGGTACCTCCGCCGCGGGGGAGGGAATTGGTGTATGCATAAGGTGCCGTTACTCCATAGGCCGTTTGAACATCCGCCGGCCGGGCCGCCAACAGCAGGTAGCTGCGGGCGGGAATCAACAGATTCTCGGGGAAGGTGAATTGCACCGCGCCGGTCAACCGAAAACCGCCCAGTTCTTCCGCCCACTCCTGGGAGTTGTAAATCTCGATGAATTCGGGATTGGCGCCATCCAGCCGGGCGGGCGGATGGAACATGATCTCGGAAATGACGAGGGGTGTGCGCCGACTGCAGGGGCCCATCGTCTCGGGCACACCGGTGAGGCGTGAAATATCCAGGGGCGTGAAACCCACTTGGAAGCTTTTCCGCGAGTTCGCCGGCACCACATTGGGAACCGCGGCACGGTCCCGCACATTATTGACCGTGAGAGTGTAGGTCAGCCCCGGCCGCAAAGGGCTGGTCGCAAGGACCACCGTTTGCGCATCGCCGCTGAGGACCGCGGAGAGGACCGAGACCCGGTTATCGATGGTATAATTCGTAGCGACGCAGGCGGTGGCGCTTTCTACTGTTTTGGAAAACAGCACGCACAGGCTTCCATCGTCAACCGGCCTGGTAACGCCCAGCACCACCGGCGGATTGGTGTCACGGACCCCCGTTAATGCAACCAGTCCCGGCCGGGCAGGGAATTGCGCTGGATCCTCCGGATCCCCCAGTACCTCCAGCCGGTTCACCGCCACTTCCCGACGGGTGTCATTGGCGGGCCAAACCTCGGCCCGGGCGGGCACTGCCAACCACAGCGTGACAGCCAGGCTCCAGAACCGGAATGATTTCATGCAGTATGGGCTCATATCCCCGATCGTGATGGCATTAATACATGGGCAACGGTCGCCCGGGTCAAGAATCGAAATTCTTTTTTGACGTGCGGCTGGCGCAAGCCATGCTGGGGGAATGGCTGCTTTGGGACGGGAAAATCTAAATCGCGAGTGGCTGGCTCTGCACCGCATCACCGTGCGGTGCGGAAGCCGATTGGCTTTTCGGCGCACTTCCTGGCTTTGGCGTCCGGGAGAACAATGGGCCATCCTGGGAAACGACGATTCCGGCAAAACGCTCCTGGCCCAGGCTTTGGCGGGCCAGGTGCCGGTGGTGGAAGGCGAAATCCGCTGGCATTTCCCCCGGCCCGCAAAGCCCGGCTGCCCCCCTGGACCGGACGCTTGGGAATCCTCGGTGGCGTTGGTTTCCCCACAGACCCAGCGCGATTTTGCCCTGCATGAAAGCAGTTTTTACCAATCCCGCTGGCATAGCGGCCTTGACGAGGGCCGGAAAACGGTGGCGGATTACCTGGCCTGGCGCAGCGTGCTGGGGATCAATCCTTTTGAAGTGGGGGTCTCCAACCGGGCGCCACCGGGTTTTGCACCACGGCGGGATCGGTTGCTGGAATGGCTCGGCATCCGCCATTTATGGCGGCGCAGGCTGATTTACTTGTCCAATGGCGAACAACGCCGGGTATTGCTGGCTCAAGCTTTATTGCGTGATCCAGCCCTGCTGATTTTGGATGATCCTTATGGCGGTTTGGATGCCAAGGCGAAGATCCGCCTGGCTGAGGCCATCCAATTATTAATGGCCGATGGCCTCCCGGTTCTCGTGGTGGCCGGCCGCCCCGCGGAAATTCCCCTGGCCACCACCCATTTGCTGTTGGTAGACCGCCACCGCCTCGTGGCGCAGGGGGCGAAAGCCGCAATACTGGATCATCCGCTGGCCGCCAGATTAGCCGCCCCAGCCATTCTGCCAGCGCCCTCCTGCATGCAGGGTGGCAAAAGCAAGGTTTCGCAAGCCAGTCCATCCATCCTGGTTGAATGCAACCGGATTTCCATTTGGGCGGGAGCGAAACTGCTCCTGGAGCCGTTTTGCTGGACCATGCGGCGGAACGAGCATTGGCTTTTGCTCGGACCCAATGGCTCCGGGAAAACAACCCTGCTGAACTTGGTCCAGGGGGATCATCCCCAAGTCCATGCCCAGGACATCCGGATCTTTGGAGCGCCCATTGCCACCACGCAGACAGTTTGGCGGAATCGCCAGCGTATGGGGTGGCTATCGCCGGAGCTGCACCAGCATTATCCCTCCGCCTGGAGCGCGCTCGAGGTGGTCTGCTCAGGCTTCCACAACACCTTGGGGCTTTACCTGCCCTGTTCCTCCCACCGCCTGGCCTTGGCGCGCCGCTGGCTTCGCTGGCTCGGTCTGGCGCACTTGGCCGGAGAACCTTTCGGCGCGCTCTCGCATGGCCGCCAGCGGTTGGTGCTGCTGGCCCGGGCCGCGATCAACCAGCCCAGGCTTCTGATCCTCGACGAGCCTTGCCAGGGATTGGACTCGCCGCTGGCGGCCATGGTACTAGATTTCGTGGATGGGGTGGTGGCCCAAACGGGCGCCAGCGTCATCTTTGCGACGCATTCGCCGCGCGAGATCCCCCGGTGCATTACCCATGTCCTGCGCCTGCAGTCTGGCCGCATCCAGACCCAAGCGCTGGCGGCTTTTTCCACGCTTGACGGTGGTGGTCCAGCCGTAAACCTGCCCTTGAAAGGAGAGTGATTGGGCCGCCGATTGGTGCGCCAGACGGGAAACGCGCCATGCGTTCCGATCAGGTCGTGATCCGTGGCTGATGACAAATATCTTGCGCCAAAAAACTGTCGATTACCACTGAACCAATGGCCGGGACACGGCCAAGCCGGCTGCAAGCGGGAATCCTTGAATCCGCGAAGCGCTGGGTCAGGGGAGATCCGGGATGGCTGCTTCCCTGCCATCGGGCAGCACGAGCAACAGTTCGGCGATCCGCACCACTCCATCCGGAATATCTGCCAGCTGGGATTTTGGCAGGTCCGCTGCAGGGACGTATACGCGGATGGCGCGGGTTTGCCGGGGGCTTTCCCAGAGGCTGCGAATGGTTTTCTGATTGGCGTTGGCAATGGTTGCGGCCGTGACCCAGGCGCCATTTTCACGAAGCTTGATCCGCCAGCCTTTCTGCAGGGGGATCACGGCCCGCTCATCTCCGGCGATCACCACTCCCCGCAGCCACAGAGGTCGGGGCAGTTCCACTTCCAGCCAGGCCGCGGAAGGCGCTTCAGGGGTGCCCCCGCCATAAGGCTTGGAAACCCACGCCGTCAAAGGATCAAGCGAACCATCCACCGCCCCTTCTGGGCCATATTGCGGAGCGTAAACCGAGGAAGCCGCCGCCTTGATTGGCGGGGGAGCGGCCGCGCCGGTGTGCGCGCTGGCAGGATTGGAGAAGGGGCCTTTCTGGCCGATGCCATCCACTGCGCGCACCCGGTAATAGTAGGTGGTGTGGGGCAGCGCGTTCGTGTCCTCGAACATCAAGTGGTCATAATCCCCGGCGTGGTAATCGATGGGTACGTGTCCGTATTCGGTGGAGCCTTTGATCGGTGAGGAGGCTTCCACCACGCCGATCATGGCGGTGGCTGCCGGATCGAATCCAGGGCTGGTGCTGCGGTGGATTTCGTAGCTCCGCACATCGCATTCGCAGCTGGTCCGGAAGAGGAGGTTGACGAAATTGAGGGGAGCAATGGGGCTTACCGGGATGGCCCGCAGGCCTTCCACTTTCAAGGGGACGAGGTTTTTCCCTTCGGCCCCGGCAGTCGTGGCGGCGACGGCTTCACAAGCTGGCCCTTCCTGGTTCCCGGGGTAAACCGCCGCGACCCGGTAATAGTAGACCGTGGCCGGGGAGAGCCGGTTATTGATCCAGCCGCCGAGGTGCAATTGCGGTTGATCAACCTGCCCGGCAGTGGATGGCCGGGCCACCAGTCCCAGGAGTGAGGGTTTGAAATCTGGCGTGGTGCCGCGGTAAACATGGTAATAATTGGCCCCCGGCTGGGCCTGCCAGGCGAGTTTCACCTGCATGTCTGAAATGCCAGTTGCGGACAATCCCCGGACCGCAGCCGCGCCAGCTACCGGGGGGCAGGTTACGCGGATGGTTTTCCAGCCCATCGCCGGGAGGGCAATTCGCAACGCGCCGCCCTTTTCAACGACGAGCGTCTGGGACTTGTCATTTTCCACTAAATCCGTCTCGGTGACAGTGGCGATTTGGCCCAGAAATCCCAGCTTGACCGTGGCCGTGGTGGGAATGCCTCGGGTTTCGTGAAATCGGAGAATGTAACCGGCCCCATTGGCTTCCGCCGGTTTGATGGTGGTGCAGACCACATTGGGTGCGTCGATCCCCAAAAAGCCGAAGCTCGGCGGCAACAGGCCGGCTTTACGTCCGTGAGCCAGTTGTGCCTGCAGCGGATGATGCACTTCCCACCCGAACGTATCCGCCGCGCCCCGCCGCCAATCGCCCGCGTGGCTGCGCAGGGACCAGGTGAAGCGCATGGGGCCGGGCTGGTCCCACCGGACGTTGACGTCGAACATGTTGTCCGCCAGGTAAAGATACAGGCGGCTGTGCGCCGGGTAGCGCAGGTCCCTCTCAAACTCATGTTCGCGGCCGCCAATGATCGGGCAGGAGCGTGGGTAGCCGTATTCAACGAGGGAGCTTTCCACGGGCGAGACCGTGATGCCGAATCGTTCGTTGGAGACATCGCTGAAATGCCGCACCGCGTAATAGGCAGTGCACGAACCTTCAAACTGGTCGCGGATTGGCTCCACCACCCCTCCGGGCAATTCGTGTTTGAAACGGAAATCCGGCACCGCGAAGGGCATCGCCACATAGACCGATTCCTTGTACAAAAGATCGGTGTTTTTCTGCCGGCTTTTCCGGCCGGAGGGGGATTTCACGATATCCAGCCCGAAGTCGATCCGTTTCAGATCATGGTAAAGGAGGATCGTCTGCTGGAGGTTTTCCACCCCGGCGGGTGCGGCTTTGACCGTCAGCAGGGTTGCCACCGGGCCCGTTGAGACGGCAATCTGCGCCGACTCGACCCGGTGCCATACCGGCGCCAAACCACCGGCGGTTTGCTCAAACCGTTCATAAAGGTATTCGTTGAGCCCATGAGGGGCGGTCTGGTCCACCAGTTCGACACCAAGTTCCCGGTCCTGGAGGCTGGTCAGAGCCCCGGTTTGCGGATGAAAAGCCAGCCGGTAAAAGCGGGTCTCCAAACGGTTCCCAGCCGGTGCCACCGCCGGTTTGGCAGGGGTGCCGCCCGGCAGCAAGGAATATACCTTGTACCCGGTGGCGGGAACCTCCTGGGCCAGGAAAATGCATTGCCCATCGGGCAGCAGCTGATAAGCGGCTTCTCTTCCGTCGGAATCGTCCACAATCCGGAAATCGCCAACCGGGGATTCGGGAGTGAAGCGGACCACATCCGTGCGGATGTGGGGCAGGGAATTGAACACCAGCAGGCTGCGCTCGGACTGGGTGGGCACCAGGCTCTCCACCTTGGCCAAAGCGGCCTTCTGTGTGCTTGTGTAAAACTCCTCAGCCTCGAGGACCATTTCGCGGTTTTCGACCAACTCGGTTTCGTATTGCCGCATGCGCTCCCGGTTGGGACTGATATAATCGATAGCGTCTGTATGCTCATGGTAGAGCAGCAGGCGGTGGTAGGCTTGGTAAACATCCGTCCATGGGTAACTGCCCCCTGCCAGGGCGCTGGCGATAGTGGCCCACTTTTCAGCCGCCGGGATGGCTTCGCCAGCCCGCCGGGCATGTCCCAGGAGCCAGGCGTCGGTGGCATCCTGGTCGGCCCACTGGTTGTTGCCATCTTTGGCGAAGGTCTTGATCTGGCGGGGATCGGCCTGGGCGGCGATGGCATTGAAAAATAGGTCCAAAGTGGCGCAGACCAGGTGCGGGTGGGCAAATTGCCGGTTCCAATTCCGGATCTTATCGGCGCTGTCGCGCGTCACCAATTGGAAATCGGTCCCCTCCTGGAGCAGCAGGGTGTCATACGGCCAGTTGGCCCCCAGGGTGGCGATCGATTTCTCGATCCCGGCCGGGCTGGCGTCACCGAGGGAATCCCCGGCGTAGCCGCCATAGGCTACCGAGCGTACGAGCACCTTGGACCGGTCATCACCGTCCGGCCCACGCCAGTAAAAGACCGGCTCATTCTCGGCCGGCTTGAGGCAATGTCCGCACCCGTTGTATCCGTGGAAAAAATAGGGGAGCCCTGCCTCTTTGAGCGCGGTGGCCAGCGGCCAGGCCAGGCCGATCACGTCGTCGATGAGGGCCGTGCGGCCGATGGGCACGCCCAGCAAATCCGGGGTGTGGCGGCCGGACAGATAAAACAGCCGGGCCATCAGTTCGTGGCCAAGTTGCTCGGTATTGACGGTGGCCAGCACGCCGCCTACCTGGATGCGGCCTTCCCGAATCCGCCGGGCCAGCTCCGCGGCCTCGGCGGCGCTGTGGCTGCCGAGGAAGCTGGTGATGGGTTCGCTGGTTTCGATCACGAACCGGAATTTGCTGTCCTCATCCCAGCCGTCGGTTTCGGCGCAATATTTTAATGGCCGTTCGATGTTGGCGTGGCGGATTTCTGTCCGCAGCCGGTGGGGATAGTTGCCGAATCCCAAGTCGTGGTGCGAATAGGAGATGCAATGGATTTTCCATTTCTTTTGCGGCTGCCACACCATCTCGCGGCGGGCCAGGACTTCCGGTTGGTCCATCCCGCGGATTTCAACGAGCAAGCTGGCGGGAGCCGCCAAGTCCGTGATGTGGATCACGTTGGTGGATCGGCCGGCGGAAATCCGGCCCAAATCTTCCCGGTAAGCTGGGCCATTCCCGACCGTGATCCAGGCCTGAGCGGTGAGGGCTGGGCCGGGATTGTCCAGGCAGAGTCGGGCGCGCTGGCGGAGCGGTTCGCCTTGTGGCGGCATGGGGAACAACGGGGTGGGTTCGATTTTTTCAATGGTCAACCCGGCAGCACAAACCGCCTGGATGGCCAGCAGCATCGCCACGCTGCGGCCAAGGTGGCCTGGGAAACGGGAGGTTGCGCCCAAGGTGTTCATCGGGTGGGAAAAAGGCAAGAGTGACATAGTCAAAATCAAGAAATGGGGTCCGCTGCCATGTTCATTTTGGTTGGCATTATCAGGAAACCGCCGGTGGGTGGCAAGTTTGGAGTGGCTGCCAGGATGGTTTTGCGAAAATTTCCGGGAACCTAATCCGGTTTCGTAACTCTAATAGGTCGTAGTAGTGCATTTAAAAGCACCTTTTGAAAAATGGTATACCTTATCCTGGCATCGATTATGGAACGTCGTTTTGGAAAATGGATCACGCTGATGGTTGTAACTGGGTGGGCAGCCGGCAGTGTCCGCGCCGCTGAACTCAACTGGGTGGGTGGTTCCGGCAATTGGAATGTGGCCGCCAACTGGAGTTCCGGGCAGGTTCCGGGTGCAGGTGATCACGCCTTCATCACCAATGCCGGAACCTATAAGGTGACCGTGCCCGCGAATTTCACCGCCCAAGTTGGCAGTCTAACCGTGGGCGGAGCCAGTGGTATGCAGACCTTGGCCATCGACCGTGCCACCCTCCAACTGGAGGGCCCCAGTCTGGTCCAGCCCAACGGCAGGCTTGAATTGACCGTCTCCCAGAGTGTTCTCACCGGTGGCGGGAGCCTGACTGTGAACGGCACTCTGGCCTGGATGGGGGGCACCATGAGCGGCACGGCGGCGACCACCATCAGCCAGGGCGGGGTATTGACCATCACCGGCAACGCCACTCTGGCCGGCCGCACCCTGGATAACGCCGGCCAATTGACTTGGAGCGCCGGCAACTGGACCATCGGCGAGGGGGCAGTCATCAACAACCAAGCCGGCGCGGTGGTTGACCTTGCCTTTGGCGCCCGCGTCAACGTGTCCAAGACACCAGCGGTCTTCAACAACTTTGGCCTTTTGCGGAAATCTGCGGGAACCCAGCCAGCCATCATTGATGCGCTATTCAATAATAATGGCCGCGTGGAAGTGCTGGCGGCAAGGTTGAGCTTGGATGGCGGCGGGGTCCATGCCGGGGTTTTCCAGTGCGCAGCCGGAGCCATTTTGAGCCTGGGCGGCGGAATTCATACGCTGGCTGCCGGATCACTCGTCACCGGGGCCGGTTCCTTGGAGGTGAGCGCGGGAGCAGCCTCGCTGGTGGCCAGCGGGACTTTTGACCCGGCGGGGTCCACCTTTGCCATAACGGCCGGCAACGCCACGCTGGCCGCCGGGTGCATCGTCAACGGCACGACCTTGAACCTTGGCGGCGGGAGCTTGAAGTTTGACTCCCAAAGCACCGTTGCCGTGTTGAACCTTTCCGGTGGGGATCTGGGTGGGAGCAGCCCGGTGGTAGTTACCGGCCCCCTGACCCTGGGGGGAGGAACGGTCAGCAATCCGCTGGTCACCGCCAATGGAGGTCTGGTGATCAATGGGAATGTGACCCTTGACGGCGGGAAATTGGTCAATCCTGGCGAAGCGCTCTGGAGTGCGGGCAATTTCAACGCCGCCAACGGGGCGGTTTTCAGCAACCTTTTAAGCGCCACGTTCACCACGACTTTCGATGGCAACATCAACGTCTCCGGCGCCACGCCTCAGTTCATCAACGCGGGGGTATTCCGCAAGACCGGGGGAACGGCGCTGCAAGGCACGTCCATTGATTCGCTGTTCATCAATTCCGGCACGGTGGAAGTGCAAACCAACCACCTGCGCCTGGCAATCAACCAGCAGACCGGCGGGCTGACTTTACTCGACGGCGGTGGGTTGGTGGTGCAAGCCGAGCCGCTCCAGTTCCTGGGTGGAACACTCATGGGCACCGGACTGGTTTCCGTGGCGAATAATCAGGATGTCATCAATTCGACTCTGCTCAGCCCCGGGCTGCCTTTGGGGCAATTGGATATCTCAGGGAATTTGCAGCAAACGGCCTCCGGAGTATTGAGCATCGAATTAGGCGGTTATTTGGCCGGCACCAATTTCGACCTGGTCACCGTCTCCCGCAACGCAACACTCGGCGGCACGCTGAAAGTGGCTTTGGTCAACGGTTTTTCCCCTACCAACGGGGCGGTATTCACTTTCCTCACCACGGTGCTGGGGCGTGCCGGTGCCTTCGCAAATTTCAGCTACCCTACCAACGAAGCTGGCTTTCAGGTGAGTTACGATGCGGCCTCAGTTTCGGTAAAAGTCACGAACCTTAAGCCGGTGGTGGCGAATCCAATCGTTGATCCCCCAGTTGTGGCTTATGGCGGGGCCTTCAGCTTTCAGTTCCCAGAGCTAACCTTTTCGGATCCCGACAATGATCCGCTCACTTACGCAGCCGAAGGGCTGCCGCCCGGCATTGACTTCGTGGGCGCCACGCGAACTTTTTCCGGCATGCCAACTCAAGCGGGTGTTTTCCCTGTCCAAGTGATCGCAACCGACAACGGCACCCCGAGCTTGAGGGCTACGAATACCTTTACCATCACCATCAGCCCGGCGGCTTTGTCCGTCACCGCCGAATCCAAAACGAAACCTTACGGTGCGGCAGATCCGGCGTTCACCGCGGCCTATGCTGGATTTGTCAATGGCGAGACGGCGTCAGTGCTGGGCGGAACGCTGGCGTTTACGCGGGCACCCGGGGAGAATGTGGGCACCTACGCGATCACCCCCAGCGGTTTGACGAGTGCCAATTACACGATCACTTTCCTCCCGGGAACTTTGAACATCAGCCCGGTGGCTTTGACCGTCACCGCTGAAGCAAAATCCAAGTCTTACGGTGCGGCAGATCCGGCGTTCACCGCGACTTATGTTGGATTCGCCAATGGCGAGACGGCGGCGCTGCTGGGCGGAACGCTGGCGTTTGCACGGGCACCCGGGGAGAACGTGGGCACCTACGCGATCACCCCCAGCGGTTTGACGAGCGCCAATTACACGGTCACCTTCCTCCCGGGAACTATGAACATCAGCCCGGTGGCTTTGACGGTCACCGCTGAAGCCAAAACGAAACCTTACGGTGCCGCGGATCCGGCGTTCACCGCGGCCTATGCTGGATTTGTCAATGGCGAGACAGCGGCAGTGCTGGGCGGAACGCTGGCGTTTGCGCGAGCACCTGGGGAGAATGTGGGCACCTACGCGATCACCCCC
>CAIMWS010000402.1 GCA_903845125.1 uncultured Verrucomicrobiota bacterium
ATATACTATATATAATTATATTTTCAATTGTTATATGTAATCTATTTTATGAAAAGCCCGGTCACAACTATCAAATCCTTCGTGCCGCCCCTCACCCTTTTTAATGGATTCACAGTAATTGAGTTGCTGATAGTCATCGCGATTGTTAGCATATTGGTGTGTGTCCGGCTTCCGCTGTTGGCTCAGTCCGCCACGAAATCCAAAACCGCAGCATGTATAGGCAACCTTAAACAACTTGTGCAATCATGTCTCATGCATGTTGCTGACAATAACGACCGGTTTCCGAATATATACCATGGAGGGGAAACAGCAGGATTGGCAGTCTCAGATGGACCACCATGGGCCGTGGGTTGGCTGGACTGGACTTCCAATCCCGACAATACCAATATCCTTTATTTAATTAATCCCCGCTTTTCCACTTTGGCTCAGTATTTCAATTTTGATCGGCGTATTTATAAGTGCCCTTCCGATTATTGGTTGAGCCAAGCGCAAATCAATAGAAAATGGCCTCAAAGAGTGCGCAGTTTTTCAGGTAACGTCTTTATCGGCAAGGGCAATGCCGAAGGAGGCCCCATGGATACAAGCCTTTACAACCACATTGAAAAACTTTCCCAATTGATTAAACCCAAGCCCGCGGAATCGTGGATCTACCTTGATGAGCATCCTGATAGTATCCAAGATCCGGGCTTTTTTGCTCCCAATAGTGCCACACACTGGGTTGACCTACCAGCTTCCTATCATGATGGCGCAGGCGTTTTGGCTTTTGTGAGGGGCCATGTAGAACTAAAAAAATGGGCGTCGGTTTACACGATCCAACCTGTTAATAAATCAACCTACGGCGGCACTAGCACCAAAGTCGGCGATATCGATATCAGCTGGTTTCGCGCTCGCACATCGCGCAAATCGGATATTTACTGAACAATAAACGTTAACTTTTAGGGTGTCCGGGCGCGATAGAAGCGCCCGGTTTGTGGCGTCGAGACCGGCTCGATCACCGTGGCGGATCCGCCGGCCAGGGTATTGGTCGAGATGGGCAGCCAGCGGATCAGGTCGCTGGAAGCCTCCAGCACCACCCGCTGGCCCGATTGGCCCTGGATCTGGATCGCAAAACCCTGGCTGGCATTCCAGGTTCCGGCCAGCCGGATGGCTGGGGCCTCCAGAGGCAGGTAAAGGTTGTCGATGAAGGCCGCATCCAAGCCGGAGCTGAAGCTGGTGTCTTTGATATAACGCCAGGCCAGGTGGTTGGTGCCCGCCGGGAGGCGGAATTGCATGTTCTGCCACGGCAGGTCACCTGACCAGCGCTTGAGGACGACGCCGTTGGCGGAAAACTCCAGGAAATCCCAACCTTCCTCGCAGCTGAGTCGGAAGTCGAAACTGGCCGACCCGGCCAGGGTGATGCCGGTCCATTCCAGGAGACTTTGCTGGCCGTCGCTGATCGGGCCGGAACGCAGGGTGGCATTGCCGTCACCGCCCGCCCCGGTGTCATCCGGCAGCCACCCGGCGGCGCCGGAAGTTTTCCAAGGCGCTTTGCGCAGATCGGCAGCTGAGAAAGGCAGGCCAAACTGGTAAGTGAACACCGTGGCCCGGAACACCGCCGTGAGAGCGTAGTCATGGCTGATGGCCAGGGTCAGCGGATTAAGCGCGGAGTTGGTGGCCCCTTCCCAGCCCACGAATTCAAAATCCGGCTCGGGCACAGCCGTGAAGGTCTTGACCGTGCCGACCGGATAATAGCCGGAGCCAGGCGTCACCGAACCGCCGCCCGGAACGGTAATGTTGACGGCGTAGAACGGCCCCTGGTCATCGTCATGGATGGTGAGCACCGCGTTGGTCCAGGCGCCCGGGACGGCGTTGCCTTGGAGGTTGAACAGCTGGATCAGCACCGTCCGGTCATTATCCGGCAGGCTGTTATTGAGGATGGGGACGGTGAAGGTCCGGTTGGTTTCGCCCACGGCGAAGCGCAAAATCCCCTGGGCCGGGGTGTAATCCCGGCCGGCCTTGGCGGTCCCATCCAGGGTGGCGAATTCCAGGCTGACCTCGTCCTGGGCCGCGCCGGTTCGTTTGACCGAGATGGTGGCCAGGCCATCGCTTTCACTGGCGGAATAATTGGTGGTGGTGAAGGAGACGGACCCTTCCATGCCCTCAATGGTGAGCACGGCGGCCAGCGGCACATTCAGGCTGAAACCGGCGGGGATATTGGTCAGCGCCAGCAGGACGGTGGCATCCCCCCGGGGCACGTTGTCGTTCAACACCGGCACCACAAACGATTTCTGACTTTCGCCGGCCGCGAACTGGAGATCCCCCTGGGTGGCCGTGTAATTCACCCCCGCCCGGGCGGTGCCGTCCTGGGTACGGTAACCCACGCTCACCGCCGCGCTGGTATTGCCGCTGCGCTTGACGTTGATGACCGCCTGCCCGGCATTTTCGAGCACCCGGTATTCGGTGGCGGCAAACTGCAGCGCGTTCATCACATACTTGTCGTCCCCGTGGAGGCGGGCGATGCGATTGCGGGGCAGCCCCCGCACCTGGGTGAAATCGCCCCCGATGACCACCGCCGTGTCCGGCTGCACCACCAAGGCGCGCACGGTGTCGTTGGCGCCACTGCCGATGTCAAATTGCGGATCCACCGATCCGTCCGGGTTCAGCCGCGCCAGGCGGTTGATGGCCGCGCCGTTCAGGTTGGTGAAAGCGCCGCCTGCCAGCACGCGGCCGTCCCTGGTTACCCCCACCGCGAATACCGTGGCGTCCGCGCCCGTTCCGGGATCGAAGGTGGCATCCAGGGAACCGTCGGGATTCAGCCGGGCAAGGCGGTTGCGGGGCTGCCCGCCCACGGTGTTGAATTCCCCGCCCACCACCACGCGCCCATCGGCCAGCGGGGCCAGGGACCAAACCGTTTGATCCGGGCCCAGGCCGGCTCCGAAACTGGGGTCGAACGATCCATCGGGATTCAACCGGGCCACGTAGGGCCGGCTGTTGCCCTGGAATGCGAGGAACGAACCGGCGATCAGAATCCGGCCGTCGGCCAGCGCGGCCATGGCCAGCACGGACCCGCCGGTCGCGCCCAGCCCGGGATTGAATGCCGGATCCAGTGAGCCGTCCGGATTCAGCCGGGCCACCCCGCCCCGGGATTCGCCATTGATGCGGGTGAACGCGCCCCCCAGCAGGAGGCCGCCATCCGCCTGGGCGGCGATGGCCTGCACGGGGCCGTCGGCGCTGGCGCCCGGCAGGAATGAATCGTCCAGCGTGCCATCGATGCGCAGGCGGGCGAAACGGTTGCGGGCCGCCCCGTTCAAGCTCGTGAACACTCCGCCCGCCACGATGCGGCCGCTCGGCTGGGCCGCCAGGGCGAGCACGCTGTTGTCGGCCCCGTCGCCGGGGTTGAGGAAGCTGTCGAGGTAGCCGTCCACGTGAAGCCGGGCGAGATGGTTCAAGTT
Source organism: uncultured Verrucomicrobiota bacterium (assembly GCA_903845125.1). GTDB lineage: Bacteria > Verrucomicrobiota > Verrucomicrobiia > Limisphaerales > UBA1319 > CAIMWS01. The sequence continues at coordinate 3,432 of CAIMWS010000402.1, forward strand.
GATGTTATTCACCTTGGTGAAATCACCCCCCAGCAGCACCTTGCCATCCGCCTGCAAGGCCAGCGCCAGCACCGGGGCGTTGGCGCCCTGGCCGGGATTGAACTCGTAATCCACGTTGCCCGGCATTTCATTATCCTTGATGGTGACCACCACGTTGCTTTGCGCGCCGAGGCTGGCGGATCCTGCCAGCGCGTTGGTTGGGGCGCGCGGATTGCTCAAAACCACCTGAAACTGCCGATCCCCGTCCCCGAGGACATTATCCAGGATGCGGATTTGCAGGGTCTGGCGGATGTCCCCCGGGTGGAATTCCAGGTTGCCGCTGCCATCCTTGGCCAGCGCGTAGGAATCGCCATTGAAGGAGACAATCCCGGAGGATTGCATAAAATCACGACCGGCTTTGGCCGTGCCAGCCTTCGTGGTGAAGGCCACGGTGACTGGATTGACGGTGCCGCCCAGGCGATGGACTTCCACCCGCGCCACCCCCGCAAATTCATCCACGGTGAACGTGGGGGCGGAAAATTCGATCTGGCTCTCGTCGTCCACAATCGCCAGGGTGGCGGTGGCCTGGGGCCCCAGCACGGCGCTGCCCGTGACATTCGTCAGCAGCAACTGCGCCACCTCGTCCCCCTCCAGCAGGATATCATCGCGCAGGCCAACCTTGAAAACGGCCTCCGCCTGGCCCGGCTCAAACCGCAGGGTGACATTGGTCGCGTTATAATCCAGGCCGGCCTCGGCCACGCCACTGGCGCTTTCCGCGTTGGTCACCATGAGGTCCACGGTAAAGGCGTTGGTGGCGATGCCCAACCGCCGGATGGTGATCAAGGCATTGGTGCCGTTTTCATTGGCCTGGAAGGTGGCCCGGGCAAATTCCACTGCTGTGTCGTCGTCCAGGATGGCCAGCACCGCGGAGTCCTGCCCACCCAGCGGGGCACCGTCCCCGGCATTGCGCAACCGCAGATTCACCGTCCCCACCGGGTTCACCTCCGTATTGTCCAGGATCGTTACCGGCACCTGCTTGAGGGTTTCGCCCGGCGCAAAGACCAGCACGCCGTTGGTGGCGATAAAATCCTTGCCCGGCACGGCCGTGCCGCCGGTGATCCAATACTCCACCGAGGCCAGCATGGAGGTGTCGCCGGTGCGGCGCACGGGGATCAGCGCCAATCCGGCGCTTTCATTGGTGGCATAAGCGGTGCGCGTGAATTCAATCGCCCCGTCGTTGTCGATGATATTCACGGTGGCCGAACTGGCACCGCCCAGGCGCGCTCCCGGAGCGCTCAGCAGGGTGATTTTCACATCCTCCATGTATTCCTGCGCCGCGTCGTCGATGGGGATGATCGGCACCGCGACCGAATCCTGGCCAGCCGGGATGGTGATGGGGCTGGCCACCATTTCATAATCGCTGCCCGGGGAGGCTGAGCCGGACAGCTCGAAAAACACCTGCTGGACCCCGTTGGTTTTGCTCCGCCGGATGGTGAACAAGCCGGCCTTGGGACCTTCCTCGCGCGCGGTGGCATCGGTGGCTTCGACGGTCACTTCGGAAGCATCATCATCCAGGATGGTCAGCGTATGGGAGACATAAGTGTCGAAATAGGCGTTCATGGGCACCGGCGTGACGATGATGTTGGTGACGACGTTGGTCACGCTGATATCGGGATTCGTCGCGTCCTGCACCACGTTGGTGACCACCTCGTTGGTGACATCCGGCGCGGGCTCCACCAGGGTGATCACGATGGTCCGGTTCGGCTGGGCGTTGGTATTATCCAACAGCGGGATCTTGATGGCCAGCGTCCGCAGTTTGTAGGCATCCTCACCGCCTTTGGCATTATGGGCAAACACCAGCCGCCCGGTATTATTAGTGGCCGGGTAATCAATCCCGGGGATGGCGGTGCCGCCGGTGATCTTATAATCGACAGTCACATCGCTATTCTCGGCCGGGTTGGCCGACACCACCACATCCACCAGCGCCGGGCCGGCGCCCTCGACCACGCTGGAGGAGAGCAGGCCAAAACCCACCGCCGGCTGGCCGGAATCGTTGTCGGTGAGGGTGATCGACGCCTGCGCGGGAGATCCCACGCTGTAACCATCCCCGGGCAGGATCGTCAGAATCGCTTTTTCCATCGGCTCCTCCCGGAAGGGATCGTCCACCGCAGTAAGCGGCAGGCTGACCTGCCGCACCCCGGCCGGGATCCGCACCTGGCTGCCCACGCCGGCATAATCCGCCAGCGGTCTGGCGGTGCCGCCCGCCTGGATGCGCACCCACACCTCGGAATTCACAGCGCCAGCGCGCTGGATGGTGAATTCGGCCGTGCCGGCGCCTTCGCCGAACCCGTTATTGGTGGCGGTGATCGAGATGACCGGCCGCGCGGCATCCTGGATCACCACCTGCGCCTGGTTGGGATTCCCAATATTGTAGGTGGGGCTGTCGGAAACCAGCAGGTTCACTGTCAGGTCTCCATTGGCCTGGAAGTCGTTGCGCGGATTGATGAGAATCGTGGCCGAAGGCTGCCCGGCCGGGATGGTCACCGAGCCTGGCAGGGCCTGGAAATTCAGGCCGCTGAGAGCGGTGCCGCTCACCAGGTAATTGACCACCAAATCCTCGACCAGGTCGCCACTCCGGGTCACCATCACCGAGCCGGGCGTCCCGCCCACTTCGTTGATCAGGCCTTCGACCGTATTGATGGTGATCCGAGGCAAATCATTATCCATGATGGTCACCGTGGCCATCGCCGCGCCCACTTGGTAGGCGGCATCGGGCAGTATCGAGGCCAGGACCGTCTTGTTGCCCTGCAGATAAAGCTCCGGCCGCAGGAACACCGGCAAGTTGATGAAGGTCTGGCCGACGGGGATGACCACCGTGGTTGGCAAGGCATCGTAATCCGAGCCGGGCACCGCGGTGCCGCCGATCAAAAGCTGCACGGTCACGGGTAAATCGAGACGGCCCGCCCGCACCACCGTCAACAGCCCCGCATCGTTGCGGTTTTCCGTGGCCACCGGCCCGGTGGCCACAATGCCAACGATCGGCAGAGCGGAGGCCTTGCCGCGGATATAAAGGGTGGCCTCCGCGGGCGCGCAGGGCACGTAATCGGGATCCGTTTGAAACCACGTGTCCTGGCCGCGCACCGACCGCACTTCCCACCCGGTGAAGTCGAACCAATTGGTGTTGGTGACCATCTGGATCCGCTGCGATTGCAGGGCATACATCAGCGTGAGCGTCACACTGACATCGCCAGCCAGGGCATTGGTGCCGGGAACCACGGCCAGGTTGGTGTCCGACATCCCGGGGGAGAACTCCACCGCATAAAAATTGACCCGGCTGGTAACCGGCCCGAACGGATTGGGATTCACATTGGTTTGCGTGACCAGGTTGGTCCACGCCTTGTAGTCGTTGGTGGTGGCGGTGCCGCCCACCGCGAAAACCGCCTTGAAGGAGGTGTTGGTGTCCCCCGTCCGGGTGAGTTTGAACAGGCCGGTCCGGGCGGGGCTGTTACTGGCGTTGTTGAGCACCTGTACCGTCACCACGGGCAGGGCCTGGGCTTGGAATAGCGCGTCGGTGGCATCCCGGTCACCCACAATGATTGGGGTGTCAAAATTGAGCGGTTTGATGACCCACCCATTCAAATAAGCCCCGATGCCATAGGAGGTGTTGGTGGACAACCCGGCCAGGGTGAAGGCCCCGTCGCTATCACTATAGGTCCACTGGTAATCCGCCGCCAGGTCGTTGTTCGTCAGCGCGCCGTTGCTAACGCGCACCCCCGCCAGCGGAAGGCCATCTGTATTATAGATCCGGCCGCTGATCCGAACCGTTTCCGGGGCACCCACGCGGATGGCCCGGTGCTGGCTGATTACCCCCCCTTTCAGGTCACTGATTTCACAGCGCACGACGTAGTCACCCGCATTGGTCCAGGCCTTGGTGCAGACGGCGCCCGCCTGGAACGTCCCGTCGCCCAGATCCCAAAAAACCGAGGTCGGGTCGCCATCGGCATCCGTGACTTCCACAGAAAACTCCGCCGCCCGGCCCACCGCGAGCTGGTTGGTGGGCCAATGGATATCGGCGGTAGGCGCCGAGTTGTTCGGAAAAGTGCCTTTGTTAACCACCACGTCAAACCAGGTTTCCAAGCCTGTGCCGCCTTTGGCCACGGGCGTGATATGGATATTGGATTCGGCATCGGTATAAGTCCGGCCCAACACCAACGGCGCATCCTGAACCCCCTTGCCCGAGCCGGGTGTGGTATCGAGTAATTGGCTGTAGCCCAAGGCCTGCTGCCATGGCCCCCAGTGTAACTCCACCCCGTTGTCCAGCCACGGGTTGCCCGGAAAACGGGCCCGCGCGCTGACCCAATAAGTCCTTTGCTCGTCCTTCCGAACGGTCACCGCATAGTTCCGCCCCGCCACCAGGTTGGGGGTGTCGTGCACATAAAGCCGGTTGGTGCCGGTGCCGCTGCTGCGCTTGATGTATGCTTCCGGGAGCCAGCCCAGCAGATATTTTCCGATCACATTAAAATGCCCGTTGAGGGTGGAAATGATGTTGGTGTCCCCCTTGGTGGGCGACTCGCCGCCGCCGCTGCCCATGATGTCATGAATGTCCCCGTAGGCCACGTCGTCCCCCGGGCCGATGACGGTGTCGCGGCCCACGAGGCTGTCGCTGTCATATGGCAGGTTGTTCGGGTTGGGTGGCAAGGCGTTCCGCCGGGTGTCCCAATAATTGGCGTGCCCCAGCCCATAGCAATGGCCCAATTCGTGGGCCGTCACTCCCGCGCCGGAGGATTGCAGCCAGGCGGTCCCCCCCCCTCCCAATCCTCCCCAGGTAAAGCCCGGCACATTGCTGTGGCGGATCACCAGCAGCCCGTAATTCGCCGGATCGTACCCGGCGGCTTTGGCGGCTGCGGCCGCATCCTGGGCGATCGACCCGGGGCCGGCCACCGCGTAATGCATCTTGAATTGTGGCAGCCGCAACAAAGGCGGAATGACATAGGACAAAGCAGTTTTGTTGTAGGAGGCTTCCACGTAAAAATCGTTGACCTGGTCCATCACCGAGGCGGCTTCGGCCTCGCTGATGGGCTCCTCAATGTCGTCGGCAAACACCACCCGCAGGTAGAGTACTTTCTTGAGTCCGTAGCTTGATGCCACGCTGCCCGGCTGGGGGGTGCCCCCGGGGCCCGCCGCGGCCGCGGCTGCCAGCTTCAGCTCCTCCGCTCCCGCCAGGGTGGCGCTCATCCGGGCGGCGTGGGCAGGGCTGCAGAAGGCCAGCAAGCCGGCCCCGTGGTCAGCGATGGTGACCGCCGGGCTGGCCGCCAGCGCCCCGGCACAAAGGGCGCAGGTAGAAGGCGCCGCCGCTGGGGCCGCACGCAGCCTGACTTGCACCTCGTCCGTGGCCAGCAGGCGCAACGGCTCCTCGGACAAGGCGATCACGTTATCCACCGCCACGCCGTGCAAGACCGCATCCGCCTGGGTCATCTGCCGGACCCGGCGGCCGTAAACATAAGCCCGGTAAGCTTTGCCCTGCAGAGTGGCATAGCGGACCACCCCGCCATCAAACTCCCGGTAATCCTGGCCCGGCAACGGCTCGGCGCAATAAACATCCAGGCGCCCCACGCCGTCCACCTGCTCCTCCAAGCGGTTGGCGATATTGGCCGGCAAATCCCGCCGCCAACTCCACGGCGCCGCCAATTGCACCGCCAGCTGCGGATCCTGCCGGATCAGTTGCCTCATTGCTTCCCGGCGCTGTTCCACCAGGACCATCCCTTCCGCCATCGTCGGAGCTGGACGCTGGCCCGCCTTATCAGCCACATACGTGTCCGCCCACCGGGCAAAACTCTCGACCACCTGCCGCGGGGTGACCCCGGCCGCCCCAAGAACCTCAGAGTTTTCAAAGGGCGACGTGGAGTGATCCAGAACCGGAGTGCTGGCTTCAAACCAGCCTTCCGCATTGGTGCCGAAAGACGTCGCCAACCCCATCGGCGCAGAACCCCGGCCAGGGCTGGAAGGAGCGGAACGGTTCAGCCACTGGCCAACCAGGCCGGCCCCGAGCAAAAGGATGATCCCACCCACCCAGCGGATCCGGTTCACTGCAAATGTAATGCGCATTAAGAATGTTTGATTTTAACACCGATATTGTCAACAAGCATTTACCAAGCCTAATCCCTACTGATTTAGACCCCGGCAGCCGGGGTCTAAAGCGCCTACGATCCCCCACTACAAATCCCAGCAAAGCATAGCACATACCGTGCCAAAGCCAACCACCACCTTAACCTCCTCCCAATCCCCGCCCCGGCTCCCACCGGCATATGTCGTTGAATTTCTGGACTCTTGGCGGCAGAGTAGTCTGGCATTCAATGCTGCGGGCATGTCAACGAATCGGGATCCTGGCGGCAGCCGGGTGGCTGGCGGCCGGGCTGGCTCGCGCCTGGCCAGCCGCCGCCTGGCCGGAGGGCGCCTTTACCGGGCGCGTGCGGATCGAGCGGATCAAGGATTCCGCCGGCAGCGCCAGCCTGGGCTTGGTGGATGTCTGGCCCGACCACGCCAACGCGGGCCATCACCTGGTTTGCACCGCCGGAGGCCAGCCAGCCGCCTCCCAGGTCTATTGGCAGGAACCGCTGGGGTGCGCGCGCCTGCGTTTCGACGCCCGGGGCGGCCAAAATGTTTACTACGTGTATTTCAGCCGCACGGCGCCCGGCCCGGCAGCGGACTGGCGGCCGGAGGCTGGGGTGCTGCTGGAAACGCGTGCCAGCCGGGAAGTTCCCGTCAAAACCATCGAGCAAATGCGCCAGGCATTGGCCGGGACCGCCCAGATTCAGGGGCGCAGTTACGTGCCGGAGGTTTTCCTGGGCCTGAATCCCCACGGCCCCACCACCGGATATATGGCTTTGTTCACTGGGTATTTCCGCGCCCCCAAGGGCGGCGATTACGGCTTCGCCACGGTTTCGTCGGATGCCTCCTACCTGGCGGTGGATGGCAAAATTACCGCTGAATGGCTGGGCAAGCACGCCCCGGGGGGTGGCCTCCGCGGCGAACACAGCGGATCACTGCGCCTGGAGCCCGGCCTCCACCGCCTGGAATACGCCCAGATCCACCTCGACGGCGCCCCGGCCGCCGTGGCCGCCTGGAAATTGCCGGGCCAGGGCCGCTTCGAGGTCATGCCCGCCGCGGTGTTCCCGGCGGTGGCCCGCTACCAGGTCACAGCCTTCGAAGCCGCCCCGGACCAACCGGAGAACTTCTATTGCGAAGTTGCGGTGATGGACCACTGCGCCCGGCAGGATGCCATGGTGACCCGGGTGAGCTTCAAAACCAGGCCGGGCAATCCCCGCCGCGAGGCCCGCTGGAATTTCGACGACGGCGCCCGGCTGCGTGGCCCGGCGGTCCAGCATTTCTTTTATGCCGCGGGCCCGCGGAAAGCGGTTCTCGAATGGTGGGAGGACAACCGGCCGGTGGCCACCAACAACCTGGATTTCCTGGTCCATGCCCAGTGGCGCCAGCGGGATCCCTGGAGCCAGACCTTGTTCGATGAACAGAAGAAAAGCCTGCTGGCCCGCAGCCTCGCGGCGGTGCCGGCGCGGGATTTCACCGGAATGCTGAACCTGGCGGAGGACACCGATGATCCGGATCTGCTCGGACACCTCGGCGGCGCGCTGATCCAGCGCCGGGAAGAATTCAATACGCCCGCGCTGGCCGGCTCCTTTTTCAAAGCCGCCCAATATTTTGAGCACCGGGGCGAGGCCGGCGCCCGCCAGGCGGAAGCGGCCTGGCGCCAGGCCAGAAGGCTGACCAGCACCACCCCGCTGGCCCATGGCAAAGCCAGCCTGCACCTGGCCGAACTGCTCCTCCACCAGGCGGCCAGGCTCGAGGAAGCCCAGGCGCTCCTGAAGGATTTTCCGGCCGCCGGCGCTCCCCCCGAGGACCGCCGCACGCACCAACTGCTGCTGGGAGACCTCTCCCTGGCCCAAGGCCAGCTGGAGGCCGCCCGCAAAATTTACCAGGCCGCGGACCCGCTCCCCACGGCCGGGCCGCGGCCGGAATGGTGGCGTGCCCAGCGGCTCGAGCACGCCAGCCTGCTGCTGCGGCAAGGCAGCCTGGAAGCCGCCGGAGAAGCCCTGGACCGCCTGCTGGCCGAGGCGCCGCTGGAACGGCTGGCGGTGGAGCCCGCCCTGCTCCAGCTGGCCTTGTTCCAGGCCCGCCAGGAATACCAGCGGACCTGGCTGCTCAGCCAGCGCCTGCTGCCCCAGGCGCGAGGCCACCCCCGTGAATCGGAGTGGCTGCTCGCCGCCTTCACCGCCGGCTCCGCCCTGGATAAAACAGCGGAGGTCCGGCAAATCCGGGAGCGCCTGCTGCGTGAATTCCCCTACAGCGAAGCCGCGGCCCGGGCCAAAAGCCAGGGCAGCGGGCGGGCGCCCGCCGCGCCCGCCCAAAACACCAATCCCCGGAGGAAATGATATGCCCCGCCACGAATGCCTGCGCCAGCCCGTCCGGAAGACCCACCCCGGTGCGGCCCTGCTCGCCGGCCTGTCGCTCTGCTTCGCCATCGCCCACACCTGCCCGGCCGGCGAGCAGGATTGGTTTGTGCCGCTGGGGGCCCCGCCCCAGGGGGCACCCCGGCGCATTTCAGGCGGCGAATCCTTCCCGCCGCTGCCCCTGCCGGCCACCCCGTTGCGGCGCAGCGAACGCAAGCGCGAGCCCAGCCCGCCCAAGCTGGTCACCAAGGTGATCTGGGGCGAGAACGCTTCCTTCACCTACGACAACGGCAACTCCACCAAGATCGCGGACTGGAACCTCTGCCCGGCCGACCTCCAGCAATTGCTGCGGAAGGCCGGGGCCGTCCTCGGCGTGAACTACGGCTGCGACAGCCTGAGCCTGGGCTCGGTGGAGGAGGACCCCGCCCGGCGGCCCGTGCTCTTTTACAGTGGCGTGCGCACCATCAAGTTCAGCCGGGCCGAGCTGGATCAACTGCGGGCGTATGTCTTGAAAGGCGGCATGATCGTGGCCGACAGCGTGGCCGGGGCACCCTACTTCTACCAATCGTTCAAGCAAGCCATGCAGGAGGCCTTCCCGGAATTATCCTGGCGGACCATTCCCCTGGACCATCCCCTCTATCACCTGGCCACGGACACAACCCGGGCCGGCTACCCCCGGAACCTTGAATCCACCCAACCTTTCCTGGAGGGCATGCACGTCTATTCGCGGATTGGCATTCTCCTTTCCAAATACGGCCTGGGCTGCGGCTGGGACGACCACGAAGTACCCCTGCTCCCCCAGGCCATCTATTATGATGTGCCGTCCGCCAGCCAGATCGGGCTCAACCTCGTGGCCTACGTGATCGGCTATGCCCGCGTGGGGCGCGAGGAGGCCCGGCCCGAGCTGTTCGGCTCACTCGATGAAAAACGGCCCACCGACGAGTTTGTGCTCGGGCAGATCAAACACGACGGATCCTGGAACGTCCACTCCGGCGGTATCACCGCCCTGCTGAAGCGGGTGAAGGAAAACACCTCCTTGCGCGTGAGCTTGAAACGGGTGCCGGTGGATCCCGGCCGGGAGGATCTGGCCTCGTTCACCTTCCTCTACCTCACCGGCCTGGATGATTTCCACTGGGAGGCCCCGGCCGTGGCTGCTCTGAAGCGTTTCCTCAACGGCGGGGGCACCCTGCTCATCAACAACGGGCTCGGCTTGAAAACCTTCGAACTGGCGGTCCGCCGTGAGCTCAAGAAGCTCCTGCCGGAGGCCACCCTCCAGCCCCTGCCGCTGGACCACCCGGTTTTCTCCTCCGTCTTCAAGCTGCAGGAGGTTTCCTACTCCCCCGCCGCCCAGGCCGCGCAACCCGGCCTGAACCAGCCCGTGCTCCAGGGCATCCTGCTCCATGGCGACCTCAAGATCATCTACAGCCCCTACGACCTGGAGGCCGGCTGGGAAGGGCTGGAGCACCCCCTGGCCAGGGCCTATGAAACCAGCTCCGCCCTCCAACTGGGGGTGAACCTCATCCTTTACGCCATGACCCATTGAACCCCCACGCGCAAACCCCTACGTGACTTATGCCCACCCTCACTTACCGGCGCTATAACCAGGATTTCCAATTCACTCTCCAGGACACCTGCCGCATCGGGCGCCTGGAGGGAAATGACGTCTGCATCCCGGACGAATCCATTTCCCGGCAGCACGCCGTCATCCAAAAAGTCGATGGCCGCTTCCGCCTCACCGACCTGGAGAGCCGCAACGGCATCGTGGTCAATGGCCAGCGGGTCGCCTCCCTGAACCTGGAGGAGGGCACCCTGTTCAAGCTGGGCGACGTCGACTTCTGCTTCACCCTGGTGGCTCCGGAACCGGAGATTGCCATGGCCCGGGAGGAGGAGATCGCCCGGCTGGGCCAGTTGAAGGAAAAGATCCTGGACGAGATCGCCCGGGTCGTCATCGGCCAGAAAGCCGTGCTGGCGCAGGTGCTGGTGGCCATGCTGGCGCGCGGCCATTGCCTGCTGGTGGGCGTGCCCGGTCTGGCCAAGACGCTGATGGTTCGGGCGGTGGGCCAAACCGTGAACCTCCTTTCCCGGCGCATCCAGTTCACCCCGGACCTCATGCCCTCCGACATCACCGGCACCAACATCCTCGAGGAAGACTCCGCCACCGGCAAACGAAAGTTCCGCTTCCACCACGGCCCGCTGTTTGCCAACCTGCTCCTGGCGGATGAGATCAACCGCACCCCCCCCAAAACCCAGGCCGCCCTCCTCGAGGCCATGCAGGAGCACCGGGTGACCATCGCCGGCGCCACGCACAACCTGCCCGATCCCTTCATGGTCCTGGCCACCCAGAATCCCATCGAGCAGGAGGGTACTTATCCCTTGCCCGAGGCGCAGTTGGACCGTTTCATGTTCTGCATCCACCTGCGCTACCCCAGCGCCGGCGAGGAGCAGCGCATCCTGCTGGATACCACCCGCGGCGAAGCAGCCCAATTGAATCCGGTGCTGACGGCCGCCGAGGTGCTCCGGTTCCAGCAGATCGTCCGCCAGGTGCCCGTGAGCCAGCACGTGGCCCTCTACGCGCTGAACCTCGTCCGCGCCACCCGGCCCGAAAGCGAGGACGCCCCGGACTGCATCAAACGCTGGGTGCGCTGGGGCGCCGGCACCCGCGCCGGCCAATACCTGCTCCTGGCCGCCAAGGCCCACGTGCTCCTCCAGGGCCGGTTCAGCGTCTCCTGCGCCGATGTCCGGGAGTTCGCCCTCACCGTCCTGCGCCACCGCATCTTCCGCAATTTCACCGCCGCCAGCGAGGGTGTCGGCACGGACCAGATCGTCGCCCAAATCCTCGACACCATCAAAGAGCCCAAATACTGATGGACGGCGCCTATAAATATCTGCCGGCCGGGCTGGAGAGCCGTTTGCGCCGCCTGGCCATCAAGGTCCGCCTGCCGGTCGAGGGCGGCCTCCAGGGCGTGCATCGCTCCCCCCACCATGGCTCCTCCGTGGAGTTCGCCGACTACCGCGAATACACCCACGGCGACTCCCCGGCCCTGATCGACTGGGCGGTTTATGCCCGCACCGACCGCTACGTCATCCGACGCTACCAGGAGGAAACCAACCTCCGCGGCTACCTCCTCCTGGATACCTCCGAAAGCATGGCCTTCCGCCTCCTGGGCCCTGGCACCAAGCTGGATTATGCCGCCACGCTGGCCGCCAGCATCATGTATCTCCTCGCCAGCCAGGGCGATGCCGCCGGCCTCACGCTTTTCAACGAGGCAGTCGTCAAGCAAATCCCCCCGTCCCGCACCCTGGAGGGCCTGCGCCCCATGCTCCTGGCCCTGGAGGAGATCCAGCCCCGGGGCCGCACCGGTCTGGCCGCTGCCCTGCACCAACTGGCTGAGGAAGTCCGCTCCCGCAGCCTGGTCGTGGTGATCTCCGACCTTCTGCAGGATCCCGCCGAAATCCTCCGCGGCCTCCAGCACCTGCGCCACAACGGGCACGAGCTTTGCGTCCTGCACGTCCTCGACGCCGCTGAACTGGACCCGGGCTTCGAGAACCTCGTGGAACTACGGGAGCTGGAAACTGGCGCCAGGCTCGTGATCCAGGCCGATGAGATCCGCGAAGCCTATCGCCAGGAAGTCCTCAAATACCTGGACGAACTGCGCCGCGGCTGCGCCGACTGCCTGGCTCAATACCGCCTCCTCGACACCCGCACTCCCGTCGAAGAAGCCCTCCATGCCCTGTGGCATTGACCACTTGCCGGCGCGGGTGACAGCTTCCGCCCGGTGAAGGGCCTCCCCGTTTTGCCCAAAGGCTTGCCACCGCCCTGGCACTGCCGTGGTTTCCCGCGCCACGCGGCACTGAACCGCCATGGGGATTATTCGCTCTCCTCCTCCAGTTCCCTGGCCGGGCGGCGATAACAGCAGCCCGGAAGCATCCGGCACCAGCCCTGAAAAGGACAAATACAGCAGCCCAGCAACGGGAACCGTGAATAACGCCCTCACCCAAAACCCATGAATCCCCTTTTCTGGCTGACGCGTTAAGATCCCAATATACTGCTTTTTATCTACTATATATTTGTAATATTAATATAGTTATAATGACACATATTAATTTGATGTGATCTCCCTGGAATGCCTTCTGTCACCCCGCTGGGGCTCTTGCGGAACGGCAACCCGCTGAACGATGGGGTTTGGGATCACCCTCGGGACGTGGAGAACACGTTGATCGCGCAGGAGTGATCCACCAACCTGCCCGTAGCGGCGAGGCTGAAGCAAACGATCATGGCTTTTTACTCTTCCTGCTGGATTTCTTTGCAGGCACGTCATCCCCTTCGCCATCCTTGCTCCATTCGTCAGTCAAAATGGTATCCTGGGCTGTTAAAATGAGGGTCTGGTCCGCGAGCATGGGGTAAACTAATTCCCGGCGGTTGAAGGGGGACAAAACCCGGCATTTCCCGTTTTTTTCAGCCTGAATGATCACTTGGGTGGTCTGGCTGTTGCGCCGCTCGGCTGAAACCAGGAACGCCCCTTGGGCACGTAGAGTTGTGAAGGAAACATTGGTCCAGTGGCTGGGGATAGCCGGAAAAACTTCGATCCGGCCGCTATGGCTTTGCAGCAGCATTTCCTGAAGACCTGCCGCCATGGCGAAGTTGCCCTCCAGGGTAAAGGGCCGGCCGGTGAACTTGGAATAACCTGTGCCTGACTGGTCGCCATGGCAGTGGAAGCTGTTGCGCAGGGTGAAAGCCGAGCAAAAGATTTCGAGGGCTCGTTCTGCGCGTTCCCCTTCGTGCAGACGGGCCAGCAGGTTGGCAAACCAAGCGTAACTGTAGCCACACCATGCATCCGTGCCCTGGCGATCCAAATCCCGCACGGATGCTTCCATGATCTTGATGGCATCCCGGCCTTGGGACGGATCGATCAGCCCCAAAGGATGGATGGCCATCAAATGGCTCAATTGCCGGTGGGAACCCGGCAGCGGCACATTCTGCGCCACCAGCAAGCGGCCGTCCTCTCCCAGGCTGAACTCGGGCATCTCCAAAAACACGGTTCTCCAATGCGCGGCTTCCTCCACCATTTTAAGCTCATCCGCCAATTCCGAGGTGGCGAAAAACAGCCAGCGGGCCAGCGCCAGATCGTGATTGGTGACGGTTTTGAACCAGGCTTCAGGACGATGGTCGTTGATTTCAGGTGAGCTGCTTAACGGCAGAGTGCGCCGGCCCGCGGAATCCTTTTCCGCCGTAAAAGCCTCCAGGAATTGGCTGGCGTCGCGCAGGTAGGGAAAGGCCCGGTTTTTTAGGAAATCCCGATCGGCACTGAATTTCCAATGCCAGTAAAAATGCTGGGCCAGCCCTGCGGCAGTGGTTGCCGAATGGGCATATTGCGGCCAGCCGCCGATGGGATTATTTTTCAAATCCGCGGCGCCCGGCACATTGAGCCCCGGCAGACCGTAAAAACGGCGGGTCCACGCCAGGCAATTGGACCGGGTGGTCCATAGCCAGTCGAGCAAGGCCAAACCCTCATCCAGATGGTTGGCGGCATAACCAGGCCAATAGGACAATTGCGTGTTTAGATCGTGGCGATAATCACCTTTCCAAGGCGGCAGGCCGCCATTGTCGGCTGTCCAAGGCCCTTGCCGGTTGACCGGCGGACTGCCGCGCCGGCTGGCCGATCCGAATTTATATTGTTCCAGGTACCATTGGCGCTCCAGGAGGGCGTTGGGCAGGGATACCGAGGATTGATACCAGTAATCCCGCCACCAGGCGCGGTGATCGACAAACTGGATCATATAGGAGCCCCGCAGGGCTTCCTCCGCACGGGCGTTGGCAGTTTCCAGTGGATCCGGGCTTTCCAGGGAAGAGGCGATGGACCACGTTCCCAGCCAGGTTTGATCCTCCTTTTTCCAGCGCAACGCCACCGCAAAACTGAAGCCATTGGTGCCCGGCTGGAAATAAGTCTGGAAATTGGGTCCAGCTGAAACCACCGGAGCCGGATAACCGAACTGGGCCAGACCACCGGCGTCGCTTCCGTCCAGGGTGGCAGGGGCCGGTCCGCTGAATGGGGGTGGCACCAACCGGGCGATGATGGAAATCCCGTTTGCAGCTTCCGCGTTGCCGCCTCCCCTGCCCTGCTCGACCTGGATGAAGCCAACCGGTTTTAGGGCATGGGTAAAAATGCGCATCCGCAAACCCGGACCAAAATCCAATTGTGCGCTGGCATCACGCAAATGCAGAAACGCCTTTTGGAAGGTGGTTTCGCCGCTCAATTCAATCTCGATGCGGCCGGCGGGGATTTTCGTGGGGGCTGGCAATCCGTATGGTTTTTCATAAAGCCGTTTCAGGTCATCGTCCTTGCCTTGGTTATGCCATTGCCGCATCTGCTGCCAGCCATACTCGGAGGAAAATTCGGGCACCGGGCTTAAATCCCACAAATCGGTGCGATCGAGGGAGATTTTTACCGGGTGGCCGTCACCCCAAACCAAGGCGCCCAGGGTGCCGTTGCCTAGCGGCATGGCTTCATCCCATACGGTGGCTGGATTGGTGTAGATGAGGCCATGGCTGGGTTCCGGAAAATGGAATAATTGGCCGAAAGCCGATGGGCGCCAAAGGCTGAGCCAAAGGCTGGCCAGCCAGACCATGGAACTTCCCACCCCCGGTTTTTTGAAACTCAAACGCTTCGTGCGCATAATCAAGCCCACAAGATACGGCCTGGAAATGGAAATTCAAACGGCATCGGCCATTGCACCAATGACCGTTGGTGCGGCAATATCCGGCCGGGGAACTGGTCCTCACGGCCGGGGATGCCAGAGGCAATCAAAGCCAACTTCAAACTCTCGCTTTGCAACGTGAGGGCAAAAACTAATTCGACCGTTTGAATCCTTTGACTTGGATTGGTTTTTGACCGTCGGGCTTGGGCATGAACATATCCTGCCAGGTCAAACCGCATTCCCGGACCATTTCAAAGCCGTATTCCATGCGGCCCAAGTCAGCGGCTCCGTTGTTGGTGCCGAGGGAGAATTTGACCCCGGCTTTGTGAGCCCGCTTGATGAAAGCGGGGCTGGGAATGCGGTAGCGGGAATTGATTTCGATCGCCACCCCGCTCCGGAAGGCGGCCTCAATGACTTTTTCCATGCGGGACGGAGTCCAAAGGCTGTCGTATTCGGAGGCGATGATTTCCGGCAAGAAAGTGGGATTCACGTAGATATCGATCGGTTCGTTCGCCAGCACCTTTTGAATCTGGGCCACGTAATAATCCATAAACGCCTGTTTATCGGTTATACGGACCTCGTCGTTGATCCAAAGCCTTGTGCGCTGACCGGTCTGATCGGTGAAGGTCATGGCATCGGAGAATACGTAATCAAACCGGGCGACTGCCTCCGGCGAAAACAGGCGCACCCATTCCCGGCCTTCGGCCTGCATCCCCAAAAACACGGGCTGGCCGCGCATCTCCCGCAAATATTGGTGGATGCCGGCATCGTTGGTGATCGAAAAACCGACCCCACAGTTGGGGGCTATGCCATAAAAAATGCCGGTCTGACGGGACCACTCCAGAGCTTGGGCAATGGTCAATCCACCCTTCAAGTGGCCGTGGAGATCGACGACGGGGAAATTATCGAGGCCGAGTTTCAGAATATTGGCGAAGGCAGCATCGGCCGCGGGCGGAACCGGCGGATCTTCGGCGAGATCGTCCGGCAAAGGTTTTACATAAATGTTTCTAAAACTCGCCTGGCTGCCCGGATCGTGGCATTGCAGCGCAAAGGTGCCTCGGGAGAGAAAACGCCCCCCGTAGCCGGGCAGAATCACCGGGGTGGCCGGTTCCACGTAATCAACCACCAAAATCCCGTTCAAGCGGATTTGCACCCTTTTGCCCTTCACCGAGATGAGCATCTGAAACCATTCCCGATCATTAACCAAAGATTTATAAATGTTCCTGAAGCCATAAAGGCTGCCCGTTTTTTTCAGTTCCCGGTATCCTCCCTCCCCGGTGGCAGTATTGTTGACCTGCACTTCAAAGCCCAGGTCCGGCCAGCCAATCTCCTGGAATCGGGTATGGAAATAGACGCCGGAATTCGCCCCCGG